>CAYSDO010000019.1:0-26751 GCA_964429665.1 uncultured Bifidobacterium sp.
CTCTGCCGTGCGTGCGAGTCCCCAATGATTTTCCAGCGCCAGCATCACACCGCAGTCCTCCGCCTTTGCCAGACACGCTTCAATGCCGCCGATACACCACTTGAATCCTTCTTCCTCAGTGTGACCAGGTAAGATCGCCTCCACACCATGCTTCGCCATCAAGTCGTCGAAATCCTTCGCCGTACCCCAGCGGCCGGTATTGATGCGCAACGCCGGAATCCCAAGTTCGTAACAAATCTCGATGCACTTCTTTGTGTGCTCAACATTGGCGGTCACAGTTTCCGGATTCGGATAGACGAATCCTTGGTGCGTTGAAAGGCAGACCGGCGCAACGCCATGCACGAACGCGAGCCGCTTTAGTCGTCGCAAATACGAACGATGCTCCGCCGTGAGCGACTCCTTCTCCGGCAGCTCCATCTGACGATGCAAAATGTCCACGCCCTCCACACCAAGCGCCGAACATTTCTGAATCACCGACTCAATGGACACTTTCGTGTCGCGGAAGTGCCAATAGGAATATGTGGCGATGGCGAGTTTGACTCGCGGCTTTGCAACGGGTTTGTCTGCCGCCAAAGTTGGGCTTGCCGAGAGCGCAGTCGCCGCCAGCGCCGATGTGGTAAGAAAGTTTCTGCGGTTCATAGTTTGGGTGCGAATGGTTTACTTGAACGACGAAGTGATAGGCAAACTTATTTCCAGATCGAATGCCGAGGTGATCTCAATCCGGCTGGGATATGGAACTCAGGGGAAAGTTAGTTTTTCAACATCCTGCGCCATGCCTCGCCCGCGCAGCGCGCCAACGCAAATAACAACCTCAACCCTGCTCATCCAAAGGATTCCCACGCGAACCTGGATTCTTGGCCTGCAAACATGCAGGCGTCTCAATGCTCCTTCCCTTCCATCTGGCATATCGTTTCACCGCGAATCCGATCGTTGCAAACAATAACGCTGCTCCGACACCGGCTTCGATAGCTGACCAGACCCGTCCCTTGCTGACCACTGGATCAATCATCATAACCATAGCCGCGCCCAACGGTATTGTGAAAGTGAGAACCAGAAATAATACAAAAACTATATGCCCGGTGGCCCATAGCGAAGCCAGAGACTTGCTCCGCTCTTGAAGCGCGGAGTATTCGGGGTGTTTGAATGGCGCAGCTCTAAAACGCATATTCATCATCGTCGTTTTTCACGAAACGCATCTCTGAGAATCCATAATGAACACCACACGAGAATGAGACCGATGATGGCGGAGAAAACCACCGAAACCCAGAACCCGACTGGACTGTCCTCAATCGTAGCAAGGCCAGGATTATGCTTGGAGAACTTCCATATATCTCCTCTTGTCAGGCCGACGACCACCAGGCACAACACACCACAGGCCGCCGCCAGCAAACCAAACCCTGCAATGAAAGCCCAAACAGGTCCGAGCGACTTGGAGTTGTCTTTACCGATATACATGATGTCTAACAAAAGCACGGGATCGAATTGTTGTGAAGCTCTGGTGTCATGATTGGGTTCTAATCCAGACTGACTTCCCTGTCAACAATTCACCGATGTGCACCAGAGCCCGGCACCTCAACGACTCACCTTCTCAAACCGCGCCTGACCCGACTTCCGATCCACCACCACTGCCAAAGGCGACACCACTCCATTCGTGGAAAAACGATATTTCCAAATCTGACCCTCCGTGGACTCGGAAACAATCTGCGCCTGCGGATAGCGATTGAGCAACACATGCATCCCGATCTGACGCGTCTCATCCATGGAACTCAACTTGGAAGCATTGCCAGCCCCGCCATCCGGATCGCGACCGCAAGAGCAAAGCCCCATGCACAACACCAGCATTGAGAGCCGGCGAATCTTCATAATTCAAATGGATGCCAGACACCCGACCCATCCCCCGCCGGGCCGCGAGCGTGGTGCACAATGATGCCGTTCTCGATTTTCATAAATTCCCGGCTCTTCTCCCCCGCATCACAGTCTTCAAAAAATGCTCGTTCCAAATCCCCAATAAAACAAGGCTTCGCTCTTACTCTTGTTTCTCACGAGGCCGCGTGGTCCTACTTCATGTATGGCTCTTTGACCAACCAGCCGTAAAGGTAAATAGGGAGGAAAAAGAAGGCGAACGGAATCAGGTATGGCGTGGCAATAACCCAATCCTTCGGTCTCATGCGGTAACGCGGGATGCTGGCCTCATGCTTCCGGCATTCCTCCAACTCTTCCGCTGTCATCGGAGTGGCGGCGGCGCGAATGCGGTCGCGATGACACGACACAAGCCAAATCGTGAGAACTCCCCACCATGCAACCAGTAAACTAAGCAGAATGAGCGCGATGGTCTTCATGCTCCGCCTAGTCGACCAGCGACCGCCGGGAATGGCGCAGCGCTCGCAAAGGAAATGTTCAAACTGTTACTCCTCGTGAATCGCAGTGCTGGTCGGCGGTTAGATGCCATGATGGTTAGGCGTGCCGTTTCGAGATAAGAAACTCATAATCCTGATACCTCTCTTTCTGTGCCGCCTCAAATCTGACGCGCTCATCCTCGGAACGCCACCGCCACTTCTGATCCGCTCCATCTTTCTTGATGCGATAATCCCAGTCCAACTGCGCCGCCTTCTCTGAACCACCACCATGATCCTCTGCAAGTGACACCGTCATTGCGGCGTAGTCCTCTGCTACCTGCTCGGAAACATCGAACGTCTGTATTACCTGCGCCTGAACTCGACGAACCAGAGGAGTGATCGGGAAAATGCTCATGGGGGAAACGCTTAACACGAGGCAGACCAAAGCTTGGTTTGGCCTGGCACAAGTTGGTTTGGCCGAGTGCGTTGGTTCATGGCGTGATTTAATGCTGAGTGTTTTGTTCTGGCAAGTCATTTGTTTGGCCCACCATATAGCAGGGGGCATCCTGACAGTGCGCCCGTGTTTGAGGCCGCGAAGCGGCCAGACATGAATAGCCGTGGGTGAAACCCGCGGTGGGCTGTGGAAGAATCGTGCGACCCCTACGGGGTCGAATGTGTTTTCCGGACGAACCGTGGGCTACCGCCCACGGCTATTCATGTTTTGTCCCTTTAGGACAACAGGGGCAATGTCAAGATGTCCACCATACGGAACCCGAGCGCCGTCCGAGTTGGCGGGGACATCGCAGCGCATGGTTCGAGGTTCTCACTTACGTAGATTGACCGTTCTGAGCAGCTTCTGTTTTGCCTCGGCTTCCAGTTTTTCCGGAGGCGCGGATGACACTTCAGGTACGACGATGTCGATAAAAGGGAACGCGGGCTTTTCGCTCCAGAATCGGATGCGCGACGGCTGGATCGGGTTTGTCCTGATCGTTGCCGCGAATGCGTCCTGCTGGTCGGTGACAACGATTCCGACAACATCCAACTGTGGATCCCCGTTCAAAAACACGACCTCGCATGATCCCTTTCCTGCATAACTGTTGTTTGTGAGCCAAGTATTCGCCGTGGTCAGCAGCGAGCCCACTATATGTGCGTGCCGCTTGTATTCACGGTCGCAAGAAGTGCTGCAAATGACTAGAGCTATTCCCGCTAGGAGAGCGATGGCCAAGTTCTTCTTCATTTTTCCCTCGAACAAGAGGCAGACCAAAGCTGGGTTTGGCCTGGCACAAGGTGGTCTGGCCTGGTGCGTTGGTTCATGGTGTAATTTAAGGCTGGGCGCTTTGTTCTGACAAGTTTTGTGCATCCCGCCTGGTCAGCATGAAATTGGATGTCAGTGTTTTTCCTTGATCTTCAGGTTGCGGAATTCCACGCGGTAGCCTTCACCCTCCACGCCAATGTAGCCCTTGTCCCGGCCGCAGGCGTCGAACTGACAGGTGACCTCGCCATTGACCCAGAGTGTCAGAACCTTGCCGGTGGCGGTGATCTCCATCGTGTTCCATTCGCCAGCGGGTTTCACGCGTGTGCCGGAGATCTGCTTGCTCAGGTTGAACGATTTCTTCTGACCGTCCGCGCCCTGGGTCTGACCAAACAAAAATCCTGCGTTGGCATCGCCAAACTGCGCCTGATGCCAGATGTCGCCGTTTTTGGAATTGCGGACGTAGGCGCCGCTGTTGTAACCGGTCTTGCCCTCCACTTTGGTGTAGCGGAATTCGAGGTGGAAGGTGGCGTCGCCAATTTCCTTGTCGAGCAGGAGCATGTCGTGGCCGCCGTCGCCATCGCAGATCAAGAGTTTCTGCCCGGCATCCACGTGCCACTGTTCACGACCAAGCTGGCCTGTGGGCGGCACGGAGACGCGATACCAGCCTTTGAGATCGGCAGGCGGAAGAACGTCCACCCAACCGTCGGGTTCGCTCTGGAGTTTGCTTTTGGTTTCCTCTGAGTGCGCGGCTTGCAGCCATAGCAAGCAAGAGTTCAGAAGCAGGAGTGTGCTGGTGGTTTTGAGGGAGTAACGCGCGTTGTCGAGCATGGCTGAGACTAAATGGAATCACTCACGCAATGCAAGAGTGGCAGGGTGAGAGTGAAGGTGGTGGGCTTTGAAATACTCACAAGGGCGGAAATACCATAGTGCCGCTCTCAGACAGGTCTTCAGCAATTGCACCAACCGAGCCGCCGATCGCTTCACTTGTTGTGTACGACCTTCAACGGCAACATCAATTCCATCTCGCACACATCGTAGCAGTACCATTGCGCCATGCCGCGCCCAAACCATTCATTCTGGATGGAGGCGATGACAGGCGCATAAAAGGTCTTGGGCCAGCTTTCCTTATATGTCTTGTCCAGCACGAATGGCGCGGTAAGGACGTAAAGGAGCACGAGGCATACGATCCCTATCACAATCCAACGCAATCTTTTTTTCCCAGGCATAATGACTATTCAAACGTGGCACGACCCGCACGCCGGTTTATCGGCAATGGCTGAAGATCAGACAACGCAGGCAAGTTCATACTCTGCGAGTCCCGAAGTTGTCGAGCCATAAAAGCCAGCGTGCGAAGCGAAACGGCTGGGTCCGCATACAACTGGCGTTTTCAGAACCAGGCTGAAATACTTTCCACATGTGCCGAAACAACTGTGGACGCCGCATGATCGTTCGCGCAGGCATTTTGATGGCCGCGTTGCTGGTGGCGCACACGCTCATTGCCGCACCCACCAACGTCCTCTTCATCGCGATTGATGATTTGAATGACTGGGTCGGCTGTCTGGGCGGTCATCCTCAAGCTCGCACCCCGAACATTGATCGTCTCGCAGCACGCGGCACGTTGTTCAGCAACGCGCATGTGCAGTCGCCGTTGTGCAATCCCTCACGGAGCAGTCTGCTCACGGGGCTGCGCCCATCCAGCACCGGCATCTACGGTCTCGTGCCCGGCATCCGGGAGGTCGCCGCCACCAAGGACAGCGTCACGCTTCCACAATACTTCGCGCGTCACGGTTGGTTCACGGCCGGCTTCGGCAAAGTGTTTCACGACGGCTCGATCCCGGCCGACCAACGCACGAACGAATTCAACGTATGGGGCATCGCGCCGGGCATGCCGATGCCTAAGGAGAAGTTCGTGCAAACTCCCGCCAAGATGGCGGCGATGGACTGGGGCATTTTTCCCACCAACGACAGCGAGCAGGCAGATTGGAAGATCGCGGACGCGGCAATTGCGCAGTTGAAGTCACTACCATCAGGCAAACCGTTCTTCGTAGCAGTGGGTTTTCGGCTGCCACACGTGCCGTGTTTTGCGTCACAGAGATGGTTCGATCTTTTCCCGCCGGAAGACCAGATCGTGTTGCCGCCGGTGAAGGAACGCGACCGCGATGACGTGCCGGAGTTCTCATGGTACCTGCACTGGAAGCTGCCCGAGCCACGGCTCTCCTGGCTCAAGCAGGCGAACCAGTGGCGACCGCTCGTGCGCGCGTACCTGGCGAGCACAGCGTTCATGGACAGCCAGGTGGGACGCGTGCTTGATGCGCTCAATGACATTGGTGCAACAAGCAATACCGTGGTGGTGCTGTGGTCGGACAACGGCTGGCATCTCGGCGAAAAAGGAATGACCGGCAAGACGACTCTCTGGGAGCGTTCGACTCATGTGCCGTTGATTTTCGCCGGACCCGGCGTAGCCAAATCCGCAAAATGTAATCAGCCGGTGGAGCTGCTCGACATTTACCCAACACTCATTGAATTATGCGGACTGCCACAAAGAGACGGACTCGAGGGCCACAGCCTTATGCCGCAACTCAAGAACGCTAAAGCACCGCGCCGCTGGCCTGCGATCACCACCCACAACATCGGCAACCACGCTGTCCGATCGGAGCGCTGGCGTTACATCCAATACGCAGATGGTTCAAAGGAACTCTACGACATGCGCGCCGACCCGAACGAGTGGACGAACCTTGCCTCCAAGCCAAAATACGCAAAGGTGATTCGCGAGCACGCGAAGTGGTTGCCAAAGATCAATGCATCACCCGCACCCGGGAGTGCTCATCGTATTCTTGTCCAGGAAAACGGCCGGTGGTTGTGGGAAGGAAAACCGATCATCGCGGCGGAGAAAGAGCAATGAGCCGAGGCGCGAGTGACGGCGAAAAGGCAAATGCATTTTCAATGTTGATTTCGACATCCCCCTCCCGCCAAGTTTGCGGATGCAATGTTTCCGCTGCGCAACCCGACTGGTTGTCTGTCTCGCCACGCTATTCTGTTTCTCCACGGACACAACCGTCTTCGCTGGTGATGAGCCGCGTTCGCTGTTTGTAGAAGGTTACTCCGGACGCCCAAGCTATGCGCCGGGCGAAGAATTGACGTTGCATGTTTCAACGAGCGCAGCAGCGTTCTCAGTCGAGATCGTGCGACTCGGCGCGAAGACTGAATCCGTCTGGTCGTCAGCATCGGTGGTTGGTCGCGAGCATCCAATCCCGGAGGACGCCTGTTCCCGCGGCTGCCGATGGCCGGCGGCGGTGACGGTGAAAATCCCCTCGGAGTGGCGGAGCGGTTACTACCAGGTGGCGTTGCGCGTGCGTGATGGCGGGGGAAAGTTCATCCAACGCAACACCCGAACGGCGGAAGGCAGTTGCTACTTTGTGCTGCGTCCCGCCGAACCGGGCAAGGCTTCGAAAATTCTCCTCCAACTTTCCACCCACACCTACACCGCCTACAACAACTGGGGTGGCTTTAGCCTATATGGGTACCACGCGAAGGACGGCAACCAGGGCCATCGGGTTTCCTATGAGCGTCCGCCGGGGAGTCTGTTCTTCATGTGGGAGCAACCGTTCGTGGAATGGGCGGAGCGGCATGGCTACACGTTCGACTACGCAGCCAACGGCGATCTTGAGTTTCACCCGGAGATGCTCAAGGCATATCGCCTCGTGCTGAGTGTTGGTCACGACGAATATTGGTCCGCACCGATGCGCGACAACCTGGAGAAGTTTATCGCCGACGGCGGCAACGTGGCATTCTTCAGCGGCAACACTTGTTGCTGGCAGGTGCGCACGGAAGACAGCGGGCAAGCGCTCACCTGCTGGAAACAGAATTTCCACTCGGACCCTGTTTACGCTGCACGCGGAGACTACGCCACACTTTCCTCACTGTGGAGTCATTACCTCGTGAAGCGCCCGGAGAATCAACTCACAGGCGTTGGATTCTTGTGGGGCGGTTATCATAAAAGCCACGGACAACTCATGGATGCAAGCGGGGCCTATACCGTGCATCGTCCGGAGCACTGGATTTTCGCAGGCACCGGGCTGAAACGTGACGACGTTTTTGGCGGCAAGTACACAATCGTTGGCTACGAGTGCGACGGCTGTGAACTGACATGGAAGGACGGCCTGCCCACTCCGACGCACCGCGATGGAACACCAGAAACATTTGAAGTGCTCGGCACCGCGCCTGCGCAATGGCATCCGGACGATTGCCAGTGGTACGATCAATGGGAAAACGGCCGCAAAGGCAACGCAGTGATGGGTGTTTACACACGTGGCGGAACGGTGTTCACCTCCGGAAGCACAGATTGGTCTCACGGCCTCCGCGGAGGCGATGTTATCGTGGATCGCATCACGAGAAACATTCTCGATCGCCTGTCGAAATGAGTCGTTCTCTCACAGCCTTGTGGATTTTTCTGGCAATGACCGGCCTTGAGCAACGGTCTGCATGTGCTGCCGAATCTCCTCTGCACTCGCAAACCGTGCCACTCGCCATCAAACAGTGCATTCCACCAGAGATGCAGTTTGCTGCGCTGCCTCTGGTTGCGCCCTCGCCTGCAAACAATCCAAGCACTGAAGCCAAAATCGCACTCGGGCGACTCCTTTTCTTTGATCCAATCCTGTCTTCCACCAAAGATGTTTCATGCGCAACGTGCCACAATCCACGATTCGGATGGACAGACGGACGTGCGAATCCCATTGGCGTCGGCGGTGATGGAATCGGACCTGCCAGAACATTTCGTGGTCCTCCTTCATTACCAGTGATTGCTAGAAATGTTCCCAGCATTCTAAATGTCGGCTTCAACGGTCTTGTCACCGGAACCAAGTTCGACCCTGCTACCGCACCGATGTTTTGGGATTCACGGGTTCAGAGCCTGGAGCAACAAGTCTTCATTCCGCTCAGATCCCGGGCGGAAATGCGAAGCGATGATTGCCCTGAGACCGAAGCCGTGACTCAGGCGGTCGTGCGAGTGCGGGCGATTGAAGAGTATCGAGAGCATTTCCATGCGGCTTTCAATGAAGCACCGGATCTGGCCGTCACCGCAGAGCACCTCACGCAGGCCATCGCAGCATTTGAACGGACTCTTGTCACACCAAGAACGGCATTCGACAGGTATCTGGCAGGTGACGAATCAGCATTGAATGCGGAGCAAAAGCGAGGTCTTCAAGCCTTCCAGGAAGCAGGCTGCATCCAATGCCATGGCGGCCCGATGCTGTCCGATTTCAGACTGCATGCTATCGGCCTGCCCGATGTCACCACACACAACCGGCGTCAGTTCCGCACCCCCACTCTGCGCAACCTCCGCCACACCGCCCCTTATATGCACGACGGCAGCAGGCGAGCACTGCGCGACGTGCTGGTGTTCTACGACGAATTGTCCGAAGCAGTGACAGAAACGCTGGATGGTGGTGACATTACAGTGCAACCACCGCTCGATCCGCTGCTGAAAACACTCAATCTAAATCCAGAAACGTTTCCGGCGCTCGAAGCGTTTTTGAACACACTCAGCAACGATGACTATGATCAATCCGTGCCTGAAAAAGTTCCGAGCGGACTACCTTTAGGATTGTGACCGCACAAAATCAAAACGACATGCAACGAAAACGAATCAACCTTCAGGTCCTCGCCTGCCAATGCCTCTCCGCATGGCTTGCCTTCAACCAAGTCCGGCCTGACTCCGCTTCAGCACAGCCCATTCCCGCAGTCGTACCGCAAGGCACGCTGTTTTATGACTTCGACCACGATGGCGTGAAGGAGAAGCTGATCGGTCGGCCCGGCGTAAATGAAATACAGCACTGGAATCCCACAACGAAGGCGTGGGAGAAGGCGGACTACACGCTGCCCGATGGTGTTTGGCTCGTGGATGGCGATAACAATGATGCCGGACTTCGTTTCGCAGACCTCAATGGCGACGGCTTTGACGACATTATATTCTCGAACCCGCAACGATTTGCCATCCACCTGTGGACTAAAAACGTGAGACCGGATCTCGGCTGGACGCGTGGATGGTCCCAATTCGTCCGGGCTGACGCGCGCACCGGAGCCGTCAACGAACCGCCTTCGCTCGTGGGCGCGGATGTGCGGATTGAAAATGGTCAACTCGTCATAACGCGCCCGGCGAAGGATGGCAAACCTGCGTCCATTGAACGGTTGTCCGCGAAGCAATTGATCGCTTTCGACATGCCACCACCCAAATCTCCAGAGGAAGCATTGGCAAGTTTCCGTGTGCGCTCCGGCTTTCGAGTTGAATTGGTTGCTGCTGAACCCGTCGTCATTGATCCGATCTCGTTTGACTGGGGAGCGGATGGACGACTCTGGGTCGTGGAGATGCGTGATTATCCGCTGGGCCTCGATGGCAAGGGCAAACCCGGCGGTGTGGTAAAAATTCTCGAGGACACCGATGGCGACGGGCGATACGACAAAGCGATTCCGTTTCTCGAAAACATCCCCTTTCCATCCAGCGTGATGCCGTGGCGCAAGGGCGCGCTCATCGCAGCGGCCCCGGACTTGATCTATGCGGAAGACACAGATGGCGATGGCCGTGCCGATGTTCGGAAGGTGTTGTTTACCGGCTTCAATCCCGGCAATCAGCAGCACCGGTTCAACGGATTCGAGTGGGGACTCGATGGCTGGATTTACGCGGCAAACGGCGACAGCGGCGGCACGGTGAAATCAATCGCCACCGGAAAGGCCATTTCCATCAGCGGTCGTGACATCCGCTTCCGACCTGACACCGGTGAAATGGAAACCGTGTCCGCCCAGACGCAATTTGGTCGCCGACGTGACGATTGGGGAAACTGGTTCGGCAACAACAATCCCACCTGGTTATGGCACGTCACGCTGCCCGAACATTATCTGCGCCGTAATCCCAAGCTTGCAGTGAAACACGTGCTTCATGTGCTGGCCAATTACGAGAATTCGACGCGCGTGTTTCCTGCAAGCCCGCCGATGGTGCGACCTAACCAGCCGTGGTCGCTCAATCACGTCACGAGCGGTTGTAGTCCATGTCCGTATCGCGACGATTTGTTCGGACCAGACTTTGCCACCAGCGTCTTCGCCAGCGAACCAGTACACAACGCGGTACACCGCGAGGTGCTTGGCCGTGACGGCGCAGGATTCACCAGTCATCGCGCACCAGGCGAGGAGCAAAGCGAGTTCCTTGCAAGCACGGACAATTGGTTTCGCCCAATCACAACCAAAACCGGACCGGACGGCGCTCTCTACGTGGCCGACATGTATCGCTTCGTCCTAGAACATCCCGAGTGGATTTCGCCGGAGATGCAGGCGCGGCTCGATCTGCGGGCCGGGTCCGACAAGGGACGAATTTACCGCGTGGTGCCGGAAGGAAAGCCACGACGCCCCATTCCGAATCTTGCCGTGAAGAACACCCGGGAGCTGGTCGCAGCGATGGACAGCGTGAATGGCTGGCAACGTGACACAGCACAACGTCTGCTCTTTGAACGGGCCGACACTTCGGCGGGCGAATCCCTGAATGAGTTACTGACGCCGACGCACGCGCCGCAGGTTCGTTTGCAGGCTCTCACCACGCTCGGACTGTTGCGAACCCTCAGCACGGCATCGTTGCTGACCGCACTGGCCGATCCACATCCAGCCGTCCGCTGCGAAGCTCTGAGGCAAAGCGAGATGTTCATAGGGAAAGACGATGCGGTGTTCACTGCCGCCTCGACGCTCGCAATGGACAGTGATGCGGCGGTGCGATTGCAAACTGCATTTTCACTTGGAGCATGGCCCGCAGACAAGACCGAGCCAATACTGCGGCAACTTGCCGCGCGAGAAGACTCGGACGAAGTGTTGCGCATCGCCATCATGTCTTCGCTACGGCCCGAAAGCGCCTTGTTCGGACAAATGAACGCAAACGCTACGATTCCCAAACCCACCGCCACCAGCGTCACGTTGACCCCATCGTCCTCCGACCGCGCCAAAGTAGTTGCCGGGTACGCAGGCGTTGAAAAATTGACGGGCGACGCGCAGCGCGGCCACGTCCAATTCCAGACGCTGTGCGTGCCTTGTCATCGGTTGCGAGGCGAGGGCAATGAGGTTGGCGCCGATCTCGGCATGGTCGGGAACAAACCGACGGATTGGTTGATAACCGCCATTTTGGATCCAAACCAGGCGGTCGAGGCCCGTTACCGCGCCTGGTCAATAACCCTCAAGTCAGGTGACACTTTGGATGGGCTCATTTCCACCGAGACTGCGAACAACATTGTGTTGCGCGTCGCAGGAGGAGCAGAGCACGCGATCTTGCGCACTGACATCAAAACGATGTCGCAATCAAAGTTGTCGCTGATGCCAACGGGTTTTGAATCTGCACTGAAGCCGCAGGACATGGCGGATTTACTGCGCTGGTTGCGCGCTCCTTGAACAAAGCAGGTCGAATACCGGGCCAGTTGTTCGGAGCAAAGTGGAAACCCACAGGCTTGACCCGTGAAGCTATTTTGGTTTACTTTCATTTGTAACCCTTGAATCAGGCTATGCCTCGACCACATCGAACTAACCGGCCCCCATGGGAAAACCAACCATGAAATAATAACGAAATCAGTGACCTGTATTCGCTCAACCCACTCGCACGTTATGAAAGCATTCCGTCCACACTCTGCCCTCGCCTGCGTCTTCCTGGCCATCGCCCTTGGTACATTCACCGAACGACTTGATGCACAAGTGCTCGCCGGCCCAGTGCTGAACCCAACCAATGGACACCATTACTACCTGCTTGAAACCAACTATTGGACCAACGCCGAGGCGCAAGCCGTCGGAATGGGTGGACATCTGGTCACGATCAATGACGCGACCGAAAACGCATGGGTTTTGGCAACTTTTGGAAATTATGGTGGCATCCCGCGTCGGCTACACATCGGCCTGACCGATGAAGGACATGAAGGCCAGTGGGTCTGGACCAGCGGCACGGGTACAAGATTTTGCACGAACGATACCATCGTCGAGGGACAACCGGGGAGGTTTTATCGGATCGTTACGGGGCCGTAGCTGCTTTGCGGCTCGGTTTGGTCTTCGAGCAAACATCGAAACGCATCATGAAGCCAAACGCTGCCAAGTTCAGTCCGATCAAGCCGCAATTGCGGGAAGGCTTCACTCTCATTGAGCTTCTGGTGGTCATCGCAATCATTGCGATCCTCGCGGCGATGTTGCTGCCGGCGTTGACGAGAGCAAAGAGAAAGGCAAAAGAGATAAGCTGTCTTTCCAACTTCCGGCAATGGGCCGTCGCATCGAATCTTTATGCAGGCGACGATCCACGAGGACGCCTGCCAATGTTTGGCAATCTCGGGAATAATCCCTGGGATGTTGCTTACGCCATGGTTCCAGCCCTTCAGGGTTATGGATTGACCGTTCCGATGTTCTTTTGTCCTGCCCGTCCGTCGGAATTTCAGGAGGCTCAAACGTGGCTGCAAACAACGCGGAAACGATCCATCAACAGTAATGACGATCTGCGTTATTACTACGAACAGCGGTGGACGTTTGGATTCGCCATCATGCAACATAGCTGGTGGGTACCGCGTTCGGGAAAAGCCGGATTTGTGGTGATGCCCTCAACTACGCAGGTAAACACGAATACGATGACCGAGGTTTGGCCGGCCAGACTTGAAGACCGGGGAGGGTCTTCCAGCCCGATTGTTACCGATACGCTTTATCACGACGGCTTCGTTACCGACCTTTCCATCGCCTGGGGCGGACATCCCACCACACAGACTGATTCTGGATTCCAGATACGAGGGGGGCGGGCGGAATCAATCAGTCGCGGTTACGCGGACGGCCACGCGGATCTGGCCAGCCGGACGAAGATCGTCTGGCGACATTACGGCAACTGGACAAGTTTCTATTGAATGATCCGAGCATTCGGCGACCCGGGAGAATCGGCTTTGATTTTTCCGCATGAATAAGCTTGGCGGTTGTGATGCGCATCGCCATAACTACGATTCTTAAATGAACACCCGAACATTTTACGCGTTGGTTGCCAGTCTAGTCATCACGTCCTGCCTGTCGGTTCACGCTCAAACACCAGCAGAGGTATTCAAGGCTGGCACAGGCAAGCGGGATGTCACTCCCAAGGAACCTGTGCCGATGTGGGGCTACGGAGCGCGGCACGCGGCATTGTCCACTGGCGCATTGGATCCTCTTTATGCCAGCGCCATGGTCATCCAGGCAGGGGACAAAAAGCTGGCCATCGTCGGGCTCGATCTCGGGCGGTCGCCTGCTGAGAAGACAATCCAGAACATCCGCACGCGCATCAAGGAGAAGGCCGGCATCGAATACTCGTTCATTGCAGGTTCGCACACTCATCATGGTCCGGTACTCGAACTGACCGACGAGGATGGCAAGGGCAAAGGCAAATTTGACGCCGCGCTCCGTTACTACAAGGAACTTGAGGACGGAATTGTTGAGGCCATCCTGGAAGCAGATACCAAATTGGTTTCCGCAAAACTCGCCACCGGTGTGGTCAAACTCAAAGGCTTCAATCGAAACCGGCACACGAAACTGGAACCCAAACCTGTGGATCCCGATCTCGGCGTGATCCGGCTCGACACCATGGATGGCAAACCGCTGGCAGTGATTGTCAATTTCACCGCGCACCCGACGATGGTTGCGGGAGAAGTGCTGAAGTTTTCGGCGGACTATGTTGGCGCACTCAAACAGACGGTGGAAAAGGAATTCGGCGGACAGGCCGTGTTCATGCAGGGCGCAGCCGGAGACATGTCGGCGAACAAAGGCGAGAACAAGGATTACCCGGAGTTCGGTCAGGCGCTGGGACGGGAAGTCGTGAAGCTCGCCACAAGCTTGAAGCCCGAGGAAGTCACGAAACCATCGCTCGTCGTCAAGGAAGACCGCAGCACATTCTCTTCACGAACGGATTGGAGCAACCCTGCCATCAAGGCCGCGTTCAGCATGGCATTTTTTCCCGAGTTGATTCCGAACTATACCGACGAGTACAGCGATGGCATCCGTCCCCGACTCACGGTGGCTTTGCTGAACGGCGAAATTGCACTAGTCGGAGCCTCGGGCGAATTCTTCTGCAACCATGCCATCCGGCTCAAGGAACGCGCCCGGGTGAAGCACCTTTACTTTTTCGGGTACTGCAATGGCTACCATCAATATTTCCCGACCATCGAAGCGGTGGCCGAGGGCGGCTATGGCGCGGATGCCACGGTTTCACCCGTGGAAGTCGGTGCTGGCGAAAAAATGATGAACAACGCCTTGACCTGGATTTACCAGATGCAGGGAAAGATCAAGTGAGCCACGGACAAACCCCGCCTTAATCCACGTCGCTTTCGCCCAGGATTTTTTGATACGCAGCGCGGGCATGATCGTAGGCGAGTCTGGCATCTTCCTTTTCATTGTCCCTGATGAACTTTTCCTTTTGCGACCAGCATTGATCAACGCCTTTCAAACACCATTCCGCGCTGCGCTTCGAGGCGCGAATCGGCTTGCCATCCACGAGGACGAAGATCGGATTCGAATGCGATGACGGCAGAATACGCAACGCCACCCAACTGCTGCGGTCAATCTTCACGTCGAAACTGATGTCTTGTAGCTTGCCGTCAGCCATGATGTTTTTCTTCGCGACCGGGTAGCCGTTGACGATGACCTCCACCGGCACTTCGCGCGTCTCGTCAATGCGCGCGCGTTCGATGTCCCAGTACGGCTTCTTGGCGTAATCGAGTTTCTGAAGCGCAGGATTTGGTTGATCATTCAATCGGGCGGCGACTTTCGCGGTCACTTTGACAGAGGCCGGCTGGGACAATTGCAATTCACTCCCCTGCTCTCCCATCGCGACTTCGTTGACTTTGAATTCCATCAAATGACTCTTGCCGTCGCTCACATAATTGCGGCCCTGGCGGACACCCTCACACCATTGATCGTAATCCAGTTTGCCGTCCAGCTTCACGTACGAGCGCCCCAGGCCAACCTTCTCGCCATAGATGCACGGGAAATCTGTTTCGCCGCTGACACGGGTTCGATAGCCGACATTCAACGTGTGATACCACATGTTCAACTCCCAGACGTAGGGCGTGTCCACCATTGAAAGAAAATCCACCGCCGGAAGAAGTTTGCCGTCCGGGCCGGGCAATTCATGCGTCACATCCACGATGTATTCGTTCGCGCCGATGCCGGTGTAAGGCGGCACAATATAGTTCGGCAAGTCGGTGGTTTTTACTTCCAGTCCCCAACCTGAATGTGCCGGACCGCAAACCGAACCTTGTTTCTTGGCCCAGCGCAGTGTGTTCAAGCAAAGCTTTGGCCAGTGATCCTTGGAATCGCCACCCGGATAAATCTCCTCCTTGAGCCGCAACAAACAAAGATGGCCGGACTGATGTGAACCAAATCCGGAAACCTCAATGTCATAACGCAGCAGGTACGGATAGAGCGAAACCTTGTCCACAGCTCCGCAGAAAAACTGTTTCTGGTAGTCAAAACACGGCCCCCATGTCAGGTTCGCGCCAATCTTCAAATCCTCACCCATGCAATGGCGGATCATGTCGGACGCCAAAACGCCTTCTGTGGGTTTCACATAATGTGCGCAACCTGCCGCGTGAATATGATGATCTCCAGACCACCAACCGGAAAGTGACGGATCAATCCATCGCTTCACTTTGAACTCAACCTGCTTGGTCCGCTTGTCAACCTTCAGGGCCTGTGTCTCCGTGACGGATTCCGGCCCACGGGAAAATTCCACTGTGTATTCGCCATCGGGAAGTTTCAGGGTTTCACCGTCACCGCGATACACCTGCGGATGAAACGGAAAATCAGGCGCGAGCCGTTTGGCCTGCGAAGGATAAACCCGTTGTAGAGTGTCGCGGATCAGAAACGACGCGGTCGTTGGCTGATTGTTTTCGTCGTGCACACGGAAAGTGATGGTGCGGGCCGGCAGACACGTGAAAAGCGTGTCCACTTCATTCCGGAAACCGATGTCCTGCGTACCCTGGCCGACATTGAAAGAGAACTTCGCCTCCCGGCGACCGGCATCGCGGCTGTATAGCTGGATGATCCGGTACTCCAGCGGCAAACCACTGAGCGACTTTCCAAGCGGCTGCATGTCGTACATCCGAAAGTCCAGCCAGAGCTGCGCGTTGTCCGTAAGAGGGAGTGCTTCGCCTTTCCTGCGATAAAACTTGTCAGACTCGTTGTTTCTCGGCCCAACACCTTCATTCGAGTAAACCGAGATGGCATTGGGACTCACGGCTTGCAAATCCGCCGTTGTGCCGGATTCGTTGACGACCTTTACGAGGAACTGCCGCCAGCCCTGCTCCATCAATTCAGGTTTCGCCGGTCCGGGAGCCACCTTCACGCGCATTTCCGGATTGATCGAAACTCCAAAGAGACAATGCCGGTCGAGAATCGTTTGCAGTTTCTCTGAACCGCGATTGGTCTCCGTATCCTTCATCGCCGCCTCGATGTCCTTCTTCTCATTCGCGCTGAATGGCGAGCCGAGAGAATCCGTGGCTTCGATCAAGCGCCTCACCTGTGCGGTGAATGGCTGCCAATCCACGTTCTTTTCGATGGGCAACGGCGCAGCCGAAACGGAACATGCCACGACGACCATCACGACGAAGCCGGCCAACCTGGCGACAAGAATTTGATTAAAATGATCACGCATAATCTTCTTTCAAAAGTGATTTACGGAGAGTGTAAGGAAGCCAAGACAGACAGCCAGATGATTATTGCAAGTTTGTTACGCGGCTGGGAATCCGATCTGCTAACTTCTCGCGCGGTACCAATTTCCAAAACAACCCACCTTGTCATTTGCACACTCAAAACACTTTGCACCACTGCTGGCTTGAATCGGCTGCGTTTCCGGCTGAAGCTCTGGGCCGACATGAATCCTTTCCCAGCTTTCCGCTTCGTCCTCGTTTGGATTCTGCTTCTCGAACACCAGGCTGGCTTCGGAGCAGATGGCACTAATACGCCACCCGACGGAATCAAAAACTGGAAAGCATCCAATCCAATCTGGCGCGGCGTCCACTTGATGGTCGGAGATGACGCACAAGCCGGGGTGCTCAAGGAACAAATGCCCCGGCTCGCTGCGGTTGGGGTGAATGTAATTCTTGTCGAGACAGACTATAACTTCGCGTTCAGATCACACCCGGAACTCAGTTCCCCCGGATGTGTCACACCGGCAAGCGCGCACACGCTTGCAACCACAGCACGTGGACTGGGTATCCGCCTGATCCCGCAAATCAACTGTCTCGGCCATCAGTCCTGGAGCAAACAAACATTGTCGCTGTTGACGAAGCATCCGGAGTTCGACGAAACACCGGGCCAGTATCCAAACAACACCAACATTTATTGCCGGAGCTGGTGTCCGCAGAACCCTGATGTAAACAAGGTGGTCTTTGCCTTGGTGGATGAACTGGTGGACGCATTCGAGGCAGATGCATTTCATGTGGGCATGGACGAGGTGTTCATCATTGCCTCCGAACATTGTGCGCGCTGTAAAGGTGGCGATCCTGCCAGACTATTTGCGAAGGCCGTAAATGATCTGCATGGACACATCGTTGGCAAACGAAACCTTGAAATGCTGATGTGGGGTGATCGTTTGCTCGACGCCAAGGCAATGAAAGGCGGTGAATGGGAGTATGCAAAAAACGGCACTGCAGGGGCGGTTGATCTTATTCCCAAGGACATTGTCATCTGCGACTGGCATTATGGAAAGCAAACGAATTATCCCTCCGTGCCATTCCTGCTAGAAAAAGGTTTTCGAGTCTGGCCATCAAGCTGGCAACCATTGGACGGCGCAAAAGCGTTCAGCGCCTTTTCGCGCGAACAGAAAAACGCACGGCTCGTCGGCTTCCTGAGCACCGTCTGGGGCAAGGTGAAAATTGACACCGTCGCAGAATGGCCGCCACTCGTTGAAGTTCTTGCCGAGTGGAAATAGTTGGCAGTGCCCCGAGGATGTCTAACCGGCGGAGGGCTATTGCCACCATTTGAGTCTGCATCCGAGCAACCACAACAGCCACAATGCCACCGCGCCACCGCTGCAATCAATCAACACATCCCAAGGCGATCCCTGGCGAGAAGGCACAAAGCACTGGTGCAATTCATCCGCGGAAGCGAATACGAGAACCAGCAACATGGATTTCCGTGCTTCGCGCCAGGACCATGGTCGGCACTCGCCGCGCTTCGTTTGCCGCAGTGCGCGCCAGCATAACAAAGCCAGCACGCCAAACTCAGTCATGTGCGCACTTTTGCGAACATAGAACACCACCTCGTTTACCTGCTCCTCCGCCATTTGTGGAAAGAGCCAGTGAACAATGGGGCCAATGATCCGCGACGAACGCTGGAAGGATTTCTGATCGCCGGACGCGGCGGAGATCACAAACAACCAAACCGCCACCGGCAGCCAGTAAACAATGAACTTCCTGAAATTCCTCACGCCGCATAGCAAGCAGGGTTCAACCGCATGACGCAATCGAAAACGAATTTCATTTGCTACAACACAACACATCTGGCAGACAACGCATGTGCTAAAACTGGGTGTCAACATTGATCACGTAGCAACCATCCGCGAAGCGCGGTATCGGGGAATCGAAACGGGTGAGCCCGATCCCGTAGAGGCCGCGCTCACCTGCGAGGCGGCAGGTGCTCACGGAATCACCGCGCATCTGCGCGAGGATCGCCGCCACATTCAAGACCGGGATGTTTTCAAACTGCAAAAGCGCATCAAAACCCGGCTCAATTTTGAAATGGCCAACGCGCCGGAGATTGTCGCCATCGCGCTGAAACTGAAACCCCACATCGTCTGCCTCGTGCCAGAGCGTCGGCAGGAGGTCACCACAGAAGGCGGCCTGGACGTCGCACGAAATGAACGCGCACTGTTGCAAACCCGCAAGCGCATGAACGCTGCAGGCATCAAGGTGAGTCTGTTCATCGGACCGGATCCGGATCAGGTGGAAGCATCCGCGCGGATCGGCGCTCAGTTTATTGAACTGCACACCGGCTCGTATGCGGAACACTTCCCTGACAAGCGACGACGCAAGACCGAACTAAATCGTTTGGTTCGATGCGCAATACTCGCCCACAAACTTGGTCTTCAAGTGAATGCCGGGCACGGTTTGAACCTGGAGAATCTGCCACTGCTCCACCGGGTGCCGCATCTCGTGGAATTGAACATCGGCCACAGCATCGTCAGTCGTGCCGTGTTCGTTGGGTTGCGACAGGCCGTGAAGGACTTTCTGGCGGCGATGAAGAATTACAAAGGATGAGCTAGAAACTCGGATCCAAATGATTTTAGGCATCGGCATAGACTTGATCGAGGTGGCCCGCGTCAAATCGTCGCTGGAAAAGTTTAGCGAACGGTTTGTGAATCGCATCCTGCTACCGGGTGAAATTGCGTACTGTCAATCCCACAAGGACCCTGCGCCGTTTGTTGCGGCACGCTTTGCGGCGAAAGAGGCAATCTCCAAAGCATTCGGCACGGGTATCGGCGCACAGCTCGGCTGGCACGACATGGAGGTCTGCAAGCGAGGTTCAGGCGAGCCTTATGCGGTGTTGCATGGCGGCGGCTTGAAATTGATAAAGGAGCGCGGCGGCAGGCATGTGCTCATCAGCCTGAGCCACACCGCCAATCACGCCACCGCGATTGCGATTCTCGAAAGCGCCTGAGATTTCCGTTGCGAATCAGCGAGCAAACCAGTGTTCAGAGTGGATCTGGTTTTCAAGGATTGGTCGGTGGTTGTGTTTTCGCAGTTTGATTCTTTTCCAAAAATACGATGGCCTCATTCCACCACGCCACTGTCCGCGCCGCAACGTCGTTGTGGTGTGCGCCGGTAATCACTTCCAACTCCTTTGGTCCGCCGTAGCTCTCAAACAATCTTCGCCCTGCCTCCGGCGGAATCACTTCGTCATTCTCGGCGATGACGACCTTCACCGGCCCGCGATAAGTCTTGAGACTTTCCGATGGTTGAAAACGATCGCGCAGCAACACGTAGGCAGGAACCAGCGGCATTTTCCTTTGGGCCACCCACGGAAGGCTGTGATAAGGCACCAGGAATAAAACTCCCGCGACCATGTTTGGAAATTTCCCCGCCAGATGCGCCGCTACACCCGTCCCAAGCGATTCGCCAATTACAAATCGCGGCTTGTCAATCGGCAGCAAGGCAAACGCCTCCTCGCCTGCGGCCAGAAAACTTTCCTTGCCCGGCGAACCGCCGCGCGCTCCGTAACCGGGATATTCGAGCACATAGACATCCACGTTGCGCGCCTGCTGAATTGTCTCCGCGATCCAGCCTCGGTCCATTGCCGAACCGCCATTGCCATGAGTGATCAGCAAGCTCGCTGTCACAACGCCAGTTGCTGGCATTTTCCAACCCACGATCTCGCCAGCCACGTTTCGCCAGGCTTCAAAGCCATTTTCCTTTGCCATGGTTTCAGCGGTGGTTGCTGAAAATCGTTCCGGGAAGTAGAGCATGCGCCGTTGGAACACCACCACGGCAGCCACCACCAAACCATAACCAATGAGGAACACCTTTATCATCCGAACAGTTTTCCGTTTCCAGGCCTTTGCCTGCGACTTGGTTTCCACTTCACCGCATGGCAAAGGCTGAAGGTCAGATTTTCGCTCAAGCATGGACTTGGAAAGAGTATTTCAAATGGCGAAGAATTTGTCGAAGCAAAGAAGCACCTGGACAAATGAAAACAGCCCCAACAGCGGATGGGCGTCCTTTCGTGTTTGAACCGCATTTCTTCGGCTAAATCTCCACCTGCAACCCCAGTTCCACGACACGATTGGGTGGGAGCCGGAAATAGGCATTGGCAGGTTGGGCATTGCGGGCCAGGAGGGAAAACAATCTCTTCCGCCATCGCGCCAGGCCGCGACGATCGCTGGCAATGATGGTTTCGCGACTCAGGAAGAATGTGGTTTCCATCTCGCGAAAGTTCAGTCCGTAAGGTTTGCAGAGTTTGAGAATGTCTTCCGCGTTCGGCTCCTCCATGAAGCCAAAGCGTCCGATGACGCGATGAAAGTCAGAACCCAGTGCTGAAACCTGGACGCGCCGTTCGGCTTCAACATAGGGTATCTCCTCGGTCATGATCGTGAGCAACACGACGCGTTTATGGAGGATCTTGTTGTGTTTGAAATTGTGAATGAGCGCCGCTGGGGTGCCATCGGGATTGCCTGCGAGAAAAATCGCCGTGCCGGGAACGCGCGTGGGTTTGGTCTCCCCGACGTCGCGCAGGAAATCCTCAATGGGAAGGATGCTGTTTACAAGTCGCTGACGGAGACGATTGCGCCCGGTCTTCCAGGTGGACATGAGTGTGAAACCGATGGCGCCAACCGCCAGTGGAAACCATCCGCCGTGTACGATCTTGGGGATGTTCGCGCCAAGAAATGCGAGTTCGATCGCAAGAAGCACAACGCAGAGCGCACCGGATTGAAGGCTGTTCCAGGACCAGAGACGCTTCGCGGCGAAGTAAAGAAGGAGCGTGGTGATGATCATTGTCAGAACCACTGCGATGCCATAGGCGGCGGCGAGGTTGTCCGAAGAACGGAATCCCAGCACAAGGCCGATGCATGCGAGCATGAGCCCCCAGTTGATCCAGGGAATGTAGATTTGTCCGCGCGTTGAAGAGGAGGTGTGCTCGATGGCAACACGAGGCATGTAGCCGAGTTGGACGGCCTGCATTGTGAGAGAGAACGAACCGGAGATCAGGGCTTGCGACGCGATCACGGCAGCAAGCGTTGCGAGTGCAACTAGCGGATACAATGCCCATGAAGGCGCGAGTTGAAAGAATGGATTGCCCGAAGCTTCGGGATTTTCCAATACCAGCGCACCTTGACCGAGATAATTCAAAAACAAGGACGGGAGGACGACCGAAAACCAGGCAAGACGAATAGGACGTCGTCCAAAATGTCCCATGTCGGCATAAAGCGCTTCCGCACCAGTGAGCACAAGGAACACCGCGCCAAGTTGGTGAAATCCATTGACCCCGTTGGTTTGGAAGAATTTGATCGCATACAGCGGATTGACTGCGGCCCAGACTTCCGGCACGCGAAAAACTTGTTTCATTCCAAGGATCGCGATCGTTACGAACCACACCATCATCACCCAGCCAAATATTTTTCCGACGCCACCCGTACCGATGCGTTGCACGCTGAAGAGTCCCGTCAGGATCAAGATCGTCAAAGGGACGACATAGGGTTTGAGCATGGGCGCGGCAACTTCCAAACCTTCTACGGCTCCCAACACGGAAATTGCCGGGGTAATCAAACCGTCGCCATAAAGCAACGCAGCACCGAACAGCCCCGCCGAGGTAAACAGCCAGAGGCTGCGAGTCCCTGAGGATTGCGCCCGATCGGGAAATGCGAGTGACAACAGCGCAAGGATGCCCCCTTCACCGCGATTGTCCGCACGCATGACGAACGCGAGATACTTGATGGAGACAATGAGGATGAGTGACCAGAAGATCAGCGAGAGCAGGCCAAGCACGTTGTCATGCGTGGGCACGACGCCGCTCCTGACAGAAAAGCAGGTCCGCAATGCGTAGAGCGGGCTTGTGCCGATGTCGCCATACACAACGCCGAGAGCGCCAAGCGCCAGGGCTGCCAACGTAGCTTTGTGGCCGGTGTGTGAGTGTGCATCAGACTCCGAAGACCCTGCCGATGGGGCTGGTTGAATGACTGCACCAGAGTTTTTTTGCATGTTGTCAGGCGGGAAATCTGCCGGGCGGTTGTCTGGCCGATCTGCCCTTTCACGCGCCGACGAGGTTAGCTGTCGGGCTGGGTCTTGAAAGTGACCTCGGCGGCCACTGCCACCGTTCGCCCCCGCCCGGATTTCCGAGCCTTGGTTCCCCCGCGTCCGACCTTCCAGCCGGACTTAGGCTGCGGCAAGAGCATTGCAAAAGCGGTTGGCAAAGTCAAATTGGCTTCAAATCACCGGGTTTTCACACAATTGGCGCTCTGCCGCAGTCTGAAAATTCTTTTAACTTTCTTTTTCGTCGGACGGAATTTGTCTGACCCCCTGTCCCAGAATGCACGCATGAACAACAACGAAAGGTTCAACATGACGGACACAGCAATCGAACAACTGGAACTCGGCATCAGCAAACAAGTCCGCCCGAACAGGCGCGGTCGCCGCGAGAACCGCCTGGCGCGCGGTGCGTGGTGGTTTGGCAAAATGCGCGCCGCTGTCAATAGCGCAATGGACTGGCGCAACCCCGGCGGCCCGCGGCCCGAACAAACTTTTCTGCCCGGTGCTTACCGCCGCGTGGAAGTCTGACCTCCGCTGAAGATGCTCTGTGTCCCCCGCAGAGCGGTGTGCCGGTTGCGTCCCTCACGACAACGGAACAACCGGCGCACCCGTCAAACAAAACTGGCCTGCTCATGCCGGAGAGAAAGAATGGCACAAGCAGACCAGTAACCGGCCGCCAGCCCCTTTAGCGGTCACGGTTGACGCCGTTGTTACGGCGTCGAGATGCGATAGAACCGGCTCGTATGGTTTGTGGCTCCGAGGTCGTCGAATTCAACCACACCCGAGCCATTTGCCGTATTTGTTGAAATATTGCTCCATATCAGGCTGCTCAAATCTTCGATGGCTTGAAGGTGATAAACCTGACCAGGCGTGCCGCTCACAATGATGTGCATGTTGCCATCGGCCTGCTTTTCAATCGAACCGATGTTTGAAGGAGTCAGCCCTACAATCGTTAGCGTGCCGTTGTTAATCGTGACGGTGTAATTTCCAAGGTTGCTGTCCGGATCATTCAATGAAGGTGTGATGGCATACACGCCGGCCGGGCTGGCAGGTGTGGCGGTTGTCATGTAGCTCGCAGTGATGTTGTCGCCGCCGATGACGCCGACAAGCGTGCCAGTGAAGCTCGGATTCGCCGCGCCGTAGTTGCGCGATGCGTCATCCGCCGTGACGGTCAAGGTGACCGGGGTGATGTTCGCCGTGGTGTTGGCGCTGCCGGAAGGCAGACTGTAGTTGCCCATGTCTGCACCGCCAAGAACCATGCCAGTGACATTGACCGGCTTGCTGTTGCCAACGTTCTTGTTATCGAAGCTGGCCGAACCGCCGGAAATCGTGACATCGTCCCCACTGATCACACCGCCAAGTGATCGTGTCGCAATGGTGGCGGTGTTGCTGCCGTCATAAACTTTGTTCTGGGCGGTGGCACTCGCGGTAAGCGGAGCTGCAGTTATGTCGGCACTCGTGGCAGCACTTGCGGAAGTCAACGAGTAGTTGCCTGCATCGGCACCGCCGAGTGTCAGGCCTGTGGCAGAAACCGTTTTGCCACTGCCAACGCTCTTATTCTGAAAGCTGGCGACGCCACCGACGAGGCTCACGTCGTCCAACCCAATTACATTATCAAGCGAGCGGGTTGCGATGACAGCAGAAGTATTTCCGTCATAAACCTTGCTGTTCGCGGTGATGCTGCCTGAAACCGCAGCGTGCATGATGTCCGCCGAAGCCGTGACATCACCCGAAACGAGTTCATAATTACCCATGTCAGCGCCACCGAGGGTCAGGCCTGTAATGGAAACCATCTTGCCACTGCCGACATTCTTGTCCTCAAAGTTGGCGAAAGCCGTCGCAACCGTCACATCGTCGGGCGCAATTACACCAGCCAATGAGATGCTTGCAATCGTTGCAGCAGTCGTGCCGTCGTAAATCTTGCTCTGCGCAGTGGCGTTCACTGTTACAGGAGCAGTGGTGATGTCCGCCGTGGTGTTCGCTGTTGTGGAGGTCAGTGTGTAATTACCTGCTGACGCACCGCTCAGGCTCAGGCCCGTGGCGGAAACTGCCTTGCCAACACCAACATTCTTGTCGGAGAAGGTCGCGGTGCCACCAATCAGGCTTACGTCATCCGAACCAACCACTCCACTCAAGGAACGGGTCAATATGGCTGCGGTGCTATTACCGTCATAAACCTTGCTGGCTGCCGTGATGCTCGGTGTGAGTGAGGCGGCGGTGATTGCGAGCGAGCCATCCACGAAGTTGAACGAATAGTTCGCCGCATTCAAAGTGCCGAGCGCCGCTGTGATCACATGATCGCCGACAGCACTGGACGCATCAGCCAGGGTGCTGATTTCCGGGCTGCCGCTGAGGATGCTGGCATTCTCCCCGTTCACATAGCCGGTGATGGTGAACGTCAAGTTCGGGTTGGCCGAGCCATAAACTTTGGTCTTGTCATCCGCCGTAACCGTGAGCAACGCGGCGCTGACCGTGAGAGTGCCTGCGTTGGTTGTTACGCTGTAGTTGCCAAGCTTGGTGTCGGGGTCGTTGAGCGAGACAGTGATTGAATAACTACCCACGGCGCTGTTGGTATCGGCCACGGTCGCGTAGGTGGCGGAAATGTTGTCGCCGTTTTGCAAACCTGAGATCGAGCCGGTCAAGGCCGGGTTAGTCGCGCCGTAAGTGCGAGCCTTGTTGTCGGCGGAAACCGTGAGCGCATACGGAGTGACCGCAAGCGTGCCGTCCACGAGGCTGAAACTATAGTTCATCGCGCTGAGTGAGCCGATGGCTGCCACAATCGGATATGTACCAACGGGGCTATTCGTGACCGCCGTAGTGCTGAGGTCCACGCTGCCTGAGATCACGGTGGAGTTTTCGTTGTTCACGAAACCAGTGAAAGTCGCCGTGAACGCCGGATTCGCAGCGGCGTAGGCACGGGACTTGTCCTCCGCTGTGACGGTGAGTAGAACCGGCGTGATATCCGCGCTGGCACTGGCGGTTGTATTTGCAAGCGAATAATTGCCCGCATCCGCCCCGCTGATGCTGATGCCGAGGACGTTCACGTTCCTGGCGCTGCCGACGTTTGCATCGTCAAAGCCCTGATCAGCATTTGCAACGGTCAGCACGTCGCCGACAACGCGTGTATCCGAGAGGCTGATAATGGCATTGGTGTTTCCATCGTAGACTTTGCTTTGCGCCGTGGCTGTGACCGCCAGGGAACGGACCGTAATGTCAGCCGTGGTGTTGGCGTCACCGGAAGCCAGGTTGTAGTTCGCCATGTCTGCACCGCCGAGGATCATGCCGAACACTGCGACCGGCTTGGCTGTGCCGACGTTCTTGTTGTCGAAGTTGGCTGTGCCGCCGGTGAGCGTCACGTCTTCCGAACCGATCACACCAGACAGTGAACGTGTCGCGATGGTCGCGCTGT
>CAYSDO010000020.1:0-16079 GCA_964429665.1 uncultured Bifidobacterium sp.
CCCCGAGTAAATGTTGGTTTCATTTGTACCGGCCTCGTAGTACTCCATGACGGTCCTGCTCTTGTTCGTCAGAAAATCAAACGGGTCCGTACGGATTAACCACCTGTTACCCTTCACATGAATCTGGAAATTAAACGCCCTGTCGGCCGATTCATCACCCTCCCTAGATATGCTAATCACCCCGGCTGCTCGGAACACGGCCTCCGTGTTAGTGACGGATTGGTCTGGGCTCAAGCCTAGTACAATTGTTCCTCCAACCAGCGCAGTGGCTGCGCCGAGGCCCAGCCAGACTTTCAACTTTAACCAGGTCATCATTTCCATAGTTCCTTTCACAAGCCCAGCTATTGTCGCCGAGATAACAGTTCCTTTCGCCGCCACCGCTGTGATCGCCACCGCCAAACCCACTGGCGCTGCCTGCACCGAGTTTGCAGAGACCGCGCCCGCAATGAGCGCCGCCGTCAACGTCACGCCACGTTTGCTGAAAATCTTCCTCAACTTCTCAAGCGCCCGGTTCACACGCATCTTGGCTGCGTCATCACTCGCACCCAATGCCGCGCCAACTTCGCCGAGACTCTTGTTCTCGAAAAATCGCAGCACAATGGCATTGCGATCGCGCTCGCCAAGTCTGCCCAGCGCATCATCGAGCAGCGGGGCGATGCGTTGCCATGCGTCGTTGGCTTCGGGATGGGATTCGTTCAAGGCGGATAACATATAAGCCTCCTGTTCACGTCGCGCGCGGCGGAATTCGGTCCTCCGGTAATTCGCCGCCGTCAGCCGGGTGGTTTGATAGAGCCAGCCGGAAAGAATGGTTTTCGGACTGAGGGCTGCCGCCTTGCGCGCAAGAATGATGAACACGGCCTGCGTGATTTCCTCGGCGGCACTTGGATTACCTGCCTGACGCAGCGCCACGGAATAAACGAGGTTCACGTATCGCCCGGCGAGTGCGGCAAACGCGGGCTCGGAATTCTCGCGCGCGAATTGCGTCAGCAATTGGTGGTCATCCGGTTCAGCCATTCACCAAGTAATGTCCGCCGGAGGGAAAAGGGAACATATTTTTCTAAATCGAAGACTAAAACGGATGAACTTGTCGGATATTCCTACACCCTCCTCGTTGTCGTCTGCAAAGCAACGATGGACTCCAATTCGAGGACAAAGCATTACCACTACAGCCGCACATTCTTGCAATCACACAGGCGTTGCCTGACCACCGGGCAAAACCTCGGGGAATTGTCCCAGGATGGGGGTGGCAGACAACGTGCTGAAACCGGTGAGCGTTCGGAGTGAAAACTCACAGGCTTGTGCGGCTGGACGAGTATCCCGCATTCGCCTGGTAACACGGTGCAGGCGGATCGGGAGGCCGATGCACAATTAACCGATGCCCTTGTGGCGACTCCCGTTGTTGTATGTCGAATCGTTCATTTAATCATATCGTGTCCTGCCACAGGATCGCGCTCCTTGCCCTGTTCCTAAGCATGGCTGGCAACGGCATCGCCCAGAACATTGACTTGAATGGCAATGGTGTCAGCGACATCTGGGAATTGATGTATGCCGCAGAGGGATTCAATCCTGACCCTGATGCGGACACGGACGAGGATGGGCTGATAAACCGGATGGAAGCGCTGGCGGGAACCAATCCACTCGATCCCCGATCCAACCCGAGGATTTCATCATTCATAGTGGCAACGAACACCGCCTGCGTAAGCATGGTGGGTTCATTGGGAAAACATTATCAATTGCAGGCATCGGAATCTCTTTGCGGCAGCACCTCCACGAATTGGTACAATGAAGTCGGCATGGTCGCTCGGACGAACAATGTAGTGAATCTCTCTGCACCCGCAGATCGTGCAAGCAAGTTTTTCCGGATGATTGTGTCCGATGTTGACACCGACGGCGACGGATTGAACGACTGGGAGGAGTACCAGATTGGCTTGGATCCGCTTTCCTCAAGCAGCAATGGTGAAACGGATGTTGAAGGCAACCCGCTGGGTGACTATGAATATGCCGTAACCTGGCTTGGCGCGGCTTCGCACAGTTTGCAACCGCAGTCCAGCTCGGCGATGAGCGTTGGCGTGCCGACCCTGAGTCTGGCCATTTATCTTTCAGCCACTGCCGGCGGCACCGGGTTGACGGGCGAGTATTACACCAATTCCAGCGCCACCTATTCGAGTCCGCTCAATTTCAATCCGACCAATTTGTTCCTCACGACGAATGATGCCGTCATTGATTTCCGCTGGGGTTCTACAGCAAGTCCCGATCTGAGCAATGGCTTTTACTCGGTTCGCTGGACAGGTCAGCTGGAGCCGCAGTATTCAGAGCTCTATACTTTTGAAACCCGCACGGACGACGGTGTCAAGCTCTGGATCAATGACCAGTTGCTGATTGACCGTTGGCAAATCCAAGGTGTGACCACATGGAGCAGCACAATCCAGCTCACTGCTGGTGTCCGCTACAACATCCGGATGGAATACTTCAACCTTGGCAAAACTGCACGCGCACAACTTTACTGGTATAGCGCCAGCCAGCCCCGACAGATAATTCCCGCGAATCGGCTTTATCCATCATCAGGAGGTTTTGCCCCCAGCGCAGTGACCAGCAGTTTGAAAGGAATCGCGTTCGTAGGTCAGCCATTCAGCTACACGATCACCGCCGCCAACACGCCACTTGGCTACGTCGTGACGAATGTGCCGCCAGGCCTTTCGTACAACCCCACCAACAACGTCATCAGCGGCATTCCAATACTGGCGGGCAATTATGATGTTTCCATCTCCGTCAGCAACGTCGTTGGCGTCAATGAGTCGCTCCTTGACCTTGATGTGATTGACACCGGCAGTTCCGTTTCGCGGGAAGTCTGGCTCAATGCAATGGGAACAGGAGTAACAAACATTCCGCTCGCTCTGGCTGCGTCGCTCACCAACACGCTCGGCACACTTGAAGGCATCACGAACTTCGGCGACAACTACGGCGAACGAATACGCGGCTATCTCACAGCCCCTGTGACAGGAAATTATTATTTCTGGATCGCGGCCAACAGTTCAGCCGAACTTTGGATCTCCAATGACGCCGAGCCCGCGAACAAAGTACGCCGCGCCTACGTCATCAACCCCAAAGTCACCACGCCGCGTCAATGGACGCTGCAACCGAACCAAAAGTCCTCATGGCTGGCACTCGAAGCGGGCAAGCGCTACTACATTGAAATACTCCACAAGGCAGGCAAGGGCGCTAATGACCATTGGTCTGTTGCGTGGCTGCAGGACCCAACCGGCACCAACACTGTTCCTGGCGGGATCGTTCCAGGTTACTTGCTGTCCCAATATTCGAATACACCGCCCGCTTTGATTCCCGGTACGTTGTATTCCGCCAACATGGTGAGTCAGTCTGGAGCACTGAGTTCCGGCGTTGGCTCGGCCACGTTGCGGCTTAGTGCCGATGAATCGCAAGCCGTCCTCAGGTTCAACTATGGCGGGTTGTCTTCAATTGTTTCTGGCAAACACGTTCATGCTGATACCTATCTTGGCAAGAATAGTCAGGGACAGATTATCTTCGATATTGATACCGCCACTCCAGAATCGGACGGGAGCTACGTTTGGAACCTTGCACCGTCAGGACCATTGTCCACCGCAGACCTGGTTGAAATCATCAAGCAAGGCAAATCTTACATAAACATCCACTCGGTAAATTATCCTGGTGGGGAAATCAACGGCCACTTCAGCGCCGCAGAAGGTTCTCCAACATTCAGCCCGCCACCCACACCGCCGGTTTGGGTGGACGATCACTCCAATTCAAACGCAGCCGCGCGTTTCCTGTTGCAGGCAACTTTCGGCGCAAGCCCGGCCGACATCAAATCTGTGAAGTCCCTCGGCTACTCGCGTTGGATTGACGGGCAGTTCAAACTTCCGATCTCAAGTCATCTTGCAACTGCGCTGACCACAGCCGGCGTGGACGGCAATTCCTATTATCCCGGCACGCTCGCCTTCAACACATGGTGGCAGCAATCCGTGACTGCACCCGATCAGCTTCGTCAACGCGTGGCTTTTGCTCTGAGCGAAATTCTCGTCGTGTCGGAGAGCGGCCCGTTGTCTGACAACGGTCGCGCCTTGTCTTCCTACTACGACACACTTTTGAAGAACGCGTTTGGGAACTTTCGTGATCTGCTCGAAAACGTCACGCTTTCTCCGGCCATGGGCATCTATCTGGACATGCGCCGCAACGACAAGGGCAATCCACTCCTCGGAACACATCCGAACGAAAACTATGCGCGTGAAATCCTCCAATTGTTCTCTGTTGGCCTGAACCGTATGTGGCCGGATGGCACGTTGGTGTTGAACTCGGAAGGGGGACTTGTCCCAACCTACAATCAAGACGTCATCATTGGATTCTCCAAAGTGTTTACCGGATGGAATTACTATCAGACCAACCAGGCCAACAAGCGGTTGCCGACCAATTGGAATCCCAGCCAGAATTACACCAATCCGATGGTGCTCGTGCCAACGCATCATGAGCTCGGCACAAAGCTGTTGCTCGACAACATCGTCCTGCCTGCCGCTCAAGGAGCTCAAGCAAACTCCGCCAGCAACAGTTTTGATCTCTACTGCTCGCAGGACCTCGACCTGGCTCTGGATTCCATCTTCAAGAACGAGAACGTCGGCCCGTTCATCTGCCGTCAGCTCATTCAGCGAATGGTGACGAGTCATCCGAGCCGCGACTACCTCTATCGCGTGGTCCAAAAGTTCAATGACAACGGAGCGGGAGTTCGCGGCGATATGAAAGCCGTGATCAAAGCCATCCTGCTCGATTACGAAGCGCGGAGTTCGGCCATGCTTGGATCGCCCACATTCGGAAAACTACGCGAGCCGGTTTTGCGCGCGACAGCCATTGCCAGGGCGTTGCCTGCACCAGCCCCATTGAGCGGCTCGTACAAACAAAGCGGTAATCAAACCATCACGGTCACCACATCCAAAGCGCACCGACTGAGTTCGAACGATGACGTATTCCTGAAATTCACCGGCAACCCGTCTCCGAATTCGCAGGTTTACAACAACGTAACCGTGACGGGTGAAAAATCCTTCACCGTGAACGCACAGGGAATTGCGGTCGGAACCTACACCCAGACCGGCAACATCATCACCGTCACCAACTCAGGTCACGGATTGAACACCGGCTATCAAATCTACCTGAACTTCACCTCCGGCGGAGCGCCCAAGGGAATTTATACGGTGGCAACGATCCTGAGTGGTTCCGCGTTCACGGTTACCAACTCCTCTTCCATCACCCGCACCGGCGCTTGTGTCTTCCCAAAATGGACCAATGGTGAATTCGATCAGAGCGGCACGAACATCACGTTCAACACTGCGGCACCGCATGGCTTGAAAGCCGGCAACACGGTCTTCCTTGTTTTCCCTGGCGGCAGCCCATCTACAAACGGCGTTTACAAGATTACCAAAGTGCTGACTCCGACCAGATTCACGGTTGTCAGTGGAATTTCAGGCAATAGCGACAATTCATACCCATTGTTGCTGCCACTCGTAGTGGCACCTTCAACACGCAGCGGCAGCGTGAGCATTCGTTACAGCACCTGGAACATGAACTACACGGATTCGGGCAACAGTTCGACGCTGTCCCAGACCCCGTTGAATTCACCCACCGTTTTCAACTTCTTTTTCCCGGACTACAAATTCCAAGGCATCCTTGCATCTGCGGGATTAACCACTCCTGAATTCCAGATCACCTCGGACACGAGCATCGTGCTTCAGATGAATTTTGTGTCGAGCAGCATTTTCAACAACGGCAGCAATACCAATGGCCTCAGCAGTTTTGCGGGAGGCAGCGGAGCGATTGCGCTTGATCTCGGCCCCTGGATGACTCCTGCGTTTACGTCGGATTCCGGAATTCCAGGACTCGTGGATGCGCTCAACACACAGCTTTGCGCCGGGCAACTCTCCCCTGCTGCCAAAGCAATCATCGTCGGCTACGTGGCAAACTCACGGTTTGGTTACGCGCTGCCAACCCCGACATTCACGCAAATGCGAGACCGCGTCCGCGCCGTGGTTCATTTGATCGTGGCGTCACCTGACTTCGCCATCCAAAGATAAAACTATGAAAGATAAATCCGTCTCAGTAATGACCCGTCGCGGGTTCATCCGGCAGGCCGCATGTGCCGCCCTTGGCACCGGTGCGCTCACCGCAGCAATTGGCGACCTGCGCTTCATCAACTCCGCCGTCGCTCAAAGCGCCATCAGCGACTACAAGGCGCTGGTTTGCATCTTTCTGGCCGGCGGTAATGATTCCAACAATCTCATCATCCCCATCAATCCGACCGAGTACGCGGATTACGCTGCGATCCGAACCGATGTTCTTGCACTTCCGATGTCTGGTGCGCCTATCGTCGCGCTGCCGCTTTCGCCACTGAGCAGCGACGGTCACGACTATGGATTGCACCCAGCCTGCCCTGAACTGGCAACGCTGTTTCATGAAAGCAAACTTTCGGTGTTGTTTAACACAGGCACGCTGGTCTTCCCAATGACGCGCGCCCAGTACCAAGGCGGCATTCTTGAAAAACCGCCGCAACTGTTCTCCCACTCGGACCAAGTGACTCAATGGCAAACTTCGATTCCAGACCGTCCGCCGCTCACGGGTTGGGGCGGGCGTTGCGCGGACCTGCTGGCCTCCGTTCAGCCGAACGCGCCCATCTCCCTGAGCGTCACTCTGGCAGGTGCGAACACGTTTGAAGTCGGCAATATCGTTTCTCAGTACTCCGTGACCAGTTCAGGCGCGATCAATCTCTCAAGTGTTTCTGGAGCACGACTCCAATCGTTGACCAATCTCCTTGCCCTGCCCTATCCAAATCTTCAGGTCCAGGCTTACGCTGACGTCGGGGAACACGCCATCCAGACCGGTGGCCTTCTGAACAGCGCCATCGCCTCCACCGCCGCAGCGAACTATTGGACCACGCCCTTTCCAACCACGGTCACTTCACCGACTGGCGGAAACTCATTTGGTTCGGGCCTCGCATCCCAGTTGCGAATGATTGCGCGTTTGATCGAAGCAGGAAGCCGTGCGGCGGCCAACGGTGGGTTCGGCATGAAACGCCAGATCTTCTTCTGTCAGGTTGGTGGTTACGACACGCATTCCGGCCAGACGTCAGGCCCGGGCCAAACGGTCGTGGGATCTCACGCAAACCTGCTTGCGGAATTAAGCCAGGGCATGTTCGCCTTCCAACGCGCGATGGAACAACTGAACCTTTCCAACAACGTGACGGCGTTTACGGCGAGCGATTTTGGCAGGACATTTCCAGGAAACGGCGAAGGCAGCGATCACGGCTGGGGTGCGCATCACCTTATCATGGGCGGCGCAGTCAATGGCCGTCGGACCTACGGCAGATTTCCCACGCTCGCCGTCAACGGCCCGGACGACACCAGCACCGGACGATGGATTCCGACAACCGCGATTGATCAATACTTCGCCACGCTCGCAACCTGGTTTGGCGTGGATTCGGGCAACCTAAGCACGGTGTTCCCAAATCTGAATCGATTCGCCACCCCAAATCTCGGCTTTGTATGAGATACCGCATTTTGATAATTCCGACCGCACTGGTGGTGGCTTTAGGGGTATGGCTTCTCATCCCGCGTGGCGACAGGGTTTCGGCAAGGTGGACTCAAGCGGATTCATCAGCCGTTGCACAATCGCAGCCTGTAACGGCAGCGCAATCTTCGCAAGAAAATGAGAATGCTGTAGAGACACAAGAAACCACACCAGATTCTACATCGCAAAATCCGGCTGTGATCCCGACACCGAAACCCGCAGCCTTGGCGGCGATTGCAGAACTGCCCGAAGGACCGGAGATCGCGCCAGGTCTTCAACCTGTCACCGTATTGGAGAACATGCGAACCGCGTTCCATCAATACAGCCAGCGATTCGGCGGCAATCCAGTGGGCGTGAATCGCGAAATCACAGCGGCACTGAACGGCGGCAATGCGCGACAGGTGGTGTTTCTCAATGCAGAAGACGGATTGGTGGTCAATGGGCGCGGTGAACTTGTGGACAACTGGGGCACACCGTTCTTCTTCCATCAACTTTCGCGAACCGACATAGAAATCCGCTCCGCAGGCCCGGATCGTAAGATGTGGAACTCGGACGATCTGGTGCTCAAATAGAAAATTGAAGTGAACAAGCAATCCTAGTCACCAGCCTGCCAGGAAGTTTCAGCTAAGTTTCAGGTGGAACAAATTGCTCCAGCCATCGTCGAGCCATCACAAGCCCTCGATCCTCCAGTTTCACCCCGGCGAGTGCATGACCGGCATCCGGCTTGTGATCGCGAAACACCGGGTCATGCCAGCCTTCGATGTTCAGGTCCGATTCATAGCCTGCTGCGAGAAGCACACGGATGATCTCCGGCCAGTTCACATCGCCGAGACCGGGAAAGCGATGTTCCGCAACGCCCGGATGACAGATGCCAAACTGCTTGAGCAGGTCGCGGTTGATCCACGCATCCTTGGCGTGAACATGAAAAATCTTGGAACCAAACTTACGGGCGTTGGCCACCGGATCAATAAACTGGCAGATGAGGTGTGATGGATCCCATTCGATGCCGATGTTCTCGCACTTCGTCGCATCGAAGAACCGTTCCCACAGCGCAGGCTGGCCCAGAAGATTATAGTGCATCACCGGCAGGTGATACGCGCCTTGCGGGCAATTCTCGAACGCAAGCCGCACGCCCTTGGCCGCTGCATCTCTTGCCAGCGGCTCCCAGAACGCGAGCACTTGTGGAATAAAGTTCTCCAGCGGCTTGTAAACGGGATTTCCACCGCGCGCGTTGTGCTCCGTTTCGATCACCGCGCCAATGAAACCCGCAACCGACTTGATCCCGATATGCGCGGCAACATCAATCGCACGCTGGAAAACATTTCGAGCGAATTCACTTTGCGCCGGGTCGAGCGGATTTTGATAAAGCGCAGCAATGGACGAAATACGCAACCCACGATCAATCGCCGCCCCTGCGAAGTTTTCTGCGAAGGGTTTCCAATCGTCGTTGCCGGGCGCGACCGGACTCGTATGAAACCAGTTCCATTGGAACGAGCGGAAGCCATTCTGCCGTCCCCACTCAAGTCGCGCCACATTTGCAGCGCACACAAAGCCAATTCTCATGGGCCGGGAGCGTAACTGTGCCGCCGGGGCAAGTCCATCGGCGAGATTATATCAGCGCCCAAACCAGCCGCCGCGCGAACCGAAGATGACCACGTTCGGATTGCAATGACCGGAGTTTGCATAACCGTAAGACCCGCCGCCGCCGCCCATCACGAACACGCTGGAAACCGCATGAGCCGCCCCGCCCGGCTCGCACGCTGCAAGACCGTATTGCGAAGCGCTTCCGTTCAAGTAATAGACGGGACCGTTGTAAATCACCGGCGCGTTGTAAACAATCGCCTGCTGGTAAACCACCCGCGTCTGGTATTCACCCACGGCCACAACGCAGGCCAGCGGCGTCAGGGTGCAACCGAGGTTTCCGTAGGTGATGTATTGGGCGTGCGCAGGAATGGCGGCTGAAACCAACATGGCCAGCCCAATCAGTGCGGGATAGAGTTGTGTTTTCATGGCAGTTACATTGAGAGAGACGATTCCCGGATGCAAGTATTCAAAGAGCCTTCTCACGGGAGCGCGAACACAGTCTCCGCAGTTGTGTCCGAACCTGCTTTCCGCTCAACTGTAGCACCACAACGTGAACGTCTCGCTCCCCATTGTTGAACGTGAACTCCGCATCGCTGCGCGGAAACGGAGCACGTTCTGGGTGCGAATCATTGCCGCATTCACCGGCGTTGTCATTGCAGGCGGATTTCTTGTTCTACAACTCGCCATGACCAAGGCTGGTGTTGGAGGAGGGGGAGCATTCCAGATTGGCATGGTTCTATTCACTGTTCTGACCTGGATGAGCCTAGCAGCCGCACTTTCAGCAGGGGTGTTTTTCACTTCCGATTGCTTGAGCGAGGAAAAAAGGGAAGGCACGCTGGGATTCTTGTTTCTGACGGACCTGCGCGGCTATGACGTCGTGTTCGGAAAACTTTTGGCGACATCACTGCGCGGATTCTTCGCGCTGCTGTCAATCTTCCCGGTGCTTGCCATCACGTTCATGCTGGGTGGCGTGACAGGCGAAACGTTTTGGAAAACCATGCTCGCGCTTGGCAACGCCCTGTTCTTCTCGCTCGCGGCAGGAATGTTGGTCTCGGCCATGAGTCGCGACTCTCAACGTGCGTTGATCGCCACGGTCGTCGTGATGTTGCTGTTCATCTTTGGCGGGCCTGTTCTGGACGGTGTGATGGCGGAGGCATACGGGAGATCGTTCAGAACAACTTTTTCGCTCAGCAGCCCTGGCTTCGTTTTCATGTCGGTTAATAAATTTGGGGCTTCGATTTTCTGGCAAGGATTGATGACGACCCAGATCATCGCCTGGCTTTTCCTTGCCGTCGCCTGCTTGCTCTTGCCCCGTGCATGGCAGGAGAAAAAACAGGAGACCAGGACCGACGAGCGGGGCTGGAGTTACGCGCTCAAGTTCGGCGGCGTAAAATCTCGCGCACACATGCGCAGGATACTGATGATACCAAACCCCGTCGTGTGGCTCGCGTGCCGTGAACGCTGGCAGCCCCTGGTAGTTTGGGCCATTGCCCTGTTCACCGTGGCCGGAGCAATGATGATATTCACCCGCACCGCGTACGGCCTCTTCGACTTCACGAACTATTTCATCGGCGGATTGATGGCGGTGATTTTTTACCTCTGGGTTTCTTCCCAGTCCTGCCGATTCCTCGTGGACGCCCGCAAAACCGGACTGCTCGAACTGCTGCTGTCGTCACCACTGGAGGACGGACAGATCGTGCGAGGCCAATGGAGCGGACTGAAACGGCAGTTCAGTGTGCCGATCATAATCTACCTGATCTCCCAACTCGCCGGCTCGTTATTCACACAACTCACAACAAACGCGAACGTCTTCGCAATGATCAGGAATCTGACACTCGGAAAGACCTTAACCGTGATTTCTACGGTGCTCGACACGTCTGTCGTGCTTGCGAACCTGATCGCGCTGGCATGGTTCGGGATGTGGACGGGTCTGACCTCACGCAACACCAACTTCGCCACGCTCAAGACAATTCTGTTCGTTCAAATCATTCCCTGGCTCGTAATCATATTCGTGTCATATCTGGGACTCGCACTGTTAATGATGACTTTCGCGATAAACAACAGCGGCAATCAAGCATCCGTCATCACGGGGTTTGCTTCGTGGATGCCTGCGCTCTACATAATTGTACCGCTGGCGTTGACGCTGTTGAAGGATGTTGTGTTTACGGTGTGGGCACAAAAGAAACTTTATTCTTCATTCCGTGAACGCGCAACGCAGGCTGTAATGCCGGTGAAGATCGTCGTTCAACATCCAATGCCGCCACCACCAATCACGCCGTCCCCACCGCTGCTGCCAGCGCAGCGTTGAAGAACAACTCACTTCTTCACGAACAACGCCAGCGATGCCGTGTAGCCGTGGAGGAAATTCTTTTTGCCGACAGGACCAATCTCACCGTTGCAGAAAAAGCCTGCCAGACCGATCTCGCCAAGTTCCTTCCGCACCAGTTTCGCATCATGACCTGACTTGCCGAAGAGGTTTTTGCCCCGCCCGTTGCAGCAACAAAGGCAGCCGCCGTAGATCGGCTTGTCACCGAGCTGCTCGCGAGATCGTTGAAGCAATTCTCGCAAGTCCTCCTTCGCAGCAGCCGCATCGCGACGCTGGAACTGCATCGTCTGGCCCGCGCGCGGCATCGCACCCACGGCCAGCACGCCAGTGTTCGGATCGCCGCCAAGCAGATTGCGCACGAGAAAATCGCCCCGATGAAAATCATCCAGATACTCGTTTACAACCAATCCGACGAAAAGATTTCCACGCGCCTTGATTTGATCCGCCGGTGAAAGCTTGTTCACCGTCTCGGCGAGAACGTCGTACGCCTTGCGATTGCCGATCTGGTGAATGAGGTTTTGTTCCACCTTTGTCAGCGTCCAGGTTTCGCCGATAGGTGTGCAGCCTTGGGAGATTACTCCGGTCAACGTCACATCGCCGCCGACAGAAACCGCCACGCCACCTTCCTCGTAAACCTCTCCGTTCAGATAAACCTGCGTGGTCTGATCGGCAAACACGCCGCTGGATAGTCCGCCGAAGACCGGCGATGCCGGATAGGACTCATTCCAACTGCGCAGCCACGATTCGGAATCAAGGTGGAACGGATCAATGAACGCCAGCCAGCCATTCGTATTGTCCGGTTCAATGTGCGTCGCCAACCGCCAGTAAGCAGGGCCATCAGCGTCCTCAACCTGCGGTTGACTGAAATAACAACCGTGCAACTCGGCGCCGGGCAGGGAATAAAGCGCCAGCGCCACACCGGCATTGTCCTCGATCTCCTCGTTGCCTGCTACGAGCGAAAGACTTGAACACCCCACGAGAAGAGGAATACGCGCATGCACTCGCAGGATTTCAAGAACTTGTTCTGCGTTGGAGAAAAACCGTGGTGTCATGAACACCAGACCAAGCGAGACCTGTGGCGCGTGCAATTGCGAGCGCAAGTTCTCCGCCCATTGACGCATGCCGGCTTCATCGAAGTCGCCCTGCCAATGTCCCGAGACTGAATAGTCCGTGTTCACCCCGCCAACTTAGCGGCATGGCGCATGAAATCAAATGCGAAGAAGCTATTGCTTGCGTATTCCTGGCAGGATACGAAAGTGAATCAGGACACCTCGAACACGATATGCTCATCTTCCATTCTGGCCTGGACCAGAAACGCTGACCTGTCCGGCAATGCTTAGATGAACTGAGCCGCATCCTCTCAGATTCCACATTTGTCTTGAAGTTGCCACGCTCCGAAAAAGCCGCAGTACGTCATCGGCTGTGATCGGCGGGCCTTGAAGCGGATACCTCCTGCACTCAAGCACAATCATGGGCGGGCCGCCCGCGCGAAACTCCAGCTTCTTCGCCTTCTCGGTTGTGAGCAAAGCCAGAAGATGTTCCATGCAATACATGCGCGGCGATCTCGCAGGTGTTAAGCAAACGTCTCCATGCAATGAGAAATGTATCCGTTACACGCAGACGCCTTCAATGATCCGCCCATGCACATCCGTCAGGCGGAAATCACGGCCTTGATAACGGACGGTGAGACGCAAATGGTCAATGCCACAGAGTTTTAACATTGTGGCGTGCAAATCGTGGACATCCATATCCTGTCCGTCTTCGAGATAGCTGTAGCCAAGTTCATCGGTGTTGCCCCATGTCACACCCGGCTTAACGCCACCACCAGCCATCCAGATGCTGAACGCCTTGATGTGATGATCGCGCCCGCTCCCCTGCCCCATGGGCGTGCGACCAAACTCGCCGCCCCAGATCACCAAGGTATCATCCAGCATCCCGCGTTGCTTTAAGTCCTGCACCAACGCGGCACTTGCCCGGTCCACATCCCGGGCCGCTTCGGGCATGTTCTTTTCAATATCGCCGTGATGATCCCAAGCTCGATGATATAATTGGATGAAACGCACTCCGCGCTCGGCCAGACGTCGAGCCATCAGACAATTTGCCGCGAACGTCCCCTCGCCGGTGTGTTTGATGCCGTAGAGATCGAGCACGTGCTGCGGCTCGTTCGCAAAATCCGTCAACTCAGGCACCGAGCTTTGCATACGAAACGCCATCTCGTATTGAGCGATCCGGGTTTGGATTTCCGGGTCGAGTTTTTCATCGGCCAGAAGCCCGTTCAGACGGTTCACTTCCTCTACAACCTGTCGCTGCGTGCTCTGGCAGACACCCTCCGGATTTCCAACGTAATGGACGGCATCGCCTTTGGACTGAAACTGGATTCCCTGAAAACGGCTGGGCAGATAACCCGCAGACCATTGCCGCGAGGAAACAGGCTGCTGCCCGGCCTTGCCCTGGGTGGTGAAGACAACAAAGCCTGGCAGATTGTCCGTTTCGGCACCAAGACCGTAGAGCAGCCACGACCCCATGCTGGGGCGACCCTTGATGATCGAACCGCTGTTCATGAACGCGTGCGCGGGATCATGATTGATCTGTTCGGTGTGCATCGAACGCACGATGCACAGTTCGTCGGCGATGCCTGCGATGTGCGGAAACAGATTGGAAATTTCCTGGCCTGATCTGCCGTGTTTCGCGAACTCAACAAAAGGCCCACGCGCCTTGAGCACTGTGTTTTGCAATTGCGCGATCTGCTGGCCCTTGGTCAACGAATCCGGAAACGGCTGCCCATGCAACTCCTTGAGTTTTGGCTTCCAATCAAACGATTCGAGATGCGCCGGACCACCCGCCATGCAGAGATGAATCACGCGTTTTGCGCGTTGAGGGAAATGCAGCGGCTGAATCGAACCTGGAATGCCACGTCGCACCGCAACCTCTCCCGCGAGCAGCTTTGGATTGAACAGTGTCGCCAAAGCCAGCCCGCCCAGTCCGTAAGCCGACCGCGTCAGAAAGCTGCGACGGTTGATGCTCTGGCGGAACGATTGTTCGTCAAAGTGAAGATTCATGGCGTTCGTTCAGTAGCGGGTGATGGTTTCGTGAAGGTTCAAGACCACACGGGCGAGGCTCGTCCAGGCGGCGTGTTCAGTGGGCTTCAGACAAGCAGAGGAGGCATGCTGACCGATGTGCAACAGCTTTTCCGCATCCGCCGGATTCGCCGAAAAGTAACTCCGTTGCTCGGTGAGGAATTTCAGCAAGGAATCCCGCTCCGCTTTCATGGCGGGCCGGAGCAAAGCGGTTTCGATGGCGAGATCCACGCGAGCCGCATCCGTCTTGATCTTCGGTGCGCGCAATAAATTCCCGGCAAACACACGCGCCGCCTCGACGAACGACGGATCGTTCAACAAAGTGAGTGCCTGTTGAGGCGTGCTGGACACCGGCCGATCCACCGCACATTCCTCACGGGCCGGTGCATCGAAGTTTGCAAGCATCGGATGCAGAAACGTCCGCTGCCAGTGCGAATACACACCGCGCCGATACTGCCGCTCATCCGGACTGGCAACATAGTCACGGCTGGGAAACTGGATGTTCGAGTAATAGTCCGGTGGCTGATATGGAAACGCGCTGGGCCCGCCAATGTCAGTGTCGAGCAGCCCGGCGATAAACAGCGCGTTGTCGCGAACAAATTCTGCCTCGAGTCGGCGTGGATTCTGGCGTGCAAGCAAACGGTTGTTCGGATCAATGTCACGCAACTCGACACGGTATTTTGCATCCTGCCGATAGGTGGACGACTCAACCACCAACCGCACGACATGCTTCACATCCCAACCGCTTTCACGGAACTCCACAGCAAGCCAGTCGAGCAATTCCGGATGCGTAGGTGATTCACCCTGCGCCCCGAGTTCCTCCGGTTGGTTTGAAATGCCGTTGCCAAAAAACTGTTTCCACAACCGATTGACGAATGCGCGGGCCGGCAGCGGATTCTCGGGCGCGACCAGCCAGCGGGCGAGATCAAGCCGAGTCAGTTGATTTGTGCCGTCGCGCTTTGGCTGCGGGAGAAACTGCGGCACTGCCGGCTCTACGATCACTCCAGAATCATCCTGCCAGTTGCCACGTGGCAGCACGCGGGTGACGAGACGATTCGTTGTCGCCTGCGTCACCATTGTCGGTACGAGACCATCGCGACATTCGATGATTTCGCGATTCAGGCTCTTCAATTTTGCAGCCAAGACCGGGTTATTGGTCGTGTTTTGCAACCAAGCCAATGCCAGCACCCTGTTCTGTCTGCTACTGAGCTTCGCATCAGGACGCATCAACGCCTTTGCGAACTCTGGCGTCACACCTGAACGAAGGGCAGACGGATTCGCCAGCGGTGAAGTGGCGATGCGGAAACAGCCCAGATCTTCCGAATCAAGTGTTACCACCAATGAATCATCGGATTCTAACTTGATTGGCGCATCCAAGAGATAGACGGCGAATTGGCGGTTCGTCACGGAGCCTCCGGGAAGTCTCCAAGCCGGGTGAACACCAAGCAACTCGTGCCCGTTTGAGTAGGAGGGAGCTTTGGTTGTCGCCGCGGAGTGAAGGAAACTCAGCTTCT
>CAYSDO010000020.1:16089-26324 GCA_964429665.1 uncultured Bifidobacterium sp.
ATCGCTCCGCCCATCCGCTTCACTTCGCCGGCAAGCCTGATTTCAGTCGAGGTCCTGCTGGAGCGTAGAAATGAATTGGTGTGGGCGACATGCGGCAGCAGTTCCAGACGAATCGCAGAAATCCATCCAGCGCCAGGTGCAATCTTCACTTGAATTTTCCCGGTCCTGACCGACTTGCCCATGACCAACGCGCTCCCATCAGCCTCAACACTGAGAGTCGCTGCAGAATTGGTGTTGGCGAAATTCACCTGAGGCTTGGAATCAATGCGCCAGCCGTCACTCGATGTTTTCAACCCCTCGCGTACATCACCCAGCCACGAACGAAATCCCTGACGTCCTGCGTCAGTGGCAAGCACAACTTTCAGTTCCGACTGGACCAGTTTGTCCACTTCAGCTTTCAATCGCGCCTCGCGACGCAGCAAGTATTGATTCGTGACAAGGAGTTCGGGCGGAAACGGGTGTTCATTGCTCCAGCCAGCGAGTTCAGGGTTCGGAGTATAATCGTAAGTGGTATAGATGCCCCATTGCTTTACATCTCCAAAGAACGCCGCAAGCGAATAAAAATCCTTCGTCGTGAACGGATCGTACTTGTGGTCGTGACACTCGCAGCAGGCCATCGTCGAACCGAGCCACGCGGTCGAAACGGTCCGCACGCGATCGGCCTGATACTTCGCAAGATACTCCTTCGACTGCGCGCCACCCTCGCGGGTCATCATGTTGAGGCGGTTGAAACCCGTCGCGATCCTTTGCTCCACTGTGGGATTGGGCAGAAGGTCGCCCGCAATCTGCTCCACCGTGAATTGATCGAATGGTTTGTTGCGATTGAATGACTCAATCACGTAATCGCGGTACGGAAATATGTTCTGATTCTGGTCGCCGTGATAACCGACAGTGTCCGCGAATCGCACTGCGTCGAGCCACGGCACGGCCATGCGTTCCCCGAAATGCGGCGACGCCAGTAAACGCTCGACTTGTTTCTCGTAGGCCTCACCCGAACGATCTTTGACAAACCACTCAACTTCCTCCGGCGTTGGCGGCAGTCCGGTCAAATCCAGCGAAAGCCGACGTAACAACGTGCGGCGATCAGCCTGTGGCGAGGGCGCAATCTTCTGTTCCTCCAGGCGGGCGAGCACGAATGAATCAACAGGCGTGGCGATCCATTTATTGTTTTGAACGCTGGGAAGGTTTGGACGCTTCAAAGGCACATAAGACCAATGCGGCTCATAAACCGCGCCTTCGGAGATCCAACGCCGCAGGATTGCGCGCTGCGCAGGCGTGACAACTTTGTGCATGGCGGGCGGCGGCATGTGATCCTCCACATCGTCTGTCTCGATGCGCCGGATCATCTCGCTCTCATCCGGCTTGCCCGGAACGAACGCGGTCTTTGCCAGAGCCACCTCGCGAACATCCAGCCGCAACTTTGCCTTGCGATTCTTTTGGTCCGGCCCGTGACAGCGAAAGCAATTGTCGGAAAGAATCGGTCGCACGTCGCGATTGAAACGAACCGGCTCGCCCGCGCCAGCCGACAATGACCAAGACACGGCCAGCAGCAAGAAAACAAGCCTTGCCTTAGATTGACGAACTGCTGCGGAGTGCATGGGACATGGTAATAATTGAGTCGCGGTTCAAAGTCCACTGAGGATTTGCGCTAGGCGCGATGAATGAGTTAGAATCTGGCAATCCTCAAATGATTCCATGAGAAAAGAACCCTCAGGACCATACATGTTTGACCACATGGGCGTTATGGGCGGTTCGACTGAAGGTGAATCTGACCTCGTATGTCTGCCGCACAGTGAATGTGAGTTGTGCGGAAACTATTCGGTTCATTCTACATTGGCGATCCCATCGGTGAAGTTTCCTCTGGGGTTTTCATCTACCAAATTGTCTCGGTTTTCGCATTCACAAAAGCGACGAACTCCGATAGTCACTCTACCAAGATTGGAGTTCAAAGAGATCGCTCAGGCATTTAGAAAGAAAAACTCAAAGTGTCCACACGTGCAGTTTTTGCCTGGTGCGTGGGTTGGCCCGATCACTCTTTCTTTACGTGGAAGATTGCGTGATGTTATTTGGTCTGGAATAACTCCCTTCTTCAGCAAAAGGCTGGTCAAGGCCGTTCAAGAAGCAGGAATCTGCCTGCACCCGATGCCTGTGACGATTATGAGCCCGCGCCAAGGCAAACAACGCTACTATTACTGCTGCCCGGCAGTGGTAGAGTTATGGTCTCCAAAGCTTCTCGCGCACTTTTACGAACGATGTCAGGTTTGTGGCGACATCAAGAAGAGGAAGGGAATCAGTGCCGTTGAGGCCAATCATGGTAGGGTCTATGTGAAAAAGGCGTGGCCGGGGAAGGAAGGCATTGTCTATTCTGTTGATCATATGGATGACTTGTTCTCCGATGAATTTGTCGAAGTCGCTTCTCGACCTGAATTCACAGGACTCGCATTCGAGCGTGTGGGAAGGTGGGTGTAGTTTCAAAAGATCGGAGGCAGTTAGGAATTGGTCCGCTTAGATCCCAACCCAGCTCCCGACCTCTATTTCCCTTTCAACTTCCGATCCAAAAAAACAAACATTGCCTGCTCCGCTTTTTGAGCATCCGCGCCTTTGAAACCGTGGCCAGCACCTTCAAACGTCACCAATTCCACCTCCACGCCGCAGGCTTGTAGACGGTCGCGCATCCACACGCCTTGTTCGTAGGCCACATACTTGTCCTCCGTGCCGTGCAGGATGAGCGTCGGCGCGGCGGTGGGCGTGACCCAGTTGAGCGGACTGGATTGAATGTGACGCGGCAGCGCGGTCTTCAAATCGCCTCCGAGAAACAGTGGCAACACTTCCGCAGCGTCCACGCTCTTGGCGTATGATTTGGTAAAATCACTCGGTCCATAACGATTGACCACACACGTCACGCTGCTGGATTGATCGGGGTTGCCGCCGTCGCCTTCGAATTCCTTGACGCCTGCTGTGACGCCGAGAAATTGCGCCAGATGTCCGCCCGCCGAGTCGCCCGTAACGCCGATGCGCGCGGGATCAATTTGATATTTCGCCGCGTTCGCGCGCAACCAGCGCACGGCAGCCTTCACGTCATGCACCGCCGCCGGGAACTGATACTTCGGCGCCAACCGGTAGCTCACAGTTGCGGCCACGAACCCACGCTGCGCCAATTTCAGGCAAAGCGCATTGTTGCCGTCGCGATGACCCGCCCGGAAACCGCCGCCATGAATGCACAGCACGACAGGCAAAGGACCGGTCGCCTCCTTCGGTCGCACGAGATTGAGTTGGAGATGCTGGTCGTAGGGATTGGAGTATTCGATGCCGCGCTCGAAAATCACGTTGTCAGGGATGGGCAATTCTGCGGCAGTCGCAACACCCGTGCAAAGAGCAGTGCATAGCACGGCGCGCAAAGTTTGAAAAAGTTTCATACTCCGATTCTGAAGATTCCCTGGCGAGAGTCCACGATCAAAAGCTGTCAGAGACGCGCGCAGGCGCATCACAGTTTCTTTCACGGCGTGTCCTGGAAGAATCCCAACGGGATTCCATCACTCAGCCCAGGGTTGCGAGGAACGAGCTACCCTGGGTTGCTACCGGCACGACATACAACCCTGAAAGGGTTGCAGCACTGACGACCTAGGATACAACCCTTTCAGGGTTGGGAGGTTCATGGAACGATTGACCCAGGGTAGCTCGTTCCTCGCAACCCTGGGCTGAAAGCTCTCAATCCCTTTGGGATTGATGTCTGCAAGAAACCGAGATGCGCCTGCCACGCGCTCGGAGTTGTTGAAAGGCTCGATCCAGGATTTCTAACTCAATTTCAACGGCCCGCCTTCGCACAGCGCGGGTTTTCCAAACGTTTCCAGGCGATGCCCCACTGCATGGGCGAGCGCGAGGTGCAGACGGTTGTGCGGTGTGTTTTCCAATTGCACCGAGCGTCCCATCTGGAAACCAAAACCGCCGCCGACGAGCAGGAAGGGAATGTTTTGCAGCGAGTGGGAATTGCCCTTGCCCAGTTCGTTGGTCCAGATGACGAGGGTGTTGTCTAGCAGGCTGCCGGTGTCGCCCGGCTCGGGTGTGTTGGCGAGCTTGTCCACGAGGTAGCGCAGTTCACCGCAGAACCACGTGTTGATCTTTACCAGCTTTTCCTGCGCCTTCTCGTCCTTGTCAGGTTCGTGCGAGAGCCCGTGGTGGCCGTCCGTGATGCCCAGCCAGTTCATGCGGGCCGAACCGACCGACTTGGTGTATTGCAACGTGGCCACGCGCGCCATGTCGTTGACGAAACTGTTCACCAGCAGATCAATCTGCATCCGGCTGAGTCGCGGCACATTGTCGTTCTGATCCGCCACGCCTTCCTCCAGCACCGGCGGGCCGACCCGGAGTTTCTGGCGTTGCGCATCGCTGATTTCCTTCTCCATCTGGCGGACGAGGGCCTCGTGTTCGTTGAGCATCCGGCGATCGTCAGAGCTGATCAGTTTGCTGACTTTCTTCAAGTCAGCGCGCACATCTTCAAGAACGCTCTGGAGGTTCTCCTTGTCCTTCAACTGCCCGTAAAGTTTTTGATACATCTGGTACGGATCGGAGATGGGCGCGACGGGCTGGTTCGGCCCGGCGTACGACATGCGCGTCCACGGATCCGCGCGGTCGGTCACGCCCACGCCAAATTCCAGCGAGCCAAAACGCGTGCGGGTCTGCTCGCGGCTTTGGAAGAAGTTTTTGATCTCCTGATCAATCGAAGGTCCGCTTGCCCACCCTGCGGGAGTGTCGGACCCGCCCTGGACATTGCCCGGAAACAACTCGATGCCGGTGAGCAGACAACTCATGCCGCGCATGTGGCCGTCGCCATCGCCACGCACCTTGTTCGCAAGCCCGCGCAGGAAAAGCATCCTTGCCTTGTAAGGTTCGAGCGGCGACACGATTGGCTTGAGCGTGAAATCTTTTCCATCTTCGTCCGGCCAGAAATCTTTGGGGATCGTGCCGTTCGGACTGAACATGATGATCAACCGCTGGCGAGGGCGCGCAGGCGCGGCGAGCCCCAAGCTTGGCAGACCCATCAAAAAAGGGAGCGAGGCGGCTGAGAGGCCGAGTTGTTTTACGAATTGGCGGCGACGGATTGCATTCATGGTTTTTTCCTCCCTGACGACGATTGTTCGACACCGTGCATCGCGGAAATGGCGGCGATGTCCACCATCAGTTTCGGCAGGTTGAATTGCGACGCAACGAATGACTGGCGCAAACGATCCATAACGTCCGAACCGTACGCGAGCATCGGCTGTTTGGCAACCTGATGAAACAGTTGTTCGATGAATCCATTTTGAGCCTGTTCACTGCCGACGGCAAAATTGGCCACGTCGCGTGCGCCAGCCAGCCGGATTGTCTGCCCTTCGTCCGTGGTGTACTCGCTCACGGCATCAATGGGTTTGTCATTCTCCCGCTCTCTGAAACGCCCCACGGCATCGTAATGTTCCAGGCTGAAGCCCAGTGGATTGATGACCGAATGGCAGGTCTGACAGGCCTGTGATCCGGTGAGCTGGGCCACCTTCTCGCGCATCGTGAGATTTGGTGCAAATTCCGCATCCTTGAATGTCTGCGCCATGGGCGGCGGCTTGAGTGAGCGCCCGACGATGTTACGCGTGAGGAATACGCCCCGATGAATCGGTGAAGATTGCTTTTGGTAGGCGAACGAAGAGAGCAGATATGGGTGGGTCAACACGCCCGCGCGCTGGCCAGGATCAAGCGTGACCTTGACGAAGTCATCCACTGCGTTCGTCGCAATGCCATAGAAACTCGCGAGACGGTTGTTAAGAAAGACGTAGTCGGCAAGCAACAGCGTACGCTGATCGGATGAGCCGTTCCACACGGCATCCTCCAGGAAAATGTTCAGCGAGGTGCGCAGATCGGCGATGATCTCCGGCGTGAAGCCCGGAAACAGTTTGTCATCCTTGGAGAGAGGCTCAACGCGATCCATCTGGAGCCAGTGCTGGAGGAACGCCTGCATCTTTGCACGCGCACGAGGATCGCCCAACATGCGGCGGGCCTGTTGGGCGACTTCACTGCTGGTGTGCAGCCGGCCTTGCGCTGCAAGTTGCTCCAGTTCCGTGTCCGGCAACGAATCCCAAATCCCGAACGAGAGCCGCGTGGCGATTTCATAGTCATCCGGCTTGTCACCTTCCAGCCCAAGATACAAAAACCGGGGCGACTTCAAGGTCAACAGCACGACTCGTTTCACGGCGTCTTCGGTTTTCTTCGCCGCCTTGAAATGAGCCGTTACGCAAACACGTTTTTGTTCCTCGGTCAGTGGACGGCGAAATGCCCTCGCCACGAACTCGGCACAAAACGATTCCAACCGCACCTGACGATTGGTGTCGCCCGGCTTGCTGCCGGACAACCGGTCCAGGTTCGCCACGACGTGGTTCGCCACTTCTATGGCGGCCTGCGTGGATGCTTCATCCCACGCCTTGGAGATCGCCACGCCGCGCTCATAGCCCACACTGCTGTCATCGGGTGGAAACCGAGTGGTGAGAACAAACGTCGGCGTTGGCAGCGACGTTGAAAGATTACGGGTTGGGATGGGCTGTTGCGGGCCATGAGGCGGCTTCCATTGCAACGACACGGAGGCACTCTTGTCCTTGAATCTGAACAGACGGAGTTGCAGCGGATAAATCCGACCACCGATCAGGTGGATCCTGGCCTTGTATTCGTTGATCTGACCGGAGGCAACCCACGAATCAATCAACGGCTCCTCCGGATCGTTCAACCAAAGCCGCGCACCATTCGGAGTTTTGAGGACCAGCTCGTATTCGCCGGTTTCATCCGCGATCAACGACCCTCGCCAATGAATTGAAAAACCGTTTGTGCTGGTGAGTTTCGGCTCAAAGGTGACGTCGGCAAAATCGAAATCAATCAGGCGATCCACGCGTTCCAGGACTTTCTTGTCGCCATTAAAATCCTTCGCGTCGTAGTACACAGCCTGCAAGCCACGTTCGCCGGTTTGTGCGCCATCGTTTCCGATGAAATGCCTGAGCAAATCCGCGACGGTGTTCACATACTGGCGGTTGGTCAAGCGGGCCAGTTCCACCCGCGGAGGATGCTTGCGAATGCGCGCCTCGCGGGAGTAGAAGGCGTCGTAGATGTAACTTGCCACCGCCGCCGCGTCTTCTCCCACACACTGACCGGGATCATCGTCCGGCATTGCCTTGTCAATGTAGCTGGTGAGTTTTGCCAGTGAACGATCACCCCGCAGCGCGTCCTCATATTTGCCTTTCACGCCCTCGCCGTTACGACCATGGCATTTGGCGCATTGATGGCGATAGATTTCGCGACCGGTCAGACGCTTCTCGGCGGCCAGAAACTGTGTCGGAATCAATCCCAGACACAGCACCGACAGCGTCAACCAGAAGCGAAACCAAAGTTGTGGCTTGAACTTCATGACATCATTCCGTGGGGCTGCAAACGGGCACACCTCAAGGCTGGCAAAGGATTCATGGCAGGATTCTGGCAATCTCCTACCCATACTTCACGCAAAAAATCACGAGTCTCGAATGACCTGTTGAGTTCGCCTCTGCAACCCGCCGACCTGTGGATCACGGTTGCGGAGGGATAGGCTCGCATGCCGGCAGGACACATTCCCAGTTTGCGTCCCGATGCGGTTCGTCCCCGGTTTTGCTTTGACAACATTCTTCAAAAGCGTTGCCATGGCGCGCATCGAAAAGTAAAAAGCGAATCGCTCATCATGAAGAAATACAACGTCGGCATCATTGGTTACGGTTGGGTTGCCAGCGCCCACATCCCTGCCATCAACGCTTCTCCACTTGCACAGGTCACGGCAGTCTGCTCCTCCCGCCCACTGGATGCCACCGAGCTCAGCGCCAGACACGGCGGCGACATCACCGTATATGACGATCTCAATGAGATGCTCGCCAATCCCGACATCAATGTGGTTTCGATTTGCAGCTATCCCAACCAGCACGTCGCCCAGGTCGTCAAGGCCGCTCGTGCTGGAAAACACCTCATCATCGAGAAGCCGCTCGGCCTTTCGCTCAAGGATTTGCGCGCGATGGAAGCAGCCGTCACGAAGGCGAAGGTCAAAACCTGCGTGGGTTTCGAGTGCCGTTATTCGAGTCAGTTCCTGGCGACCAAGGCAACCATTGATGCGGGTCTGCTCGGCACGCTGCATTACGGCGAGGTGGACTACTATCATGGAATCGGGCCTTGGTACGGCCAGTTCCGCTGGAACACACGCAAGGAGGCGGGCGGAAGTTCGCTGCTCACCGCCGGCTGCCACGCGCTGGACGCGTTGTTGCTCTGCATGGGTGGCGACGTGGCCGAGGTCACGAGCTACGATTCGAAATCCAGGAGCAAATATTTCAAGGCCTACGAATACCCCACGAGCAGTGTCACGATAGTAAAATTCAAGAATGGCGCGATCGGCAAATGCGCCGCAGTCGTGGATTGCCTCCAGCCGTATTATTTTCACACGCACCTCGTCGGCAGCGAAGGCAGCCTGCTCGACAACAAATTTCACTCGACGAAGCTCGGCACAAACAAAGGCCAATGGAGCACGCTCGCGATGAAGATGCTCGATTCCGGCGACGTCTCGGATCATCCCTACACCAGCCAGTTCGAGGCGTTTTTCACGTCGCTTGCAGCCGGCAAGGACATGCCGCTGACAAGTTTTGCCGACGCGGCAAGAAGTCATGAGGTTATTTTCGCGGCTGACAAATCCGCCGCCACGGGCAAGCCGGTGAAATTGTAGGGTTCAAGAACAAGATAAACCAATTGCCTTCAAACACATCTTCCGCACTCCGCATTACACAATGAAATCAGTAGCCATCGCCATCGGCGCACACCCGGACGATATTGAGTTCTACATGGCAGGAACGCTCCTGCTGCTGAAGGATGCCGGCTGGGAAACGCACTACATGAACGTGGCCAACGGTTGCAATGGAAGTGTGCAATACAACGCCAACAAGACTCGCATCATCCGCCGTGGCGAAGCCAGACAGGCCGCCAAAGTGCTTGGCGCACACTTCCACGAGAGCCTGTGCAACGACCTTGAAATCTTTTACGACCTGAAACTTCTTCGGCGCCTCGCCGCTGTCATCCGCGATGTAAAGCCGAATATCGTCCTCACACACTCACCCGTGGACTACATGGAGGATCACACGAACACGAGCCGGCTGGCAGTGACCGCTGCTTTTACCCATGCCATGCCGAACTTCCGTTCCATCCCGCCCCGCCCTGTCGCCGATTACGACGTGACAATCTACCACGCCACACCGCACAGCCTGCGCGGACCTCTGCGCGAGATCATTACGCCCGGTGCATTTGTGAACACCGAATCCGTACAGGCCACCAAACGCGCCGCACTCGCCGAGCACAAGAGCCAGCAAAACTGGCTGGATGTCAGCCAGGGCATGGATTCACTCGGCGACAAAGTGGACGACATGGCGCGCGTCGTTGGCAAACTCTCCAGGAAGTTCAAGTTTGCCGAAGGCTGGCAACGGCATTTGCACTACGGCTTCAGCGGCACTGAAGTTGATCCGCTACGAGATGCGCTGGGAAACCGCCATTTAATCAACCAAGCGTACGAGCGAGCTTTGACCAAGTCCTCAAAATGAAGACGCATTTCGAATGGAATTTAACCTACACAGACTAAACCTCCTATTGTGAGTCTCTCTTTGCCAGATTCAATTCTGAACCTTTAACCCATCAACAACCCATGCCCCGCAAACTTAGCGCCATCTCGCCAGACTGGTGGGATTACACCACCCTCGACAACGACATCGTCTGCGACGCCGCCAGGCTCACGCCGGAGAAAATGCTCAAGCTCTCACGACCGGGCTTCAAGGTCGTGTTGCATGACACGCTCGAAGACTTTTATCTCGCCGAGGCGCTCGAATACATCACGGCCTGGAAGGAGTCCACGTCCGACAACCCCGTCGGCATTTGCGGCCCGATTGGACCGACCGAGCAACTGCCGCTCGTTGCCCGATTGGTCAACGCACTCAATCTCAACATCAAGTCCGCGCATTTCTGGGGAATGGACGAATGGTTTTTGAACGGCAGGGAAACGCCGGTTTCACATCCGCTTTCCTTCGAAAAGGCCGACCGCGAAATGTGTTTCAGCCGCATCCGCAAGGAACTCGTGATGCCGGACGCGAACCTGCATTTCCCCAAAGGCAACACCGCGGCGTATCGCAAGAGCTGGGAATCCGGCGCGCGTTGTGCCGTGATGCAGGGCGGCCAGG
>CAYSDO010000021.1:0-25239 GCA_964429665.1 uncultured Bifidobacterium sp.
TTGCAACGAACACGGCACGCGTAGGTGATCCCGTAAAAATGACCGTAACGTTTCACAGCGAGGGAAGTCTCGTGCGTTTTGTACCGCCCCCTGCACCAACAGCGCGTGACTGGCAGACGTTTCCACCATCGCCCGCACCAACCAGGTCACCGAACAGCGTGAGCTACACCTTCACCTTGACGCCGCTCACGAATGGCACACGGGCCACGCCTCGAATTCCTTTCAGCTACTTTGATCCGCAACGCGCGACCTATGTTGATCTGAGCATTCCGTCAGTTGCGCTGTTTGTCACCAACTCGGAGTCCGTGGTGGATGCGGAGGCATGGTTGCTTGCGAATACACTTTCTGAGTCCGGGAACAATAAGAAGCCCGCGCTCAGTCCGCTTGCAACAACACCAGGCCGCACGGCCTCCACTCTCATCCCAATGCAAACGCGCACAAGTTTCGTCCTCATGCTGCTGTCGCCGCTTGTGGTTTTTGGCGCGCTGTCGGCATGGGATCGCAGACGGCGCTTCCTGGAACAGCATCCGGACATTGTGCGGCGGCGCATGGCGCGGCGCGCATTGAAACGTGAACGTAGAGCGATGGAACAAGCCGCCGCAAGAGGTGATGCCACGGAGTTTGCTTCACGGGCGGTCAGCGCGATGCGCGTGGCCTGTGCGCCGCATTTCCCCGCCGAGCCGCGTGCGCTCGTAGGCAGCGACGTGCTGACGCTGCTTGATCAAGCCTCGCGAAATGGCCATGTAGGCGAAGTCGTGCGAACACTCTTTGCTGTGACGGATGAATCTCAATTTGGCAGGACGACTGTGGAGGTGGAGGGGCTGTTGAAGTTGCGGACCGATCTGAATCGCGTGCTGGAAGAACTGGAGGCGAAGTTGTGAATCTGAACGAACAGCCAGGTCTCGGAACGCGAATCGTCCGTTCCGCCATCCTGCTGCTCTGGCTTGTTGTGTCAACGATCCGGGCTGCGGGCGATGATTCCTTTTCCGCCGGTGTGACAGCGTACGAGAACGGCGACTTTGACGCTGCGGCCCGGGCATTTCACGCGTCGGCTTCGGCTCAACCCGCCGCCGGAACTTTTCTCAATCTCGGCAACTCCGAGTGGAAGCGCGAGCGTACGGCAGGCGCGATTCTAGCCTGGGAACGCGCTCTTTGGATGAATCCGCGTGAAGGAAACGCAAAGACCAATCTCGCGTTCGCACGCTCCACAGCCCAACTGGAATCCCCGCAGCTTGCATGGTATGAAGTTGCCTCCACATGGCTGCCTGCAAATGCATGGGCGTGGGTTACGGCAGTCAGCTTATGGCTGACAGGGGCGATGCTGGTGTTGCCGGGGATTTTCCGCGGGCGCAAATCATCATGGCATCAGGCCGTGGCTGCGCTCGGGTTGGGCGTGTTCATCCTGGGCCTTCCGGCCAACTTCGGTGTCATCACACGTTCAAGAACGGGATTCATCACCACGAAGGAAACACCACTTCGCCTGACACCAACAGCGAATGCTGAAATGGTCACTAAACTGTCAGCCGGTGAACCAGCTCGGTTGATTCGAACGCGTGGAAAATTTCTTTTCATCCGGACGAGTCATGCGGAGGGATGGGTTGAGCGTGCGGAGTTGGAACTGATCTGCGTTCGATGACCCTGCCTGACTCGTTCTTGTTTTTGTCCGCGATGGTTGCACAGGCTTTTCGAGGACTACGTCAAGGAGACTCAAATTGAAAATTGGTGCGCATGGCAGGACTTGAACCTGCACACCTTGCGGCACTACCACCTCAAAGTAGCGTGTCTGCCAATTCCACCACATGCGCGAACCGTCTATAATAAACCAAATCCCTCCCGTCTTGCGCAAGGTAATTGTTCCGCCGCCAAATGGTGTGCATCTGGAAGGCCCCCCCCCCGATACGACAGGCGTGGTGGAGTGCCGATCTCCGATCCGGCTCGTTTCCACGCACATCTCCACGCCTGCCGGGTCGGAGACCGGCGCTCCGGGGGGGTACTCCCAAGATGCACACGCCAAATGCCTGACAATGAAAGGAGCAAGTTCAGGTTTCCAAAATTGGCTGTAGCAAATTACGAACTCCTTCGCAACACAAGCGCGACATTGTCCGCAAGCCCGCGTCGGGCGAGTGTGTATTCGGCGACACCGTAAGCCGCCTTCACAGGTTTCATCCACGACTTCTGTTTATATGCGGTGGTTTGTTTGAGCAATCGGGCCCGTTCCACATTTGACACGTCCCGCCCTCCATTGCGCCAATCCTGCCAGATGACGATCGGATTGAAATGCGTGAACTGCGTTGCAATCACTTCAAACTTCTTCGCAGCCAAGCACGCAAGCGTCCGGTTCTCGAAGTAATTCAAGTGCTGGGAATAGACATAACGATAGCTTGCACCAAGCAGACGCACAGCGAGGGACCTGAAGTTCGGCACAAGAACCACACAAACCCCGCCCGGGTTAAGAACCGAATGTGCCCTATCTAAAAAGAGTCCCGGATCAGCAACGTGTTCCAGCACCGCCCAAAACGTCACCGCGTCGAACTTGCGCCCGGCAAACTCCTCCTCCAGAACATTTCCACGCACCACCGGCACACCTCGCGACTCAGCGTAATCCAGCGGTGCTCCGCTTACGTCCATGCCGAGAACCTTGTAATCAGCCGGCCATCGCTTACGCAATTGGTACAGAAAGGCGCCAGAGGAACAACCCACGTCCAATACGTCACCACGCGGACAATAGGTGCGAAACAGCCGCAGCTCGCGCTCAAATCGAACCTCCGCGTAATCGCTTTCGAGCTTGTCCGGGGAGAGATAATACTCCCTGCCAACATCGTCATAAAATTTGCCGGATGCCATGCCAGCCGGGATGGGATTTGCATAAGTCATCCCGCAACTTCCACAACGGACGAGGTTCAGGTCACGCTTTTGCCAGTGCGGCTTGCCATCCTGCGCACCGCAAACCGGGCAGTTCCTTTGCACCAGTGAATCTTTGGATTCAAACATTCTTGTGTGTTTACGCCGGACGCTTTCCGCGTGAGGCTGGCGCTTTCTACTCAAGCTCGCAATTCGTGTCAACACACGCGGCCGTTTTGTTTTTGAGTGAACTCCCAGCAGAGGCGAAAAGACACTGGCGTGTGAAGCTGGCTGGGGGGATTTGAAACCAAGCTTCAGATTATTGAGTTGACGCAGCGAATCCAAAGCCATTAAGTCGTTTCACTCTATGAAACTCCAAACTTACCGTGACATGCCGCCGTTGGCAGGGCTTTGTTCCTTTGAACAAGCGACACGACCAGGCCTCATGATCGAGTCATGCGTGGCTCGGCTGAAGCGTTATCACCATGCCTTCAAACGGCTGCACGAAATCTTCACAGCCCGCATCACTGCCGAACCAATCTACGAGTTAAAGTCCGCGTTCAGTCTGCACGCCTACCTTTGCTCAGAGCATGTGATGAGCCTCCGCACCCGCGTCGGCGAAATGCGCGAACCGCCTCTCGGACTCGACGCCATTCCCTCGGATGCGTCGCAGGTTTTCTTCGACGAGATTCTCGCCGCGCCCGACACTGCGCAACTGCTGGTCGGTTTGTATGAAAAAGCGTTGCCTGCGCTCGACGCGGCGCTCGCTCGTCACCTGGAGGAAACCAACCACCTCGCCGATGCACCCACAATCCGACTGATTCGCTTCGCACGTCTAGAACTGGCTGACATGATCGCGTTTGGAGCCAAGGCCGGAGCGCAATTGGTGGATGGCAAAGCAAGATCAGCGATGAGCGGCTGGCTGGCTCTGCTTGATGATTGTCTCGCAGTTGCGGGACAGTTGGATGGCGCAACCGAGCCATTGAAAAAGAATCTCGCCCGCATCCATTCCGCCAAGCCCTACATTTATGATGGCCGGCCTCAGCGCGACGAACGCTTTCGTGATCCTTGGAATCAAGGCGTCAACCCGGAGGTATTCCTCTACGATCCGGAAATGCCCGCGCGCGCCAAGACGCTCATGCTTTTTTACCGGCGCATCCGCGAAATTGACGTGCCCGAGATGATGGCCAGCATCATTGCGCAGACACCCGACAAACCGGCCGGTTACTATCGCGATATGTCCCGGCAACTCTGGGATGAAGCCCGTCACGCGATGATGGGTGAAGTCGGCTTCATCGCCAACGGCGTGGACTGGCAGCTCGCGCGCATCAGTTGGAACTGGTCGTATCGCCTCAACACAGAATGCACGCCGATGGAACGCCACGCCGTGTTGTATTTCATCGAGCAAGGACTCATGGGCAAAACCGGCAAGCGCTACGAAATGGAAGTCGGCGTTGAATCCGGCGACGCACTGGCCGGACTGTTTCAGGATTACGATTGGGCGGATGAAGTTCTGCACGCCCGCATTGGACGCGATTGGTTTGTCTCCGCAATGGGTGACTCGACCAAGGCCATTGCCTACGGCGATGAATGCTGGTCGCGAATCCTGAACAACTGGCGCACGGTGATGGATCAAGGATTGACCCGGCACGAAAACTGGTGGCCGGCAGTTTATTCCGCCGCATGTCAGAGCTGGAACATCACTCCCGATCCAAAAGTGCTGGCCTACAGCCAGACCTACGAAGGCAGTCGCGCTGACCTGAAACACGTTTCCAATTCTGGTTGATTTTCCCTCCGCGCTTTTCATTCTGGTTTGCGACCGCTTTAATTCAACAGTGGCAACGCTCCACATCAAGCCAGTCCAATCGCTCGACGCGCCGGAACTGGCGTTGTATCTGACCCTCAGACGCGTTGAGGAACACGAACGCGCTGGAGTGCTCGTGGCCACGAACGCCAAAGTGGTGCGGCGTTTGTTGGCCAGCCGCTTCACTGTGGTTTCCGCGCTGCTTACGCCCGCGTGGCTGGAAAAACTTCAACCCCAACTGCGCTCCCGTCCGGAAGGTGAAATCACCGTTTACGTCGGCGAGCAAAGATTGCTGGAGACCATCACCGGTTATCAACTGCATCAGGGCGCGCTGGCTGTCGCCAAAATTCCGAAGCAGCCGGATTTTGAAACCCTGCTCGCTCAATCACCGCGCCCGCTTTTGCTCGCGGCAGTCGAGGGAATTGCCAGCGCGGAAAATCTTGGTGCAGTGGTACGGAGCTGTGCGGCGTTCGGAGCACATTTTGTGATCGTGGGCGAGACGTGCGGCAGTCCGTTCCAGCGTCGCGCGGTTTCTGGTTCCATGGGCACCATGTTTGAACAACCTGTGGTACGGGTGGTCAACCTTGTGGAAAAATTGATGACGCTGAGAGCGCGCGGCGTTCGCTGTCTGGCGGCACATCCACGCCCGGGCGCGAAGAAACTGTCGGCGGTGGATTTGCGGGGCGATTGCTGCCTCGTGTTCGGCGCGGAAGGGCCGGGCCTCACCGCAGCAACGTTGGCCGCGTGTGACGACACGGTGGAAATCCCGATGCCTTCGCACATGAATTCCTTGAATGTGGCCGCAGCTACGGCGGTGTTCCTCTACGAAGCGACCCGGCAGCGCGGGTGAACCACCACGTTGGATTAAATTTCACGGCGCGGCCCTGACTTGATTCAAGTTTACATAACTGGAATCACGCCTGGCCATCCAGTTGCGCCGCGATTTCCCCGCCGATGGCGAGTGAGGCCGTGGCTGCCGGGCTGGGCGCGTTGAGGATGTGCAATGATTTTCGCCCACGTACAAAACTAAAATCCTGCACGAGGGTTCCGTCCGGCGACATCGCCTGCGCCCGCACACCCGCACCGCCGGTTTCCAGATCGTCCATCTGCACGTCAGGCACGAGGCGTTGCAGTGATTCGCAGAACAGTTTCTTGCTGAACGAGCGTTTGATTTCCTCCCAGCACATGCGCTTGTGCTGGCCGAGAAACCTCCACAGTCCGCCGAAGGACAGCGCGTCGAACAGGTCCATGGGATTGAAATCCGTCTTCTTGTAGCCTTCGCGTTTGAAAGCGAGCACGGCATTCGGCCCGGCCTCGATTCCGCCCTCAATGAGCCGCGTGAAGTGAACACCGAGAAACGGAAACGCCGGATCAGGCACGGGATAAATCAGGTGCTTCACGAGAAACTGACGCGCAGGCTTGAGTTTGTAGTACTCGCCACGGAACGGAACGATGCGCACCTCGCGCTTCTCGCCGGCGAGCTGGCTCACCCGATCACTGTACAACCCGGCGCACGTCACCAGAAAGTCCGCCTCGAATTCACCGGCGGTCGTCTCCGCGAGCCATCCACCACCCGACTCGCGGAGTTTCGTGACGCGCGCGTTTGTCACAACTTTGCCTCCCTGCACGGAAATGATTTTCAACATCGCATCGCAAACTTTGGGATAATCCACGATGCCCTCCTGCGGCACACGCAAACCTGCCACGCCTGCGACATGCGGCTCAACTTCACGCATTTCGTCTCCGCTCAACCATTTCAATCCCTGCAATCCATTCTGAGTCCCGCGCTCCAGGAGATTCTTCAGCCGCGCGACCTCCGTGTCGTCCACAGCAACCACGAGCTTGCCGCAGATTTCGTGAGGCACATTATTGTCGCGACAGAACGCGGTCATCTCCTGCACGCCTTCCACAGCCATGCGCGCCTTCAGCGAGCCGGGCTTGTAATAAAGCCCGCAGTGCAGAACGCCGCTGTTGTTGCTGGTTTGATGTCTGCCGACGCCGAATTCCTTTTCGAGAACAATGACTGTTGCGCCTGGAAATTTCTTCCCAAGCTTGATCGCGGTGGCAAGCCCGACGATGCCGCCACCGACAACGATGATGCGTTTGGCCGACACGAGTGATCGCTTAAGCGCCAAATTTGTCGAACGCCTTCGCGTTTGCCTGCATAAGGCGAATGAGATATTTGGCTTCGAAGATTCCGAGCGATCCGGTGTTTGCGCCGGTTTCAGTGAAACGATCAAGCTTGTCCGATCCACTCAACGCGGAGTGCAACAACACAGGCTGCGGATGCCATGAGTGCCCCTTGGCAGCGCACGGCGTGGAATGATCACCGGTGATGGCGAGCACATCGGGCTTTTTCTTCAGCAGGATCGGAAGGGCGGCGTCGAGGTCTTCGATGGCCTTTTTCTTTGCGGCAAAGTTTCCGTCCTCGCCGGCCTTGTCGGTGTATTTGTAGTGGATGAAAAAGAAATCGTACTTGTCATGATCGGTGAGGTAGCGCTCGAACTGTTCGGCAATGCTCTGCGGTCCCTCGATTTTCTTCATGCCGACAAGCTGCGACAGCCCTTTGTACATTGGATACACGGCGAGGGCTGCTGCCTTCATTTTGTAGCGATTCTCGAACAACGGAATCTCCGGTTGATGCGCAATGCCGCGCATGAGAAAGCCGTTCGCTGGCTTTTCCTTTGCGAGAACCGGCAAGGCGGCCTTGTAAAAATCCGCAACCAGCTTTGCCATCTTCTTTTGCTTCGCGCTCTTTGGATCGCGCGGTTTCACGGTAGGAATCATGTAACCTTCACGGTTCGGGTCGGCGTCTGTCAAAGGCCCTTCAAGTCCCTTGCCTCGGAACACAACAACGAAACGATGCTCCTTACCAGCCTTGATGATGACCTGAGTGTCACCGAGCTTCTTTATTTTTGCGGCCAGCAAGGCGCAAAGCTTTTCGCACGTTTCAGTCGGAATACGACCGGCGCGGCGGTCGGTGACGATTCCCTTGCTGTCCAGCGTTGCAAAATTCGCACGGGCGCAAACGTCGCCGGGCTTGAGTTCTAGGCCGAGCCCAAGTGCTTCAATCACACCGCGACCGACCTGGAATTCAATCGGGTCGTAACCAAACAAGCCGAGATGACCGGGTCCGCTGCCGGGCGTGATGCCGGGAGCGACAGGTATCATACGGCCCTGCGCGGAAACCTTTGAGAGCGCGTCGAGGTTCGGCGTGTTCGCAGCTTCGAGCGGCGTAAGGTAACTTTGTTCACGCGTAGCAATGTCGCCAAGTCCGTCGAGCACGAGCAGGACGTGTTTGGCGTCGGTTTTGAGTGTCAGTTCGGAATAGAGGGAGTCAAGTTTCATGGTTCAATTTCAGTTCAGGGAAAACACCGCTCAGCGACATCGGACGTCGCCGCGATACAATCATCATGCCGGAAAAGAACCAGACAGGTCAAAGCAGGAATTGCCGCCTTGCATTCGCACTCACCAGACTGAAAATAAAAGTCCGTTTGGGAAAACCTACAACAACGTGCCATGCAGAATCCGGTAGGCGATGGTGAAGTATATGACGAGCCCAGTTACGTCCACCAGCGTTGCAACGAACGGCGCCGAAGCAGCCGCAGGGTCAAAACCAAGACGTCGTAAAATGAACGGCAACATTGAACCTGCCACACTCCCAAACAACACCACGCCAATCAGGCTGAACGCCACGGTTGTCGCCACAAGTCCGTAGTGCGGACCGTAGATGACTTCCTTGTGTGGCCAGAGGAGAATTCTGCATAGCGCGATCGCCGCCAACACGCAGCCCAGCGCAAACCCGGCCACCACCTCGCGCCTCATCACATGCCACCAGTCTGCCAATGTCAGGTCACGCACTGCGAGAGCGCGAATGATGAGTGATGTGGCCTGTGATCCCGAGTTGCCGCCGCTCGAAATAATCAGCGGCACGAACAGTGCAAGCACAACAGCCTTGGCGATTTCATCCTCGAAGTAACCCATCGCTGTGGCCGTGAACATTTCTCCAACAAACAGAATTGCCAGCCAGCCGGCGCGCTTCTTGATCATGGAGAGCATTCCGATCTTCAGATAGGGCGCGTCCAACGCCTCGACGCCGCCAAGTTTTTGAATGTCCTCGGTCGCCTCCTTCTCCGCGAGTTCGAGTACGTCGTCCACGGTGACGACGCCCACGAGCACGTCCTTGGAATCCACGACCGGGAGCATCGTCACATCATATTTTCTGAAAGCTGCCACGGCAGTTTCCTGATCATCGGTGGCGCGCAAGTAAATCTGCCGGTTCTCCAACAATTCAAGAACGGACATCTGCGGCGGCGACACGACGAGGTTTCGCAGCCGGACGTAATCCACCAGATGGCTTTTGTTGTCCACCACGTAGAGCTGGTTTACCGCGTCGCGTTTGTGTTCCTGTGTGCGCAGAAAGGCAAGGACTTCTGCCACGGTCCAGTTCTGCTGGATCGCGACAAAAAGAGGTGTCATGCGACGCCCTATCGAGCCGCGCGGATAGCCAAGCAACTCCGTGGCGATCTTGCGTTCTTCGGGTGTGAGCAGGGCGAGAAGTTTTTGCGTGGCGGCAGCAGGAAGTTCTTCGAGCAGGGCGGTGCGTTCATCAGCCACGATGTCGTTGAGAATCTGCGCCACGTGCTCGTTGCCGAGTGCCTGAAGAAGTTTTTCCTGATCCTCAACGGGAAGCTGGCCGAAAACCTCCGCAGCGACTTCGCGCGGAAGTATGCGCAGCAACACCGCCTCTTCATCCGGTTTGAGATCGCAAAATATTTCCGCAACATCCGGCGCCGAAAAACCACAGAGAATTTCCCGCAGTTGCGTAAAATCACGCTGCTGTATCAATTCTCGGAGTTCCGGGCCGAACAGGTTTCCAATCACAGGCACATCAAACGCGATTCCTGCTCAGGCGTAAAATAAAAAGCCGGACTGCAATTACAGCCCGGCCCGTCAAATCGCCCGACGGTCACCGTTCAGTTAAACTTGCGGCCTTTGAGCTGTTGCTCGATGACACCGATTACTCCCTTGATGTTGAGAGGTTTTGAGACGTAAGGGAATCCGCCGATGAAACCGCCACATGCCTCTATCTCCTCCTTCTTCACTGCCGCGGTCAGGAAGATCAACGAAACATTTCTGCAATCGGGCGAGGCTTGTATTTTGCCCGCGATCACGCCGCCATCCATCCCGGGCATCATCACATCCAGCACCACAACGTCAGGTTTGAACTCACGCACGGCTGGGAGCACTTCTTCTCCACGATTGGCGGTGCGCACCGTGTAGTCACCGGTTTTCTCAAGGTTCAATTGCAGCAACGTGGTGATACTGGCCTCGTCATCCACAACGAGTATGCGTTTCGTTCTCATGTCCGTTTCCTTTCATGTGTTGAAGGAGATGGTATAGCGGCTCACGTGATCCTGTGCGGCGTAATCCACCCGGCCTCCGTATAGTTCCAAAACTTTTTTTGACACCATCAGACGAAACTTTGTCTGCGCGTCCATTTTCCTCGCCATCGCCGTGTCATGCTTCGCACCCGTGTTCGGGTGGCTCTCGATGTCAACTACGAGCACCTGCTTTTCAGATTCAATACCGTCGCGCAGGAATGTGCGGACAGCGATTACGCCACCACCCATGCATTGAATCTCGTGTGTGAGCAAAGTCACGAACACGTGCTTGATGGGCCGGTCGTCCAGCCTCAACAAAGGAGCGTTATTGCAGAATTCACGGACCAGCTTGACGTTCCCGCTGCAGAGTTCAGGCTCGACTGCTGCCAGGGAGTCGGTCAGCAACTCACCCAGGTCGTGCTCCTGAAGTTCGCGTTGACGATGTGTCGAAAATTCAAGCAATCCGCGGATGAATGCGTCCGCTTTTTCCACCGCCTCAGCCATTCGCTTGAGGATGATGACACCGTTTTCGTCCTGGCTTGCAATCGAATCACCCAGGTAATCAATCCCGAGAACAATCGTTTGCAGCGGATTCTTCACCTCGTGCGCGACGGTCGCGGCGAATGTACTCACCGCTTCGAGGCGTTCCGCTTGAACGATGCGCTGCTGGGCTGAATGCAATTGTTCGTGCGCCCGGCGCGCGTCGGCAAGTGCCTGTCGCAACTCTTTCTCCGTCTGAACACGGGCTGAAACATCACGGGACACAAGCACCACACGCTCCGTCAATCCCGATGAGTCTGTGATGACATTGCTCTGTGATTCAATGTGCCTCAACTCGCCGTCGCTCCGGCGAACCCGATATTCAGCCCTGCAACCCTTGCCTGTGGACACGACATCGCGAAAAACATTCCGGATATTGTCGCGGTCTTCCGGAAGAATGTCCTCGAACGAATCCACCGGCGATAGCTTGGATGGCTCGCCCAGCAGCTTGCAATACGAAGGACTGTTGTAAATCCGCCGTCCATCCGCATCAACCACTGCAATCATGTCCGTCACGTTTTCTGAAATGAGCCGGAAAAATTCCTCGCTCTCACGCAGCTTCCTTTCGATGCGTTTTCTTTCCACCGCGTACCGGATGGCCCTCTCCAGGAGCCGGTGCTCGAACTGTCCCTTGACGAGGTAATCCTGCGCCCCTTCGCGCACCGCCTGCACCGCGATGGCTTCATTGCTCAACCCGGAGAGCACCACCACCGGTACGAGCGGTGCGGTTTGCGCTACAGCCTCGTATGTTTCGAGCCCGGTCTTGTCGGGCAAGGATAGATCAAGCAGAACGACACCAATCGTTCCCGTACGCAGATGATCCAACGCCTCCGACAGAGTCTCGGCCAGTGTCACAGAAAAGCGATCACTACATCCGTCTGTGAGCAACATTTTCAAAACACTGGCAAACCCGGATTCGTCCTCCACGACCAGGATGTTGGTGGGCGGTTCAGTCATTTCCATCGTGACACGTTTGAATCTCTATCGGTCTTCCCGGTGAAAAGTTAAGACGACAAATTGAGAATACGGCAAAAGCGGGCGCTTTGAGCCTGGGCATGGAGACCATCTGAAAAGCCGTGCTTCGTCTTGCTATGTCACAGTGCTGTGGTAATCGCGTCGCCCATCTCGCGGGTTCCCACTTTTCGAGTCTCTGCTTCACCGACTTGGAAGATGTCTCCAGTGCGGTAGCCTGCGGCGATGGCTTTACCCACGGCGCTTTCAATCGCGGTTGCTGCTTCCGCCAGGCCGAGACTGTAGCGGAGCATCAACGCCGCGGAGAGAATTTGAGCGATGGGATTGGCGATGTTCTTCCCCGCGATATCTGGTGCCGTGCCGCCCGCAGGTTCATAGAGGCCAAATATTTTCTCCGCATTGGCTTTGCCGAGACTGGCGCTGGGCAACATGCCGAGCGATCCGCCCAGCGCGGCGGCTTCGTCGCTGAGAATGTCGCCAAAAGTGTTTTCGCAAAGCATCACGTCGAACTGGCTGGGGCGCAGCACTAGTTGCATAGCTCCGTTGTCCACGAACATGTGTTCGAGCGCGACGTCGGGATACTGCTTGCCGAGGTCCGTCACGACTTCGCGCCAGAGTGCGCCGTTCTCCAGGATGTTTGCCTTGTCAATGCTGGTGACTTTCCTGCGCCGTTGCCGCGCGGCTTGAAACGCCACATGTGCGATGCGCTCGATTTCGCCGCACGTGATGACCATTGTATCCACCGCTTTCCGATAACTGCGCGGCTGCTGCGTCATTTCGTGCAGTTCCACGATTTCCTCGGTGGATTTTGGGCCGAAGTAGAGGCCGGCGGTCAGTTCGCGCACCACGAGAATGTCAATGCCCTCCCCCAGCCGTTCGGGACGCAGCGGACAGATCGAGGCCAGTTCTTTCGGCAGTTTCACCGGACGCAAGTTGGCGAACAAACCGAATTCCTTGCGCAAGCGCAGCAGCGCGGCACGTTCGGGGCGTTGCTCCTTGGGAATCGTCGGGTCGCGATCCGGCAGGCCTACCGAACCAAAAAGAATGGAGTCCGACTGTTTGCAGAGTGCAAGTGTGGCGTCGGGCAAGGCTTTGCCGGCGGCATCAATGCCGGCCCAGCCGACGGGCGCTTCGGTGATTTGAAGCGCAAAACCGAACTTTTTTTCGGTGACGCGAAGAACCTTGATGGCTTCACGCATGACTTCGGGGCCGATGCCGTCGCCCGCGAGCGCGGCAATTTTGAAATTCTTTGAACTCATATGGCCGGGCAGGGTAACAGGCACAAGCCGTAAATTCCAAGCACCAAGCTCCAAATGTGATTGAATTTGCTCGCATGTGGCTCTGGCGTTTCGATCCCGAATTGCTATGCTTCAGGGATGAAAACACTGAGTTCAATTCTGCTGGCTCTCGCATGTGCAGCTCCGCTGAATGCTGCGATCAAATCTGAAACCGTCGAATACAAACAGGGTGACGTCACTCTCGAAGGCGTGTTGACATACGACGATGCATTGAAAGGACAGCTTCCGGCTGTCTTGATTGTCCACCAATGGAAGGGATTAACGGATTACGAGCGTAAACGTGCGGAAATGATCGCGGGATTGGGTTATGTCGCATTCTGCGCGGACATTTACGGCAAGGGTGTGCGACCGCAAACTGTCCAGGAGGCTGGTGCTCAAGCTGGAAAATACAAAAACGATCGAACCTTGTTGCGCAAACGGGTCAATGCAGGACTCGAAACGCTTCGCAAACAAAAAAACGTGGATGCAAAACGCATTGGCGCAATTGGCTATTGTTTCGGTGGCACGACGGTAATTGAACTGGCCCGCAGCGGCGCGGATCTCGCTGGTGTAGTAAGTTTTCATGGTGGGTTGGACGCACCAACACCGGCGGATGGGAAGAACATCAAGTGCAAGGTGCTTGCCTGCCATGGCGCGGACGATCCATTTGTAAAATCTTCGGATCTCGGCGCGTTCCAAGATGAAATGAAGCAGTCTGGTGCAGACTGGCAGTTGATCCAATATGGTGGCGCGGTCCACAGTTTTACCGACTGGAAAGCGGATGGCTCGATGTCCGGGGCGAAATATGACAAGCGTGCCGACCAACGTTCATGGGGGGATATGAAGCAATTTTTTGTAGAGATTTTCCAATAAGTGCGCCCCCTTGGTTGCGGGTGAAGGAGATGGGCGCGGAAATATTTTCCACGCTCCTAAGTTTTCCGCGGGACGTGATATGGGGCGTGTAATCACATTGTGAAAAGACTTATTCGCCGATGGGAATAACTATCTGGAACCTTTCAATCCTCACTCGATTCCACGCGCTTTTGAATCTCCAAATGGCGAATATCTTTGTCCGTAACTTTTTTTTAGAAAAACCTTGAGTGCCACAATCGGTGGTAGCAACATGTCGCCCGTTCCCCAACTAATTGGGGGTTTGCCCTTGGATTGATTTATCAGTTTTTCGAGGTTTCCAGCGAGTTTTCGTTCTTTTTTGACGGGAATTGTGTCGCCTCGAACGGTTTTGAAAACATTTAACAACTTGCGAAAGGAATCGCCATGATTGATGCACGAGAAGAAGTTTTGACCCAGCCCACAACGCAATCGCGTCGCCGCCAGACGACCGTTACTGCCACCCGCGCCGGTACGACCAAGTCCATCAGCGCGCCGACAAAAAAGACACTCCGCGTTCAACGAGTATTCAGCGACGCAAAGATCAATCCTTTCGACCAGATCGAGTGGGATTGCCGCACGGCTGAAATCACCGACGATTCCGGCAAGGTAATTTTCAAACAAGAAAACGTCGAAGTGCCAAAGTCGTGGTCCGTGCTGGCGACGAAGGTTGTCGTGTCAAAATACTTTTACGGCGAGCAGAACACGAGCGAGCGCGAAACTTCCGTGCGCCAGCTCATTCATCGCATCACACGCACCATGGCGGACTGGGGTGTGAAGGATGGATATTTCACCAAAGCGGACGGCGAAGTGTTTTATCAGGAACTCACATGGCTTTGCCTGAACCAATACGGCGCCTTCAATTCGCCCGTGTGGTTCAATGTCGGACTTCATCACGAGTACGGCATCGGCAACAAGTCGGCTAAAGGAAACTGGTATTACAACCGCAAGACGCGTCAGGCAGACCGCGCAGCGACCCAATACGAATACCCGCAGGGCAGCGCCTGCTTCATTCAGTCCGTCAAGGACGATATGGAATCCATCATGCGCCTCGCCTCAGCTGAAGCCATGCTGTTCAAGTTCGGTTCCGGCACGGGCACGGATTTGTCGCCTCTGCGTTCGAGCCGCGAGAAACTCAGCGGCGGCGGTCGCCCCAGCGGCCCGCTGTCGTTCTTGAAGGTTTATGATCAGGTTGCCAACGTCGTAAAGTCCGGCGGGAAGACCCGGCGCGCGGCCAAGATGAACACCCTGCGTGACTGGCACGGCGACATCGAGGAATTCATTGATGCCAAACAGAAGGAAGAGAAAAAGGCGTGGGCATTGATCGAGCAGGGCTACGATGGTTCTTACAACGGCGAAGCTTACGGCAGTGTCATGTATCAGAACGAAAATCTTTCCGTCCGCGTGAGCGACGAGTTCATGACCGCCGCTCAAACCGGCAGGGAATGGTGGACGCGTGCTGTGACCAGCAACAAGCCTCTTGAAAAGAAAGATGCCAGCAAGCTTCTGAACAAGATCGCTGAAGGCACGTGGATTTGTGGCGACCCCGGCCTTCAGTACGATGGTGCGATTGAAAAGTGGCACACCTGCAAGGGTACAGAGCCGATTCACTCCACCAATCCGTGCAGTGAATACGTGTTCCTGAACAACACCGCCTGCAATCTCGCTTCGCTCAATCTCATGAAGTTCAAGCGCGAGGATGGCACATTCGATGTCGAACGCTTCAAGGCTGCCGCGCGTATTTACATTACCGCGCAGGAAATCCTCGTGGACAACGCGAGTTATCCGACCAAGGAGATCGCCGAGAATTCGCACATCTTCCGCACGCTCGGTCTTGGCTACGCGAACCTTGGTTCGCTTTGCATGAGCTACGGTTTGCCGTATGACAGCGATGAAGGCCGCGCCCTTGCCGGCGCCATTACCGCCATCATGACCGGCCACGCTTATGAGCAGAGCGCAGAGATCGCCAGCTCGATGGGACCATTCGCCGGTTATCGCGACGCCCGTTGCGCTCACGTCATCAAGCCCGCCAAAAAGGACAACGTGGAATCCATGCTCGGTGTCATCAAGCTCCACCGCGCTGCCGTCGAAGATATTCATCCCAGCGCAGAATTTGGCTACCTCAAGGAAGAGGCCCGACGCACCTGGGATCGTGCCTTGGCACGAGGCAAGGAGGTTGGTTATCGTAACGCCCAGGTTACTGTTCTCGCGCCCACCGGTACGATTGCCTTCCTCATGGATTGCGATACCACCGGCGTCGAACCTGACATCGCACTCGTGAAATACAAATTGCTCGCTGGTGGCGGCATGTTGAAGATTGTCAACCGTACAGTGCCTGAAGGCTTGCGCCGTCTCGGCTACAGCACCAAGGAAATTGAGGCGATCATCGCACACGTCGAGAAGTTCGACACAATTGAAGACGTCGAAGAAGATGGCGGGACGGTTCGCAGCGGAATCAAAACCGAACATCTGCCCGTGTTTGATTGCGCGTTCAAAGCGTATCGCGGCAAGCGCAGCATCGGCTACATGGCGCATCTCAAGATGATGGCCGCCGCGCAACCGTTCATCAGCGGCGCAATCTCCAAGACCGTCAACATGCCTGGCGAGTGCACTGTCGAGGAAATCCGCCACACCTCCGTTGAAGCCTGGAAAATGGGCCTCAAGTGCGTGGCGATCTATCGCGACGGCTCGAAGCGTTCGCAGCCGCTCAACACCAAGAAGACCAACGAAGGTGGCGACAAATCCGCATCGCCCGCCAGTGAGAATGGTTCGTTCGAGGCCCGCATCAAGGAACTCGAAACCGAAATCGCAACCCTGCAAATCGAAGCAGGTAAACCTCTGCGCCGTCGTCTGCCTGAAACTCGCACCGCGCTCACGCACAAGTTCGACATTGCGGGTCACGAAGGCTATCTCACCGTCGGCTTGTTCGAGAACGGTCACCCCGGCGAATTGTTCATCACCATGGCCAAGGAAGGTTCGACCATTGGCGGCCTGATGGATGCCATCGGCACGTTGACCAGCATGGCGTTTCAGTACGGCGTGCCGTTGGAGGCACTCGTCCGCAAATTCGCGCACCAGCGTTTCGAGCCGAGCGGCTTCACCAAAAACCCGGAAATCCGCAACGCCTATTCGATCACCGACTATGTTTTCCGCTGGATGGCCATGCAGTTTGTTCCCGGCTACCGCGAGGCAAACACTCCGGTCCGGAATCAGCCTGAATTGCAGATGCCCGGTCTCATCGAAGAACTCAAAAAAAAAATAAACCGGCCTGTGCCTGAACTTTCCATCTCTGAAGACACTGATGTTGTGGAGATGGAAAAGCCGGAATCCGGCTCTGGCAAAGGCAATGGTCATCATGCTGCGAAAATCAAGCCATTCAAAACACTGAGCGACTCCGTAGCCCACTTTCAGCAGGACGCGCCCACGTGTCCGAACTGTGGGCACATGGCCGTGCGCAATGGTGCTTGCTACAAATGTTTGAATTGTGGGGAAAGCCTCGGCTGCTCCTAAAAGAAGCAGTCGTGTAAATCAAAACACAAACAGGCCGGGAAGCAGGCTTCCCGGCCTGAAATGTCTTAAGTCCGAAATCAGAAACAAAACAGTGCCGGATCGGCATCAACGAGGATATGCCCGCTTCAGGGTAATAGAATCTGACTCTAAACTCCGGACTACGGTTCCACGCATCCCAAATCCGGGCAAGGCCACTTTTGGAAGTTGCTGTTTTAGGATGTGATGTTCACAGATTCCAGCTTCGCCCGTAAGAGATATAAATCCATCACGTCTTGCGGCACGAACACCACTTGTTTTCCATTTCGGAATTCCACCTAATTGGAGTGAGTATTTGAGCAGTTTCGCCAAGAATATTTCTGCTCCTTGTTATGGAGGGAATCGCAGCAGGCCAAAACTGACTCCAGCGATTGCAGCCAGTGGGGAGAATTGAATTGTCCGGCGCGGCGCTTCGCGGCAAACTGTTGGCTCTATGCAGAAGGTCAATCTCGGAATGATCGGTGGCGGGACGGTCGGCAGCGGCGTGTATCACGCGTTATTGCGAAACGGCGACATCATGGCTGCGCGGCTTGGCGTGAAGATCGCCTTCAGCAAGATCGCGGTGAAGGCCTTTGACGAGCCGCGCCCTTACGAAATCCCCCGCGCGCTGATGACGACGGACTGGCAGGAAGTCGTCAACGATCCACAGATTCAGGTCGTCATCGAGCTCGTCGGTGGCACGGGCATTGCCAAGGTGATGATTCTCGCGGCGTTGGCTCAGGGAAAAACAGTGGTGACGGCGAACAAAGCTTTGCTCTCGGCCCACGGTTCGGAGTTGTTTGCAGCAGCAGCGAAATCCGGCGCGAATCTTTATTACGAAGCCAGCGTGTGCGGTGGTATTCCAATCATCAAGGCTTTGCGCGAAGGGTTCGTTGCCAATCAATTTCCCGCCATCTACGGCATCGTCAACGGAACGTGCAATTACATCCTTTCGCGCATGAAGCAGGAAGGCGCAGACTTCACCGACGTGCTGGCCGACGCACAAAAGCAGGGTTACGCCGAGACACCGCCCGACCTCGACATTGATGGCAAGGACGCGCAGCACAAGATTGGCATTCTTGCATCCCTTGCGCACGGCTTCTGGGTGGATCACCACGAGATTCACACCGAGGGCATCCGCGACGTGTCAAAGATTGACATGCAGTTTGCCGACAGACTCGGTTACACAATCAAGCTGCTGGGCATTGCGAAACAGATTTCTGGCAAGAAACCCGGCGTGCAGGTTTCTGTTTACCCGACGCTCATCCCGAACTCGCACGTCCTCGCCAGCGTGAACGGCGTATTCAATGCCTGCTTCGTGCGTGGTGATGTCGTCGGCGACACGTTGTTCTACGGTCGCGGCGCGGGCAAGGATGCAACCGCCAGCGCGGTTCTGAGCGATGTTGCGGATGCGGCGCTTGATTTGAAATTCGGCGGAAAAGTTCGCTTATCTCCATTCATAGCCTGTGCGGAAAAAGGCCGCGTCATTCCCATGGCGGAAATCACTTCACCGTATTACCTGCGCCTGAGTGTGACGGACAAACCCGGCGTGCTGGCGAAAATAGCCGCCATACTCGGGGCAGCAAAGATAGGCATCTCCTCCGTCATTCAACCGGAAGGACATGAGGGTGACAGTGTGCCGCTGATCCTGATGATTCACCACGCCACGAATGCGGCGATGCAAAAGGCGCTCTCCAAAATGACAAAGCTTCCTGCCATCAAAGGCAGGCCGGTGATGTTCCGGGTGGAGAACTTTGAGTAACTTGAACCACGAACGGGCACGAATGGACACGAAGAAAATGAACCGACGAACCGATTCGTCTTCATTCGTGTTCATTCGTGGTTGAGCCATGCCACTCCTTTTTCGCAGCACCAACGGTCAATCTCCCGCGGTCAATCTGCGCGAGGCGTTCCTACGCGGACTTGCACCGGATCGCGGACTCTATTTCCCGGAGACGTTTCCGCAGATTGCGGCGGATGAGATTGCCGCATTTGCAAGATTGCCTTATCAGGAAATCGCTTTCCGCGTGTTGTCGAAATACACGGACGGCATCATTCCCGCCGCTGATCTCGCCGTGATGTGTCGCGATGCCTACAACTTCGAAATCCCGCTCGAGAAGATCTACGACCGCGTCCACCTGATGCGGCTCGATCAAGGCCCGACGGCATCGTTCAAGGATTTCGCCGCTCAGATGATGTCGCGAATGATGGGGCGATTTCTCAAAGAAGACGGACAGCAACTCACCATCCTTACCGCCACGAGCGGTGACACCGGTTCTGCCGTCGCGCACGCCTTCCACAACATTCCAGGCGTGCGGGTCATCGTGTTGTTTCCTTTCGCTGAGGTCAGTGTGAGCCAGCGCAAGTTGATGACTGCACTCACCGGCAACATTCGTACCGTGGCGATTGACGGAAAGTTCGACGACTGCCAGGCGATGGTGAAACAAGCGTTTGCCGATCCTGCGCTGAAGCATCTACCTCTTTCTTCTGCCAACTCAATCAACATCGGTCGTCTCCTGCCGCAGAGTGTTTATTATTTTTACGCCGCCTCGCGTCTCGCCAGGCCCGGCGAGCCGATGGTGTTCTCGATCCCAAGCGGCAACTTCGGTGACATGATGGGCTCGGTTGTCGCGCGCCAGATGGGGCTGCCGGTGAGGAAAATCATCGCATCCGTCAATGACAACGATGCGTTTCCCAGATTTCTCCAGACGGGTGTTTATGAGAAAGTTGTTCCGTCGCGCAATTCGCTTTCCAACGCGATGAACGTCGGTCATCCCAGCAATCTTGCCCGGCTCGTGGCGGTTTACGGCGGGCAGATGGACGAGACCGGCAAGATTCACAAACAGCCGGACCTCGCAGCGATGCGGCGTGATTTATTTTCAACATCGGTGTCCGACGAACGCACACGCGAAGCTTTTTTGGATTATTGGAAGAAGTATCAATCACTTCTTGAACCTCACGGCGCGGTGGCGTGGCAAGGCTTTCAAGACTGGTTGCAAACCGAATCACTCGAAGGGTTGCCCGCCGTGATCATCGAAACCGCCAACCCGGCAAAGTTTCCTGAGGAGATCGAGAAGGCATTTGGCTGGTCGCCCGACGTCCCACCTGCGATGGCGGCGATGATTCGCTTGCCCGAGCGATATGATTCGATGAAAGCCGACTACGATGATTTTCGCGATTATTTGATCCAGCAGCACGCTTGAGGCGCGCGACATCGGGACGCTGCGGGCAAGCGTCACAAGGAGAGTCGTCGCGAGCAGTTCCGACATTACCGCACAAACATGCGTCCTCCGAAGTTAGGTGAGCGGTTGAACAACGCCCCTGTGTGATCCAGAATTGTCCCGTGAATCTCACAGCATCTCGCTCAATTCGCACGGAGCACAGCTTCCCATACCACCAAACCATGACTTCGCAAGGCGTGCCTCTTGCAGTAATGCTCTGTTTCTTCTCTGCGATTGTGTGCCTGGCTCAATCTTCCCGGCCGGGCATGGGAGCAGCCCCGTACGCGGACGCACTCGGCACGGGCGTGACCTTTCGCGTCTGGTCGCCGCATGCGACGAGCCTAGCTGTGCGCGGCACCTTTAACAACTGGGCCACCACCTCAATGACCGAGGAAGGCACTTCAGACCTTTGGTCGGTGGATGTGCCGGGTGTGACGAACTACAGCCAATACAAGTATTTCATCAACGGCACCTACTGGTGGAAAGACCCGCGCAGCCGGGCTGTGACCCAAAGCGGTTATGACAGTCCCAACGCGAACTCCATCGTCTATGACCCCAGCGCGTTCAACTGGCTGGGCGACACGCGGCTGCCGGTGAGTTCCTCCAATCTCGTCATCTACGAAATGCACGTCGGCTCGTTCTATGATCCCACGCCTTCGTCTGGCGGGCCGGGTAGATTCACGAACGCGGTGGCGAAGCTTGATCACCTCGCCGCGGTGGGCATCAACGCGGTCGAGCTGCTTCCAATCGCTGAGTTTCCCACCGAATACAGTTGGGGCTACAATCTGGCCGATCCTTACGCGGTGGAGAACGCCGGTTACGGCGGGCCGGATGGCTTGAAGACGTTCGTCCGCGAGGCGCACACGCGCGGCATTCGAGTGTTGCTCGATCTGGTCCACAATCATTACGGTCCAAACGATCTGGAGCTTTACGGTTTCGACATCGGTCACGCGGGCCGTTTTTATTTTAACACGAACGCTGGCATCTGTTGCACGCCATGGGGCGATCGGCCCGACTACGCCAGCGAGGGCGTCCGCTCCTACATCATAGACAATTTCAAAATGTGGATGGATGAGTATCACGTTGACGGATTTCGATGGGACGCTGTCGGTGCCATGCGTTATTACGATCCGGGACACGTCAACATTCCCGAAGCCGATTCGCTCATTCAATACATCAACAACACGGAGATTCGCGCCAATCGCCCCGGCGTCATCAGTATCGCCGAAGATGAGGCCTTTGGTTTGGGATTCCACGGAGAATGGGATCGCGGTTTCGGCGACGTGTTGATCGGGCAAGTCGTCGAGAGCAACGACGCCAACCGCAACATGAACACGCTTTGGAACGCCATGAACGGGAATGGCTTTTTTCGCGTGGCCTATACCGAAACGCACGATCTCGTTGGCAACCTCAATGGGTCGGGCGCACAACGTCTGCCCACGCGCATTCAACCAGCCGATCCGACCGGCTATTTCGCCCGCAAACGTTCGATGCTCGCTGCTGCTGTGACCATGACGATGCCTGCCACTCCCATGCTCTTCATGGGGCAGGAGATGCTTGCCACCCAGCAGTTCGCTGACAACAGTCCGCTCGATTGGTCGCGCACGATCACGTACTCGAACGTCGTTAATTTCTACCGCGATCTCACTCATTTGCGCCGCAACCTTGACGGTGTGAGCCTGGGCCTGACTGGTCCAAACGTGACCAGCCACGTCGTTCGCAATGATGCGCCTTGGAAATTGCTCGCGTTCCACCGCTGGGGCGCCGGCGCGAACGATCAGGTGATGGTGATCATGAACTTCACCGCCAACAGCATCCCGAGCTACATCATCAACACATGGCCGGCGAGCGGCAACTGGTACGTGAACTTCAATTCGGACTGGACGAGATACGGCAGCGACTTTGGCAACTACGGCAGTTCCGTTGTCAACGTCACCGGCAGCAGCGGTGAAATTGCCATCGGGCCGTACAGTGTGTTGATTCTCTCGCGGCAGGCCCATCCCGATCTGGATTCGGACGGGGATGGGTTGCTCAACGGCTGGGAACAACAGTACTTTGGCGACCCGCTTATTGCCGTTGCCAGCGCCGACGATGATCTGGATGGCGCAAGCAATTTGCAGGAACAGGCAGCCGGTACAAATCCCAATTTGACCGGCTCTGTTCTGAAGTTTACGGAAATCCAATCAGCGGTTGGCAATCTGACACTACGTTGGATCGGCGGACAAACAGCGCGCCAGGTTGTCCAGCAGTCCAGCAGTTTGAGCGGGCCATGGACATCAGTCTTTACCAACCCATCACCTACTGCCGTCACGAACTCGCTCAACCTTTCGAACCTGATCAGCTCGGCACGCTTCTATCGGATTCAAGTGTTGCCATGATTGATGGAAGCTCCGGTGGTGACTTCGCGCCTTCGTAACTTGAAGTCGAGTGTGCAGTGGTGAGTTTCCGTTACGCCGGTGACGGGGAGTTTAGCGCATTCACAGTCGTTTCAAGGCTGCCAACCACGGAAACAAATAGCAGTTTCACGCCAGTGCCAATGCGCGTCATGAATACCGTGAGGGCTGCACCCCGGCCCTGTTCGATGAATCGTGTGAAGCCATGTGCGAGGAGGTAACGCCTGGATTTCTCCCACTGCACCGAGGACGTAACCTGCTCGATCATTCGAGCAGTAATTTGATCCACCGTGGAGTGCGGATGGGCAGTGACGTTGGATATCACCGGCACGACAGGCGTGGAAAGTTTTGCCTTGGCAAGTTCGGCCAGGAGTTTTGGCTGGGCGCCCGCCATGAGTGGCGAATGGTACGCTCCGGCAACGGGCAGTGGAATGGCGCGTTTGGCTCCCTTGGCTTTGGCAAGATCAACAGCTTTGAGAATTCTTTCAGCCTCGCCGGATATCACGAGCTGGCCGGGACAATTCAGGTTGGCGAGGACGACACCCGCCTCGGCACATACTTCGCGGGTTGGAGTTTCATCAAGACCGATGACCGCAGCCATGCCGCCTTTCGTGGAATCGCAGGCTTCCTGCATGAAGCGACCTCGCTGGCGTACGACACGGAGGCCATCCTCAAAACTCATTGCTCCCGCAGCCGTCAGTGCGGTGAATTCGCCGAGCGAAAGACCTGCGGTGGCGTGAAATTCCAGAGAGGGCACGCGTTCCTTCAACAGTTGAAACGCGACCCAGCTCACGAGAAAAATTCCCGGTTGTGCATTCTCGGTTTTCGTCAATTCCGAATCGGGGCCGTTGAAGCAAATGGAGGCGAGGTCGTAACCGAGCGTGGCGTTGGCGCGGTCGAACCAGTCTTTGGCGGTGGGAAACGTTGTGGCAAGATCGCGACCCATGCCGACGACCTGCGCGCCCTGTCCTGCAAACAGCAATGCGGTTTTACTCATGTCGGCACAGATTGAAGCATGAAAGCTGAAGGTGGCGAAAGGAGAGAATTATTGTCGGAGTTGGTTTGCTTTCAACCGTCAGCCGTCATGCCGGGTGTGCCTTCACCGGCCAATGACCCGGTAGAAACGGCGCGCGTCGTTCAGCGTGTCAAAGACGGTGGCATTTGTTTCCGTAGCCGAGAGATTGGAAAGCGTGAGCCATGAGGCCGCCGGGAGATTGGTGGCGTACTCAACCGAGTAGTTGCCGCCCGGGATGGTGTTGAAGGAAATGGCAAACAAATCTGTATGAATTAAACCGTACAAATATGTTTCGGGGAGCAACACGGTGAGCAGGGCGTTTGAACTCACCGCGAAACCTGCTGCATTGGTTGCCTGCACAGAGTAAAGACCCGCCGCAGCCGGCATGGCGTTGGACAGGGGAAATATGGCGTTGGTGGCGCCGGGAGCATTGGTGCCTTCATGCTGCCACTGATAAGTGATCGGTTCCGATCCTGTCACACTGACTTCGAGAATCAGCGAGGTTCCTGCACTCACAGTCTGGCTTTGGGGCTGGCCAGTGAATGATGGCGGGAGAAGAACCTGGACCGATGCGCTCGAACTGATGGCAATTCCGAGCAGGTTGCTTACAACAACTTCGTACATGCCTTCGTTGGTGGGTTGCGCTTCGACGATTTGAAGCAACACATTCGTGGCCTCAAGAATGTTCGTACCGTTAAACCTCCATTGATAAATCAGGGGTGACGCGCCTGTGGCTCCGACCGCCAATGTAAGATTCGTGCCAGCGACAACCGTTGTGTCCTGAGGCTGCAATGTAATTGTCGGTGGCAGGTCAACGGCACGAGCAGAGACTGTGATATTGTTGGTGAATGCCGGCACAACTGCTGGACGGTTGCTGATGGCGTTGCCCTCCCCGACGAACACCTGAATTTGCAGTTGTAAATCGGATCTTCCACTGAGGCCTAGTTCCACATCACCCGAGACAGGGTCGTAAACAGCATTGGTCAACTGCGCTGTCCGCGTTGCGCGAACATACTGGCAGGCGTAATCAATCGTCACGTATTTCGGGTTGTAGCTGGCGATGCCGTTGGTGATTCCTTGAAGTATTGAACGCCAGTTGTTCGTGGTGATCGGACCCGTCCCGGCCATCGAACCGTTGTCGGCAGTCGGATAGAAGAAATAGTCGTGCGTGTAGAGGGTGGCCATCGCCATGCTGTCGAAGCCACGTTTCAACTGGCGCACGCCCATCGCGACGCTGTTCGTAACGTTGTTGTCCGGACACCATTCGGCACACGCAGAGTCGTCGCGAATTTCGGTGTAACAGTTAAAGAATTGGCCGTTCAGCTCGGGGTGATTGGGAATCGGCAGAAAGTCCGCGTAGAAAAATGGGTAAACACTTT
>CAYSDO010000022.1:0-23933 GCA_964429665.1 uncultured Bifidobacterium sp.
CCCTGTCAATCCCTCCCACAAAATTTTTCAGGCGTTTGGCCCAGCCGCACCTAACATGAATTCGGCCAAACCTTGGTTTGGCCTAGCACGTGGCGGTTTGGCCTAGTGCGTTGGTTCATGGGCTGATTTAAGGCTGACTTTTGGTTTCAGGCAAGTTATTTGTTTGGCCTAGCACCGATGAATGGCCCGACCTCACCAAAGAATACCCTCACCCCCAGCCCCTCTCCCGTCCGCCGGGCGAGGGTGGCGCCGGACTCCCGCTCTGGCGGGCCGGAGAGGGTGTCGCCTTTGGGGCGTTTTATCCCTAATCCCAGGTTGCGGTTTCTGGATCAGTGTCGTGAGGTTCTGCGGTTCAAGCAAATGTCGGGGCGCACGGAGGAGTCGTATGTGGATTGGATCCGGCGGTTCATTGTGTGGAGTGGTAAGAGGCATCCTAAGGATATGGGCACGGAAGAGGTGCGTGGGTTTTTGACGCACCTGGCTGCGGAGCGGAATGTGGCGGCGGCCACCCAGAATCAGGCGTTGAACGCTTTGGTGTTTTTGTATCGGGAGGTGATCGGGGGTGAGTTGGGTTGGTTGGATGGGTTTGAGCCTGCCAAGCGGGGGGCGCGGTTGCCGGATGTTTTGTCGCGTGAGGAGGTGCAGGCGGTTTTGAGGGAGATGTCTGGGACGTCGGGTTTGATCGCGCGGTTGTTGTATGGCACGGGGATGAGGTTGCTTGAGGGCTTGCGTTTGAGAATCAAGGATGTGGATTTCGTTCGGAATCAAATCGTGGTGCGTTCGGGCAAGGGGGATAAGGACAGAGTAACGATGTTGCCGGTGAGTTTGAAGGTGGAGTTGAAGGCGCATCTGCATCGTGTGCGGGAGCTGCATGAAAGGGATCTGGAGTTGGGGTTTGGGGCGGTGTGGTTGCCCAAGGCGTTGGTGGTGAAGTTTCCGGGGGCGGCGCGGGAGTGGGGTTGGCAGTGGGTGTTTCCGAGCGCGGAGATGAGTGTGGACCCGGTGAGCCGGAAACGGCGGCGGCATCATGTGAGTGATGCGGGGGTGCAGGGGGCTATCAAGTTGGCGTCGCAAAAGGCGGGCATCACGCGGCGTGTGAGTCCGCATGTGTTGCGGCATTCGTTCGCCACGCATCTGTTGGAGGGTGGGACGGACATCCGGACGTTGCAGGATTTGCTGGGGCATGCGGATGTGAGCACGACGCAAATCTATACGCATGTGATGAGCAAGCCAGGTCTGGGTGTCAGAAGTCCACTGGACGTTTGAGGCGGCAGGTGCAGCCTTCGGCCCGGTCACTTCGCACTCAAGGAAGCTCATCAGTCCGCCGAACGTGGTCTTGTATAACGGTCTGTGCAACTGGAACGACTCATCTTTCCCACAGCTTCATCCGTTTGCAAAGCATAATTGTGTGGGAACATTTCTGCATCCCCATGGGGTGCAGGAGTGAGGTTGGGTTGATTGAGTCGCCCGCGTCGGCCCGCCCAGTTGTTGTATCTGGCGCAGGATTTCAACGATCCACGGCGGATTGATAAAACATCGGGATTGAATCGCCGGTGGTTTACCGCTAACCATTCGGGCATCCTATGAACACATCGCTTCACGGTTGGCGCAGGAATTTTTTATCCGCGCTCGCATCGCTAGGTTGTGTCACTGCGCTGCACGCCGCGGATTTCGCACAATGGCGCGGGCCTTTGCGCGACGGGCATTCGCCGGAAGCCGGTTTGTTGCAGGATTGGCCGAAGGAAGGGCCGAAGCCGATCTGGCAATCAACGAATGTCGGCTCGGGATTTTCGACACCGTCCGTCGTGGGTGATCGCATTTATCTGCTCGGCAACGAAGGTGCGGAGGAATCGGTGTTCGCGCTCGCGGTGAAAGACGGCAGCCGGGTCTGGGCGGCGAAGCTGGGCAAGGTGGGTCATCCGGAACAGCAGCCGAACTACCCCGGCGCGCGTTCAACACCGACAGTGGACGGCAAATTCCTGTTCGCGCTGGGCTCGGATGGCGATCTGGTCTGTCTCGATGCCGCGAACGGCAAGGAAGTTTGGCGCAAGCATCTCCGCACGGATTTCGGCGGCAAGTATGGTGAGTGGGCGTATGCGGAATCGCCGTTGGTGGATGGCGAACAATTGATCGTTACGCCCGGTCGCACAAATGCGACGCTGATCGCGTTGGACAAGAAAAACGGGGATGTGATCTGGAAGTGCGCAGTGCCCGACGGGAGTGATGCGAGCTATTCGTCAGTGATCATAGCCGAGTTCTCCGGCGTAAAGCAATACGTGCAGTTTTTGGCGAGCGGGTTGATGGGCGTGGAAGCGAAGACGGGCAAGTTGCTCTGGCGGTTCGAGAAGACGGCGAAGGGCAGCCCGGCAGTGATCATGACGGTGCTGGTGGATGACGGCATGGTTTATAGCGGCGCATACAAGGCCGCTACTGCATTGATCAAGCCGGTGTTGAAGGACGGCACATTCACGGTGGAAGAGATTTATTCCAACAACAAACTGCCGATCGGTCTCGGTGGCGTGGTGAAAGTGGATGATTATTTTTATGGCAGCAGCAGCGCGTCGGTGATGTGCGTGGACTTCAAGACGGGCACGATCAAATGGGAGGAGCGAGCCATTGGACCATGCTCGTGGCTGGTGGCGGATAAAAGGATTTATCTCCACGCCGAGAGTGGTGACGTGGCGCTGATCGAGCCAACGGCGGAAGCGTATCGCGAGAAGGGTCGTTTCTCTCCGTCGAATCCGCCGGCGCGAGGTCCGGCCAAAGCGTGGGCGTATCCGGTGGTGGCGAATGGCCGGCTTTACATCCGAGAGCAGAATTCCCTCTGGTGCTACGACGTGAAGGCGGGCGGAAAATGATTGATGGGAGGGGCATCGCGCTGCGTCGTCCCTGCCAATTCAAGGCGGTCTCGTTCCATCCTGAATCGCCGTTGTCGCCTGCCAGAGTTTCCCGATAACCTACCTCGCGAGCATGATACCGTTCACCCTGCCCCCTGATTACCCTCGCATCAGGCGGGTGAAAAGTTTTCAGGAACTGGTCGTTACACCGTTCGCCGGCGGGGTAAACGCCCTTTGCTGGGAGCGTACGCTGCCTGGGGATTTCCGCGAAGTCGTGCAACGGCTCGGTGTCAGCGAGAACGTTACTCCGATTGACGACGCACGATTGCAGGCGCTTCCGGTGAGTGTGGCGGGTCGCGCTGCCATCGAGGTTTTGCTCGAGGATCAGCGGTTGTTGCGCGAGCACGGTGCTGCGCCTGTGCTCAACTGTTTCCAAGATTACCCGCGCGAGGAAGAGCCACAGGTCGTGCCCACGGATGTTTACTCTTTTCATGCCGACAGTGCGCCGGTTGAAGCCGACACATTTCTTTGCACGTATCACGGTGCGCCGAGCGAAGGCCTTCGCAACGAGGACGCGCAGCGGCGCGTGGATCATCCGGAAACCCGAGCCGAACTACTCGAACTTTTTGGGGGAACAGATGACGCTGGATTCCGCGAGTTTTTGAAGGAGAACTGCTACGACCTGCATTACGCGCCCGGTCCCCGCGCCCTGCCTTTTTCATTTGGCACAGGAAATCTCTGGCGCATTGCAACAGATTGGCCGGGCAGTCCTGTTCCCCCGTGCATCCATCGTGCTCCGGAAGTTCGACCCGGCCAAGCGCCGCGGTTGCTTTTGATCTGCTAAGAGACTGGAAGCCAGGTTGCGTCTGGTCGCGGTGAAGGTTCGACCATGCATTCGCGAGCAGAACACCCTCTGGTGTTATGACGTGGAGACGGTGAAATGGGATCCGCAATTGACGTCGCGCAGATTGCTGTCGGCCCGGAGCCGTGGAGTAATCAGCCACCCGTACTTTGACACGGCGCAGTTCAAAGGATACAAAATACATCAGCATGAAATCCCCGCTGCGACTGCTCGTGATTGCCGGCTTTCTGCTCGCGTTTGAGGCGCGGGCCAGCGATGCGGGAGTTCGACCCAGCGCGGATGCCTTGCGTAACTGGCCGCAGTGGCGTGGGCCTTTGGCAAATGGTGTGGCGCCACAGGCAAACCCGCCGGTTCATTGGAGTGAGACCAACAACGTCCGCTGGAAAATTCCGCTGCCGGGCAGGGGGCATTCTTCACCGATCGTGTTCGGCGATTCGGTTTACGTGCTGGCAGCCGTACCCGTGGGTGCGCCGCAGAAGCCCGTTTATGATGATGCGCCCGGTGTACACGACAGCGTGCCGGTCACACATCGCCACCAGTTTATCGCTCTCGCCGTCAGTCGTAGGGATGGAAGCATTTCGTGGAAGACGTTGCTGCGCGAAGAGTGGCCGCATGAGGGCGGTCACGAAACTGGCAGCCTGGCTTCCAATTCACCAGTCACCGACGGCGAGCGCCTGTATGTGTTTTTCGGTTCGCGCGGGCTCTATTGCCTGAATTTGAAAGGCGAAGCGATCTGGTCGAAGGACCTCGGCAGGATGCATACGCTTCACGCTCATGGCGAGGGCAGTTCGCCGGTGCTGCATGGTGACACACTCATCGTGTGCTGGGATCAGGAGGGTGACTCCTTTCTTTACGCCTTTGACAAACGTACCGGCAAACAACTCTGGAAGACTGCACGTGACGAAAAGACCTCATGGTCCACGCCGCTTGTGGTCGAACACGAGGGGAAACCGCAGGTCATAGTCAGCGCCACGAAGCGCGTCCGTGGCTATGACCTGGCCACCGGCGCGCAACTTTGGGAATGTGCCGGCTTGACGGACAATGTTGTGTCATCGCCTGTCTATACCGACGGCGTAGTCGTTGCAGGGAACAGTTATTATCAGCAGGCGATGGTTGCCATCCGGCTTGCCGGAGCCAAAGGCGACATCACCGGCACCGACAGAGTTGCGTGGAAACTCAACCGTATGACGCCGTACGTTTCTTCGCCGCTGCTCTACGATGACACGCTTTATTTCCTGCGGCACAACCAAAACATTCTCTCCCGTCTTGAACCCACGACAGGGAAACCTCGTGGCGAACCGATCCGGCTTGAAGGCATCGGGGATTTCATTTTTTCGTCGCCTGTTGGAGCGGCTGGTCGCATTTACGTCACTGGTCGCGACGGTGTCACGGTGGTCATTCGTCATGACCGCGAGAATGCGCCGATGGCAGTCAATCGGTTGGAGGATTCCTTCAGCGCGTCCCCGGCACTGGTGGATCGAGAACTGTATTTGCGCGGGGAACGATTTCTTTACTGCATCGCCCAACAGTAACCACCTTGCAGATTGAGCGGATGTTGCTCGACCCACTGTAGATTGGAGTCTTTTTTGTTGCGGCATGAGATTGTTCTAACTTTCCTTTATCAGGGGCTGTTGAGGTTCATTGATTGGTGGGCTGGGGAAACAACGCCATCAGACTGTCGGCGAACAAACTCATGCCTCGTGCGTCGGGGTGATTGATCGAATTTAACATCAGCGTCGAGTGAGGAATGCCCTGCCGCCACAGCCGCCCGTAGCGTAACGATGCGTCTGCCAATGCCAGTCCATGTTTTGCCGTGAACTGACGCAGCCCTTTCACATAGGCGCGCGGGTCTTCATCAATCTCGCGTTCCTTGGTGAGCCCCATCCAATCCGGCCGGATATAATGCGGCGTGAGAATGATCCATTCCGCTCCAATTTTTCTGAAATCGGTCAGGAGTTTTCCGTAGTGCTCCTCAACTTGTGCTTCATTCAGGCCGCCGTCGTTGACGAATTCCGATACAATGAGATCAGGCTTTCGCGCTCGCCCCGTGGGATGGTCGTGAGTGTTGGTGAGCTGGGGGCTGCTGGAATTATCCCACCGGGCGAGCACCTTCTCGGCATAGTTGTGTTCGCTGCCGGGCGGTTCGGCGAGATAGCTGCCGGTGTTGCGTCCGCCCCACGCTTCGGTGACGAGTTCGATCTGTGCCTTCGGGAACCGCGCACGCAATCGAGTGACGAATTGCTCTTGCCACCGCTGGTGCTCCCAGTCCGGCACAAATGTGCCGACGGTGACGCTGTCGCCCCACGCCAGGATTCGCAGCGGCTGGCCCGAACGTAGTTTCGCCATCGTGCGCGGGGCGAATTGTTCCGCGGGCGACGGCTTTTCGGGCGGCGGCTCAAGGAATCTGCTTTCGAGAATCGGGAAGAGATGTTCCGGCGCGAGTTTTGGAATGCGCCCGGGGAGATAGATGTTGGCAAGTCTCGTTTCACCTTCAGCCAATGTTGGCGGGACTGGCGCGGCTGGTTTTGCCTCGCCTTCCCGGAGCGCTATCTGTCCGGCACGCGTGAGCACAATGGAATCCAGTCGCAAAAGACCATGGCGATACGTGGCGAATACCGGCTGGCCTTCCTTCAACACCCCGTTCGTCAGCCGACCGATTGTGGCCCACGAGAGATCCGCCTCGTAGTCCGTCCCGCGCTTTAACTGCGGCGCGTCCTGTTCCGGGCTGGCTCGCAATTCCAGGCTCTCTGGTTCGAGCAGATTCGGTGTGGTGCATTCCTGCGCCTTTACTGCCGCCAGCGCTGCGCCTTTGATCCACCCTCCCGCTTTCGGATTGAACATCGGCAAGCCAGTGAACTTCTCCGCTGTCACAGTGGTCAACGCTACCGGTGTTATGTTCAATGTGGCCATGACGGGTTTGCCCTTATCGTCCTGCGCGGTGACCTGGACCTGCCAGTCGCCAGTCAATGTAGCAATGGCATGGTGTGGCGACTGTGCGGAGAGGGTCGGGTGTGCGAGGAGCGCAGGGAGGATGCGCAGGAGGAGCGAAGGTTTAAACAACAGTTGAGAGAACATGAGGGAGTGTTGCGATGAAGTATTAAATCGGCAAGTCTGGGACTGCTCAAATTTGTTTGTGGCGGCAAGCAGAGGGAATCCGTGTGGACTCCGTGGCCAAAGCAGGGTATGAAATTAGCAATCGTCCCCTTGAATCACGAATCGTATGTCAGAAGGTTTGACTCAAGCTGGAACATTTTCACAGTTGATGTGGGTGGTCAACGTGGCTTGTCCGGCGGCATCAGCGTCATCTTTCTTCGCAAACCCCGACGTCAACCTGTTGTCCAGGCGGTGATGGATTGACTCATGCAATTCCCATCGAAATCACCAACGAGATGCTGCCTCGTGATCCTGCTGCTTGCGAGCCTCAGATGCTTTTCCGCACCGGTGGATTTCGTGCGCGAAGTTCGGCCCATTTTCAAGCAACACTGCTACGAGTGCCACGGGGAGAAGAAGCAAAAGTCGGGGCTAAGGCTCGATCTTAAGGCTGCGGCGCTCAAAGGTGGTGACGAACATGCGCCGAACATCATCGCGGGGAAGGCCGGAGAAAGTCCCCTCATCCGATTCATCACGAGCAAGGATAATGATCAGCGAATGCCCCCAAAGGGTGCGGGCTTGTCGGATGCTGAAATTGCAACGCTGTCCCGCTGGATTGATGAAGGCGCGTTATGGCCGGAGGGTGTGGATGCAGTTCAGTTGGCGGACAAACGTGATCACTGGTCATTCAAGCCCGTGACGCTTCCTTCGCCGCCGAAGGTGAAGAGCCTGCGTTGGCCGCGCAACGATGTTGACCGATTCATTCTCGCACGGTTGGAGCGGGAAGGATTGAAACCTGCGCCCGAGGCGGATCGCGTGACATGGCTGCGCCGGGTGTCATTCGATCTCATCGGCCTGCCGCCGACACCTGAGCAGGTGGCTGCCTTTGTCAAAGATCGCCGTGGTGATGCATTTGAACGCATTGTGGAGGAGTTGCTCGCATCGCCGCGTTATGGTGAGCGCTGGGCGCAACACTGGTTGGATGTGGTGCGTTACGCGGATACGCACGGCTTCGAGGTGAATACCGAGCGGCCGAATGCCTGGCCGTACCGGGACTATGTGATCGAGGCGTTCAATCACGACACGCCATACGACCGCTTCATCCGCGAACAGATTGCCGGCGATGCGCTGGACAAGGACGCGGCCACGGGATTTCTCGTCACGGCGTCGGTGCTGCTGTCCGGACAGATCGGAGCCGATGATGTTTCCAAGCGCCTTGCGAGACAGGATTCGCTGGATGAGATCGTCGTAAACACGGGGCAGACCTTTCTCGGTTTGAGCGTGGGGTGCGCGCGTTGCCACGATCACAAGTTTGATCCCATCAGCGCGCGGGATTACTACTCGATGCAGGCATTCTTCGCCGGCGTGGAGTATGAGGATCGTGAACTGCGCACGCCCGAAGCGCTGGCACGACGCAAGGAGGCCGAGGCGCTGAAGCAAGGTGTCGCAGAAGTTCAGCGGGAGCTGGCGCAATTCGAACCCCTGGCGAGGGTTGGCTCAACCTTGCCTAAAACGACCAATCCCCGGCTGAATGAAGAAATCTTTCCGCCGCTGGCCGCAAAGTTTGTCCGGTTCACCATTCACGATGCGAATTTGCATCCAACGCTCGGCCTCATCGAGCCGTGCGTGGATGAACTGGAGATTTTCTCGGACGAAGCCACTCCGCGCAACGTCGCGCTGGCCAGTCATGGCACGAAGGTCACCGCCTCGGGCAGTCGCACCTCCGACATTCATCGGCTGGAGCACGTCAACGACGGCAAGTATGGTAACAGTCACAGTTGGATGGCGGACGAGGCAGGCCGGGGTTGGGTGCTGTTCGAACTACCCGAGGTCGTGCGCATCGGAAAAATCAACTGGGGCCGTGACCGCGAAGGAAACTTCACCGACCGGCTCGCCACGGCCTACACTCTGGAAGCGGGACTGTCATTGGATGCGATGACGCCGTTGGTTTCCGTGCTCCCGCCGCGTCCGGCGTTAAGTGCCGCCATGAATACGGATCGTTTTGCGCCGGTGAAAACCAGACGCGTTCGATTCACCATCAAGGATACGAACAGCCTCGAGCCATGCATTGACGAGTTGGAAGTTTTCGACACGCAAGCGCGAAACGTTGCATTGGCGAGCGCCGGAACCAGGGCCACGTCTTCAGGCGACACCGTGGTTGCAGATCGCCATGAGTTGCGTCAGATCAATGACGGTCACTACGGCAACTCACGCAGTTGGATGTCCAATGAGAAAGGCAAAGGCTGGGTGATGCTGGAGTTTCCGGAAGAGCACGTGATCGAAAGAGTGGTCTGGGGGCGGGATCGTGAAGGGAAGTTTAGTGATCGTCTGGCGACAAACTATGTCATTGAAGTGGCCACAGCCTCGGGTGAATGGCGGCCCGTGGCTGATTCGACGGATCGGCGGGCTTACGTGCCCGGCGAGAACAAAGCCAAGCCCGCTGTCTTCTCCACAGCCGGTCTCCGGACGGATGAGGTCAAGAAAGTTGATGCCTTGCTCGCCAAACGGAAGGCGCTGGAGTCAAAAATCGCCGCCGCTGCAGCGGGGCAGATGGCTTTTGCCGGCACCTTCCGAAAGCCCGACAGGATCAGCCTGCTCTATCGCGGCGATCCTGAACAGCCGAAGGAAGAAGTCGCGCCCGCAGTGTTGAGTGTGCTGGGCAACCTGCAACTACCGAAGGATGCCGAGGAACAACAGCGACGCGTTACGCTGGCTGAATGGATCGCGAGTCCGGAAAACCCGCTCACAGCGCGTGTGATGATGAACCGCATCTGGCAGGGGCATTTCGGCGCCGGCCTTGTGGAAACGCCGAGCGACTTTGGCCGCAACGGGACGAAGCCTTCCCATCCTGAGTTGCTCGACTGGCTTGCTTCAGAATTCGTCCGATCCGGCTGGTCGGTGAAACAAATGCACCGTCTCATCGTGCTCTCGGCCACGTATCGTCAATCCTCCCGGATCAATCGGGTTGCCGCTGCCAGGGACGCTGACGTTCGTTTTTTGTGGCGCTTTCCTTCACGCCGGCTTGAATCCGAACCGATCCGCGACGCCATGCTCGCCGTCAGCGGTCAGTTGAACCTCAAGATGGGCGGCCGTGGTTTTGATCTGTTCAACAACCGCGGCGGGTTGAGCGGCTTCAATCCTGTTGAGTCCTTCAAAGGCGAAGGATTGCGCCGGATGATTTATGCGCACAAGGTCCGTCGCGAGCGGGAGGCGGTGTTCGGTGCGTTCGACTGCCCGGATGCAGGGCAGAGCACCGCCCGCCGCCGTGAATCAACCACACCGATTCAAGCGCTCAACCTTTTCAACAGTCGCTTCACCTTGGAACAGGCTGATGCCTTCGCCGTACGGGTGAAGTCTGACGTCGGTGACGATGTGACGAAACAGATCCGTCGAGCCTACCAGCTGGCTCTCAGTCGCAATCCCAGCTCTGCCGAGCTGGTGGACGCAGCACCGATTGTGCGTGCGCATGGCTTGCCCACGCTTGGCCGCGCGCTTTTCAACAGCAACGAGTTTCTGTTCCTGCCATGAATTACGCACACCTCATCAAAGCGATCAACAGTGCGACCGCCCAGCTTCAAGGGCGGGCGGCGGCGGCAGTGAATCAATCGCTGGTCGTCCGGAACTGGCTGGTCGGCGCTTACCTCGTCGAGTTCGAGCAACATGGAAAGGACCGGGCGAGGTATGGCGACCGCCTGCTGGAGCGGGTGGCGGAAGACATGGCCGCGCGCAAGGCAAAAGGGTTGGATTTACGGACCCTGCGCGACTGCCGTGCCATTTATTTCCTCTACCCGCAAATTCGGGGGACACTGTCCCCCGAATTCGCCGTGCGACTCAAGCTGCCTTCAATTCCGTCAGCCCTGATGACGAAATTCACCCCTGGGATCCGCGGTACAGTGTCCCGCAAATCTGCCAACGGGTTGGCCCTGCCTCCAATTCGACAGACACCGTCTGTCGAATCTGGACGAACCGCAACCCTCTTCCCAATTCGGGGGACAGTGTCCCCCGATTTGCCGACGCCGTTCTCGCCGCAAGTCCTGCTTCAGTTTTCGTGGAGCAAACTTCAGGAATTCACCCGTCTCGACGATCCGTGGAAGCGCGCCTTCTACGAAAACGAATGTCTCAAGGGGAACTGGTCGGTGCGCCAGCTTCAGCGGCAGATCGGCTCGTTGCTTTACGAACGCACCGGATTGTCGAAAAACAAGGCCGCCGTCATCCAGCGTGCCCGCTCTCGGGAAACTCAGGAGACCATCAGTGACCTGATCCGCGATCCCTATGTGCTGGAGTTCACCGGTCTCGCGGAGCGTCCGGAGTATCGCGAGTCCGAACTTGAACGCGCGCTGCTCGATCATCTCCAGAACTTCCTCCTCGAACTCGGCGAAGGTTTTTGCTTCGAGGCACGCCAGCGGCGCATCACCGTCGGCGGCAAACACGACTACATTGACCTCGTATTCTACCACCGACGACTGCGTTGCCATGTGCTGATTGATTTGAAAATCCGCGCCTTCCAGCATGGCGACGCGGGGCAGATGAATTTTTACCTCAACTGGTGGAAGACGAATGCTCTCGAAGACGGCGACCTTCCGCCCATCGGCATCATTTTGTGCAGTGAGCGAGACCGCGTGGGTGTTGAGTTTGCGACGGCAGGACTGAGCAACAAGCTCTTTGTTTCTCGTTACCTTGTCGCCCTGCCTTCTGCGGAGCAACTGCGCACGTTCCTCGAAAAAGACCGCGCCCGGATTGATAGTCTTATGTCTGCGTCGCCGAACACCAGGAAAGCTGTGAAGCGGAGAGGTGCGACGAGAACCAGGAAGCGGAGGCCAGACAGATGAATCATCACGCCGAACACATATCCAGCCACGGCCGTCATTTTTTGGATCGTCGCAGTTTCCTGTCCGGCACGGCCACGGCGCTTGGATCCATTGCGCTGACCAAATTGTTGGGACTCGATGGATTGCTCGCTGCGCCCGGAACCATCATCGATCCCGCGCGGCCGTACGCGCCGCGGCAACCGCATTTTCCCGCCAAGGCGAAGAATGTCATCGTGATTTTTTGCGCGGGAGCGGTGAGTCAGTTGGAGACGTGGGATTACAAGCCGGAACTGATCAAGTGGGACAACAAACCGTTGCCGGGCGGGCCCGCCGTGACGTTTCAAGGACCGGCTGGCAATCTCGCGCGACCTCAATATGAGTTCAGGCCGCGCGGACAGACGGGGAAAATGGTTTCCGACCTGATCCCGCATCTGGCGGAACTCACCGATGACATCGCCTTCATCCATTCGCTTACCAGCAAGAGCAACACGCACGGCCCCGCCGAGAATTTCCTCTCGACCGGGTTCATACTGGATGGTTTCCCGAGTCTCGGCTCGTGGGTGAGTTACGCGCTCGGGAGCGAGAATCAGGATCTGCCAGCGTTCGTTTCCATTCTTGATCCGCGCGGCGTGCCTCAGAACGGTTCAAATAACTGGGGACCCGGCTTCCTGCCCGCCGCGTTCCAAGGCACGACTTTCAGCGCGAAGGATCCCGTGCGCCATCTCGCCGCCCCGGGCGTTGCGCCGGACGCCGACCTCGCAGCCCGCTCCCTTCTGCAGCGAATGAATTCGCGCCATCTCGAGCAACATCCCGGCGATGGCAGGCTGGCGGCGCGCATTGCCAGCTACGAACTCGCCGCACGCATGCAGCTCAGCGTGCCGGAGATCAGCGATCTCTCCACCGAGCCGGCGCACATTCTGAAAAGCTACGGTGCGGACGACACGTTGAATCCCATCAAGGCCGGCTTTGCCCGCAACTGCATTCTCGCTCGCCGGCTCATCGAGAAGGGTGTGCGCTTCGTACAGCTTTTCAACGGCGCCTACGCCAGCGGCGGCGAGTTGAACTGGGATGGTCACAACAAGCTGAAGGAGCAATACGACAAGCACGCCGCCATCCTCGACCAGCCCGCCGCAGCGTTGATCCGCGATCTGCGCCAGCGCGGTTTGCTTGAAGATACTCTTGTGGTCTGGTGCACTGAATTTGGCCGCATGCCCTTCTTCCAAAAAGGCGTTCAAGGCCGCGACCACAATCCCGATGGCTTCACCTGCTGGCTGACCGGCGCCGGCGTGAAGCCCGGCGTGAGCCATGGGGTAACCGACGATCTTGGTCAGAAAGCAATTCAGGACATTCATCCCCTCTACGACCTCAATGCGACGATTCTGCACCTGCTTGGCCTCGACCACGAACAACTCACCTTTGAGCACAACGGCGTGCAGCGACGGTTGACCAATGTGGAAGGCCACGTGATCAAGAGCGTTTTGGCGTAGAATCTCGTGTGCAAAGATTAACCTGCCTATCCACCGGTCATTGCCCGAGAATTCTGCTGGACTCCGGAGCGAAGCCGGGTATGAATTGACACATCGTCCCCATGATGACTTGGAAGATTCGCCAGGATGCGCTTTGGTGCAATGGCTCTGATTATCAACGGTGGGGGTCGGATAAAAATTGAGTTATTGTGCTTCGGAATTCCCAAAACGCATGAAGCCAGACCAAACAACGGCTCGCCGTTCGCATGTGGACTCACGCCCGCCCGGCGACGGATTCACTCTGATCGAGTTATTGGTGGTGATCGCCATCATTGCGATTCTTGCTGCGATGCTGCTGCCGGCATTGGCCAAGGCCAAATACAGCGGCCAGCGCGCTGTCTGCCTCAGCAATCTCAAGCAGCAATACCTGAGTCAGATCATGTATGCGGATGATTTTGGCGGAAGGTTCCCGAAGCACGACGACGGCAGCCCTGACTATCACCGCACCGGTAACACCGGACCACAAAGCATCGTAAACGCGATGAGGGGAACGTATCTTAGGAATACCAAGATTCTTATCTGTCCGATCACAGCCAATGGCGTGGGGAGGACGTGGCTGAACTACGCCGATCAGGCAAGTCTCGCTGCCCCGGATTATGGCGGTTGGGATACGACCGCAGCGAATGTCTTCACGCCCTACATGTGGCTGGCCAATTTCACTGCCGCGCCGGCAATGAAATTTGTTGACGCCCAGGGTGCGGTCAATGCCAATCCTGCCGAGAACGAACCAGAGTGGCCAAAGAAAAGTTCCGAACTGGACAGCCGCCGCGCATTCATCACCCATCGAGTCAGCGATACGCCGGGCACCAAACTTTGGGATCTCGGACATCTGGGCAAATTCGATGGTGGCTCTCAAACCAAACCGCTTTGGAGTTGGGCGATCACGGCAGACCAGCTTGTTGGGCAGGCTGATGGGAGCGTGATCGTGCGTCCGAAGTCCCAGATTCGCGTGCGGGCCATCGGCGGCCCCAGTTCCGACACAAGGTATTATTATTGAGCGTCACCGTTTGCCATGCTGGCTTCTGCATCAGGCTTGACGGAAAGCGCGGCCCGACGCAGATTTCTGCCATGACAATTGCCACCAATTACTCCGTTCCTGAACTTGTCCCTCGCCGAGGTTGCGTGTCGCGGGGTTGCCGTATGGCAGGGTTTACTTTGATTGAATTGTTGGTGGTCATTGCGATCATCGCGATTCTGGCTGCTATGCTGTTGCCTGCACTGGGTAAGGCCAAGGCCAGAACACAGGCCGTATATTGCATGAACAACGGCAAACAGATGATGATAGCCATCCACATGTACAGTAGCGACTCCCGTGATTTCTATCCTCCAAATCCTGACGATGGCAATACCGTACCAGGTCACAACTGGTGCGCTGGTCAGGCAGGCGTCGGCGGAGGGGAGGAATTCAACACGAGTGTGCTGAAGGATACGACCAAGACTTTAGTTGCTCCTTACCTTGGGAATAATGTTTCCGTCTTTAAGTGTGCGTCTGACAACCGCAATGGCCGAATCAGCGTTGGCGGCCAAATACAAAGCGTTCCTGCCGCCCGGACCTTTTCAATGAGTCAGGCGGTCGGCACGATTTGTTCGGCATTTGATTCCGGCGGGGGGCATTCAGGCGCTCCCACATTGTCAGTAAACGGACCTTGGCTCGATAACAGTCACTCCAACAGACGCAACAACCCTTGGCGCACATACGGCAAAGTCTCCCAAGTAATTGCTCCGTCACCTTCCTCGCTATGGGTTTTGCTGGATGAGGATGCAAATAGCCTTAACGATGCGGGCTTCGCCGTTGGAATGGTGTCTCCAGAATGGATAGACTGGCCGGGTACCTACCATGACAATGGATGCGGATTCGCGTTTGCTGACGGACATTCGGAAGTTCATAAGTGGAAGGACAGCAGCACCAAAGTCATTGGTGGTAATGTAAGTCGCCGAAGGGCGCCTGCACCTTACAACGACTGGCTCTGGATTCGCGAACGCACCTCGGCGCACATCAGCGGTACCATGCCAGTTCCTAGATAAGTTGTTCCGGTTTTGGCATGCTTGGAGGCTTGACGGAAAGCGGGCTCTGGCGCAAATTTCCACCATGAAAATGATCGCCAGCCGTGCAACCAGCAACCGCCCGGAAAACCACTGGTCTCGACCGCCGAACCACTACAACGCAGCATTTACTTTGATCGAATTACTGGTAGTGATTGCCATTATTGCGATTCTTGCCGCGATGCTTTTGCCAGCGTTGGGTCGGGCAAAACTTAAGGCCCAAGGAATTCTTTGCATGAACAATGGTAAGCAGATGATGGTCGCTCTTCATATGTACACCGGCGATAATCGGGATTGGTTTCCGCCAAATGAGGACAGTTCCGGTGCTTCCAAGGGTTGGGTAAGAGGCAACATGAGCTGGACAAGCGGAGATCTTGACCTTACCAACACTTTGAATCTGACGGACCCCACCAAGGCTCTGCTGGCTCCATACACGGCCAAGAACTATTCCATCTATAAATGCCCAGGTGACAATGTGCCATCGCTAGTTTTTGGCAGACCTATGCAACGGGTCCGGAGCTTTGCAATGAATCAGGGCGTTGGTACACAAGTTTCAAGTTTGCGGCCTGTAAACGGCCCGTGGCTGGATGGTACCCACGGCCACATCGCAAACAAACCATGGTTTGTGTACGGCAAAATGTCCGATATTATCAAGCCCTCTCCCTCAGGTCTTTGGGTTCTGATAGATGAAGACTACCGGAGCATCAACGATGCGGGTTTTGCCATAACCATGGTCTCCAGTACGTTTTTGGACGGACCTGCGAGTTACCACGGCGGTGCATGTGGTCTTGCGTTTGCCGATGGACATTCTGAAATTCGAATGTGGAAAGATGGACGAACCATTATCAAGGGAAGCAGCTTTAGCGCGCAGACTTTTAATCCAGTCAATCAAGACGTGACCTGGATGCAGGAGCGCAGTTCAGCGAAGCCCTAAAGAGGCTGGCACGCGGGCTCGCAGCTTTTATCACCACGGCAGGCTGAATGTTTTGACGAAGCTGTAAGCCTTGATGGCTTCGATGACGCCTTCCTTGACACCCATTCCGCTGTCTTTGATACCTCCGAACGGACTGTTCTCCACGCGGAATCCAGGGACTTCGTTGATGTTAACAGTCCCACAGCGCAGTGACTTGATGGCTTTGAACGCGCTGGGCAGGCTTGTAGTCACGACGCCAGAACTGAGACCGTACGCCGTGGAGTTTGCCAGTGTCAGGGCATCGTCGAGGTTTCGCACGGTAAGAATTGGCGCAAGCGGGCCGAAACTTTCGCTGACAACCATGCGACAATTCCGCGGGACTTCCGCGATCACCGTCGGTTGCAACTGCGCGCCACGCCTTGTGCCGCCGATCAACACTTTCGCGCCGGCGGCCACCGCTTCCTTGAGGACTTCCTCGAGTTGAATTGCCGCCGGTTCATCAATCACCGTGCCCACACGAGTCGCCTCGTCCATCGGATCGCCGCAGACATATTCCTTTGTCTTCTCGACGAGAAGCGCGGTGAACTTTGCCGCGATGCCGTCCTCCACCAGGATGCGTTTTACTGCCGTGCAGCGTTGACCCGAATTGCGAAAACTTCCTTCTGCTGCGAGTGTCACAGCCAGGTCCAGATCAGCGTCGTTGAGCACGATCAATGGATCATTCCCACCCAGCTCGAGGACGAGCTTTTTGTAACCGGCGGTCAGGGAGATGCGTTTGCCAATGGAGACGCTGCCGGTGAAGGCGAGGACTTCCACGTCGGGATGTTGAACAATCGGCTCTGCCACCTCGCTGGTCTTTCCCAGCAATACGCTGAGCATCGGACCGGGAAGTCCTGCGGCGTACAACATTTCGGCGAGTTTGAGCGCCGTGAGTGGGGTTTTCTCTGATGGTTTCAATACGAGTGGAGTTCCCGCCGCAATGGCGGGGCCGACCTTGTGGGCAACCTGATTGAGCGGGTGATTGAATGGAGTGATGGCTGCGGCGCAACGCAGCGGCTCGCGTGTGGTAAAGATTTTACGCGCCTTGCCTTGTGGCGAGATGTCAGCCGAAAAGATCTGGCCGTCGTCCCGAAGGGCTTCCATGGCTGCGAAGCGCAGGACGTCGAGCGTGCGTCCCACTTCATATCGGCCCTCGCGTAATGCCAGTCCTGCCTCGGAGGAAATCGTGCGTGCGAATTCCTCGCGCCGGGCTTCGAGCGCCGCGCGGGTTTTTTCAAGAATCTCAGAGCGTTGAAAACGGCTGGGTGTATCGCGGAAGCTGCAGGCCGCAGCCACTGCGGCATCCACGTCGTTTCGCGAAGCAGTGACCACCGTGCCGACTTCGGCACCATTGTAGGGATTGCGCACGCTGAGCGTGCCGTTTCCGCTCACAGGTTTTCCGGCAATAAGGCTGGTGAGTTTCATGATTGTGCTCCGTTACAGATAAAGTCAAAGAGATCGAAATTGCGCGGGTCGGCCTTCGCCTTGCCAGCATATTCAGCATTCAACGGTTCGCTAAGGATGAACGGCACCATTTCCTCATATCGTCCGCCGTGCGAGCGCAGCCCGCCCTCGAGCACCTTTAGGTCGTGCCAAGCCGGGGTGCGGCCAATGACTGCGTCGCGACCGGAGCACACCACCAGATCGCCCATGCGGTCCGGCGGCAACTGCATCAACCGCGCGGCGGTGGCCTGGTCCAGCACCTCCGTGATGCCGGGCAAAGCGCGGATGAAATTGATGACTTCGGACAGCAACGCCTCGCGGCCGGGGGGAAGATGCACCTGGGCGAACGACCCCAAAGCTCCGTGATGGACCACATAGGGGTCTGTGATTGGCAGGATGACGCGGAAGCCTGGCCCGAATTTGGTTTCCAACGTGGATTCGAGATAGGTCACGTTCGGTGATCCATCCGCCTTCTGCTTGGCGTTCATGCCGTGGTCTGCTGTGACACCGACACGTGCGCCAAGCTGAAGCAGGCGACCGATCTGTTCATCAATGCCTGCGTAAAAATCGAGTGCCTCGGGTGCTTCCGGGGCATATTTGTGCTGCATGAAATCCGTGGTGCTGAGATAAAGAAAATCCGCACGCCCATGTTCAATGAGCTTTACGCCCGCCTTCAGGACATACAGGGAGGCCTCGCCGCTGTAGATGGGAGGTGTTGGGCCGGCTAGCGCTTCGACATCCTCGATGCCGTGAACCGCCTTAGTAACTTGATTGGCCTTCTCTGACGAGAAAGCAATGCCGCCGAGCTCGATCAAACCGGATCCAAAGATGTCACGGAGTTTATCCTTGGCGGTTACGACCGCGACCTTGCGTCCTGCTTTCTGAGCCGATGGAAACATGGTTGCGACGCGCAGAAACTTTGAGGAATTGGTCATGACCTCCTCACCACTCGTCTTGTCGTAGAAGAAGTTGCCGCCGATCCCGTGGACGCTGGGAGGAACGCCGGTGACTATGGATGCGTTGTTGACGTTGGTGAAGCTGGGCATCTGGCCCCGTGCCATTCCCCGGTAGCCGCGTACGCTGATCCGCTGAAGATTCGGCATCAGCCTGCGGGCGATGGCGGCGTCAAAGTATTCATCTGCCGAGCCGTCAACGCAGATGCCGACCAAGGGACAGGCTGGCAAAAGGTAGGTGCGATTGTTGATTGTGAATGAGTTCATTGTTTTGACTGGGGTTTTGGCGGCGATTGCAGAAAAGCCGCCAGTCCGGGAAGATCGTCTGTGTTTAACATGTCCACTCCCTCGGAATAAAACTCGCGCCACACGACAAGTTGATCTGGCACGCCCCAGAAACGGAGGCGGCGACCCTGACTGTGGGTTTTTGAAATGAGTTGCCGTAGTTTCGCCCGATCTGCATCGGAAAGCCCGCCCACCTCGAATTTTCTAAAGGTTGGACTCCAGCTTTCGCTGACGAGGGGGAAAAGGTGGACTGACGGGTTTGCATCGAGATCAGAGAGTCTCCCATCCAGCGCACACAGGCGCTCTGGTTCAGCCGCCACCATCTGAACGGGACGGTTGCCAGTCAGAATGATTGTAACCGCACCAGGGATGGTACTGGTCGGAGTAAAATGGGTCAGCATCTCCGCATATTTAGCCAATACAGGACGCAGGGCGACATAGGTTTCTTCTCCGTCACTCTTGAGGTCAATGAGGAGTGTGAACTCGACTCCGACTTTTGCCGTCGAAATCGGTTTGAGCGTCGCGGCGTTGGTGGCGAATTCAGTGTAAACATTGCCGCGATTTGCGCGGACGCGTTCGCGGAGCGGATCAAGGTAAAGTTTCTGGAGTGTGCGCTCAGGCTTTATGTCGCCAAGGTTGTGCGCGACGGGGAGTTGTCCTTTGACCAGGTGGATGTCCGCCTCGACAGAGCAGAAGCCTTGATCGAGTGCATCGAACAAAGGGCGTTTGTGTTCGTAATCGTTATGCGCGTGTGCGCGGGCCAGCGGTGGTGCAGCCAGGGCAGGGGCGGCAAATAACAAGGTCACGAGGATGACCAGCAAAAGGACCAGCTTTACTGCGGGATGAGCCGGCGCTTTGTCGTGGACCTTGCTCATCACGATTTTGTTGCGGTGGATGCGGATCCCATTTTGATCCCCATTTCCGCCACAGCCTCGCCGATGGCGTAAACGACCTGTTTCATTTCTGATTCCGTCAGACGACCGATGTTGCCGATGCGGAAGGTGTCACACTGGCTGATCTTGCCCGGATAAAGAATGAAGCCCTTGTCCGCGACGCGGCGATAGAAATCAGTGAAATCAAATTTTGCATCCGGGTAGAGAAAACTCGTGATGATGTGGCTTTGAACGGACGACGGAAGATAGGATTGGAAGCCGAGCCGGACCATTCCTGTCATCAACGCCTGATGGTTCCGCCTGTAGCGTTCGCTGCGCGCGGGAATTCCGCCCTCATCCTCCAATTCACGCAGCGCCTGATCGAAGGCCAGCACCACGTGCGTCGGCGGAGTGTAACGGAACTGACCGTTCTTCTCGAAGCCCTTCAATTGGCCGAGAAGATCAAGGCTGAGGCTCCGGGCCCAGCCTTCGCTTGCGAGCAACAGTGCGCGTCGGGCAAACACAAATGAAAATCCCGGCACACCCTCGACGCACTTGTTGGAGGATGAGATCAGGAAATCAATCCCGCACTGCTCGAAGTCTATCGGCATCCCGCCGAAACTGCTCATGGCATCCACCACGAACACCCTGCCGTGGCGTTTCACCACTGCGCCGAGTTTTTCGATTGGATTCAGAATTCCTGTTGTCGTTTCGCAATGCACGGAGGCCACGTGTGTCACCGCCTTGTCAGCGGTGAGGCAGGCGTCGAGCGCTGCGGCATCACTGGCGGTATCCTCCGCAGTGCGGAGCACTGTGTGATCAATCCGCGCATGTTTCAGCATCTGGGCGATTCGTTCTCCGTAAGCCCCGTTTGCCAGCACCACAACCTTGCCGTTGTGAGGAACGCAACTTTGGAATACGGCCTCCACGCCGAATGTTCCACTGCCTTGGAGTGGCACGACTTCCCAGCCAGTTTCGCGCGAAAGGCCTGCGAGTTTGAGAAGGCGTTCCCGGACGCTTGCGACCAGGGCGTTGAACTCAAAATGCCATGAGCCGGCGTCGTGGAGCATGGCCTGCTTGACGCTGAGGCTTGTGGTGAGCGGGCCCGGTGTGAAGAGCAGTTTGTCGCGGGCCGATGGGAGGTTGGAGTCTGGCTTCATGTCAGGAATTTGCCGATGGAACAGGGCTGTTTTGTATTTCTTGAATTGCGGCTTCGATGATTGTCCATGCTTGGTTCAATTCATCCCCAGTGATGTTGAGAGGTGGAGCGAACGTGAGAACATTGCCTTTGGACACCTTGAAATTTAATCCACGCCGGAGCGCTGAATACATGATTCGTTCGGCGGCATCCACTGCGTTTCCCCTGCTGTCACCGATCTCCACGCCGAGAAGGAATCCCAATCCGCGCACTTCGCGCACGAGTGAGTATGGGGTGAGACGGCGGCGAAGGTCTTCAACGGTGCTGGCGCCGAGTTTGGCGGCGCGTTCGACTAGGTTCTCCTCCTCGATCACTTCGAGCGTTGCCAATCCTGCGGCACAGGCCACGGGATTCTTCTCATGGGTATAATGGCCGAGTGAACATTCGCCGGCGACATTGAGGTGTTCGCGGGCGATCATCGCTGCGAGCGGGAAAATCCCACCGCCAAGGCCCTTGCCCAGCACCACGATGTCCGGAATGACATCAAAATGTTCAAACGCAAAGAATTTCCCCGTGCGTCCGAGGCCGATCGGAATTTCGTCCAGGATGAGCAACGCGCCATGTTTGTCGCATGCGGCACGGATGCGTTTCCAGTAATCCGGCGGCGGAATGACCGGAACGTTCCGAACGGTTTCCGCGATGACCGCTCCCACGTCGCCTTCGCGCTCCAGCATGTATTCGATGTAATCCGCGCAGGCCAGGCTGCACGCTGTGCCACAGCGGAACGGACAGTGCGAAGGGTCAGGGGGCGGCGCGTGCTCGCAACCTGGCAGCAGCGGGCCGGCATTTTTGCGAAATACGCTTTCACCACCAACCGAAATGGCATCAAGCGACGCGCCATGAAACGAATCCCAGAGCGAGATGGTCTTGAAGCGGCCCGTGGCTGTGCGTGCCAGTTTCAAAGCGATGCCAATTGCGGATGCCCCACCGGGCGCGAACAGGACGCGATTCAAATCACCTGGGGCAAGGCTGGTCAGCTTTTTGGCGAACCTGATGGCATGCTCATTGGTATAGCGGCGTGTGCAAAATGAAAACTGGTCGAGCAAGGATTTGATTGCTTCGGTGACGCGAGGATGACCAAAACCGATCTGATGAACGTTGTTGCCGTGAAAATCGAGATAGCGACGACCTTCGACGTCTTCAATCCACGCGCCACTGGCCCCTTTCATGGCGTTGAGACAGGGTGTGGACATGGACTGGTGCAGAAAGCATTCGGCATCCTCCGCCAGCATCCGCTTCGTTTCGGCGCTCAAATGGCCTGCCTGCCAAGTTTGACGGTTGGGCGAGATATTGATGTCGCCCTCGGTCCGGAGGAGCTTCAGATCCAGATCAGTTTTTGATGTCATCAGGAGAGGTTCAGCGGTCGTTTTTTTCAAATGCCTCGCGCACGGGCTTTGCGATCCAGGCCTGCGGAGGTTTGAGTTTGTATGCAAACGCAATCGTCGCTGCGGTGTCGTAGGTGTTGACGGGAGATTTGATTTCGTGGCCGGCCCGGATGCCCGGACCTGCGATGATCCATGGAATTTCAAGATCAGCCATGATCGGATCGCCATGACCCTTGTTGTGGCCGCCGTGATCGGCTGTGACCAGTACAATGGTGTCCCGTGTCAGCCCTGCTTCTTGAATTCCAGCGATCACTTCCCCGATGAGTTTGTCCGCAACTCCGACGGATGCGTAATACGAGGGCGTGCCGTGCCCGTCGTGATGGCCCGCGTGGTCCACGTGGTCGAGATGAATGAAGGTGAATGTGGGTTTGCGGCTCTTGATGAATTCAACCGCGCGGCGGACGGTGTTGGTCGGGCCATCGAGGTCCTCAACCACGTCCACCATCTTGCGCTCAAGCAAACGGCCATAACCGTCCCAGTCGTGAAACACGCCGAGCGTACTGTCAGGTTTTTGCTCACGGAGCACGCTGAAGATGGTTGGAAAAATGCCACCAGGGCCGACCATCGTGGGGGCAATCTCGAATTTGTTTGTCTCCCAATCGTTGGAAGTAACACCGTGTTGTTCCGGGCCCGCGCCCATGATCATGGAGGCCCAGTTGGGGCTGCTGGAGGTGGGCATGACGCCGCGGGCGTGGTATGTCCACGAACCCCTTTCGCGCAGACGATTGATATTTGGAGTTTCCGCGTGGCGGAGGCCGTCTGGGCTTAATCCGTCCACCCCTACCACCACCATGTGTTTGATCTGGGCGGTGCTCTTCATTGTGGAAAAAACAAGGAGAACAAGGATGAGTCTGGAAACAAGGGGGATATGGAATTTCATACGCATGCTTTTAATTTCCAGTTCAATCTTCAAGGAGTTGGTGCACACCTGAGGAGAATGAATGTGGAGAGACCGTCGTTCCAGAAAATAAAAACAAAAAGGCCGGCGGCATCACGCCGCCGGCCCTGAATTCAATCTAGCTTATCCGCCGCCGTCATGGAGCGTGCAGCCTGAAATAGGCCGCAGAACCTGAAATCGGTTCGGAATAGGCGCTTGCGCCTGTCGTGCCCGGCACGTCCGTGAAGTTGGCCGGGTTGAGGGTTGTAGCCTTTTGGAGTCTTAGTTCCGGGTATCCTACCCAACTGAAGTTGGCGTTTGCACCTACTTTTGTGATGCTCAACAAGCCTGCGGATCCAGGTTGTGAGACCAAGGACAGGTCCTGACCTGCCTGACCTGCGTTGTAGATGGCCAGCGCTTCCTGGGGGCTCAACGCACGACGCCACACGCCGAAATCATCAATCATCGCGTTGGTAACGCTGATTCCGGGGCCGTCATGACCACCACCGACAGTTGTGTATAGACCACTTCCGTCTTCGCCGATGTTCCATGCACCTGTTGCCGTGCGGGTGCGGTTTGTAGCAGGATCATTGTCTATTGTGGTTGAGGGCAATAAAGCAGTCGCCAATCCGGCATACTTGACCAGATTGCCGTCAACGTAACTATAGCCGCCACCGCCACGCTGGAATACAACGAGACAGTGATGCCAGTTGTTGTCTTCAAGACCGGGGCTTGTGTTGCCCGAATCTTTGCGGGTGTTGGCACTGACTCCATCATCCACTTCCTTATAATTCCACTGAAG
>CAYSDO010000022.1:23943-25026 GCA_964429665.1 uncultured Bifidobacterium sp.
TGTTGTTTCCGCTGTCCCAGTCCTTGTTGGACACGATCGCGGGGTCGCCCTGTCGTCCGCCTGTTGGCACCTTGTACCAGAACGAAACGGAGAAGGATGTGCTTGTGCCCATTCGCAGATCCGCCGGGTGAGTGCCGATTGGATTATCCAAGCTGACATAGTTCAGCGAAACGCCCCCGTCAGCATCCGTGTACTGCATCGCGCTGCCGATCTTGCCGGCTGCAATCGTCGGTGCACCGACCGGGGTGCCGTTGTTTCCACGGCCCGAGGAATCGTTGAAGCTACCGTCAAACTTCAAGTGAACCACAAGGTCGTTGGTAACTGGAACCGTCACCACGGCAAGCTTGGCAACGATACTGGTTACAGAACCAAAACTGTTGGTGATGACGAGAGTGTAGTCTCCCGCATTGGCCGCGTGGGTGGCCGCGAGACTGTAAGTGGAACCTAGGGCCACCGGCGATCCGTTCAACCGCCAGATGTAGGTAAGAGGCAAGCCGCCAAACCCAGCGCCGCTCAGAGTGAGCGGATATCCTTCGCTCACAACAGCAGAGGTTGGCTGTGTTGTGATGGTGGGCACCGTCACAACAGTGAGGTTTGCCGGGTTGCTGGTGGTTGCGCCGCTTGAATTGGATGCCTTGCACTTGTAGGAGCCAGCGTCGTTGGGATCGGCATTCGAGATCGTCAAGGTAGCTGTGTTTACGCCCGAGTAATGGCCGCCATTGGAAATGTTCGTGCCTTCGTGCTGCCACTGGTAGGTGATGGCGGTGGGGCTTGATACAACCACGGTGAATGAGCCAGATGTGCCGGCTGCGACTGTTGCATTTCCGGGTTGGGTCGAAAATACAGGGGTGTTGATTTCATAAAGTCCGAAGTTGTCAATTCCCCAGAACCACGCGGAAGTTCCATTCGCATTCAAGCGGAAGCGCACATTCGGTTGACCGTCAGCTGCTGCCAGACGAATGACCTCGATTCGTTTGCCGTCAAAGGTGTCATCGTTGAGCCGTCCAGCAATGGCACTTGCAGGAATCGAACCGATAGGCGCTTTGACATAGGAACCGTAATTCGTGGCATGAACTGGTGAAG
>CAYSDO010000023.1:0-23087 GCA_964429665.1 uncultured Bifidobacterium sp.
CCAGTCTGCACCTCCAGAATTTGTCCATTGAAATGTGGATCAAACGCAGCAGCACGTCCGTAAGCTCCCAAAATTCCAACGAAGGGGTACTGATTGCATACGGTGGCGGCGGTTACGGATTCACCATATTTAACAATGGCAACCTCAGCTTTACCTGCGTCGGGGTTGATAATGTGATCGTAGGAACTGGAATCACTGACCTTAACTGGCATCACGTCGCCGTGACCCGCAACAACAGCACCGTGGTTTTTTACGTGGATGGTGCGGCCTTTGCCACTGTGGCTTACAATCCAACCTTTGGGTTCAGTTCTACCTTGGCGCTAGGTACCGGAAATACCGGATATGGATTCTACGGAGCCATTGATGAACCGGCGATTTACAGCCGGGCTCTATCCGCCACAGAAATTCAGGCCATCTACAATGCGGCGTTTTCCGGCAAATGCGCGATCCCAATCGCTCCTTCAATTCTTTCTCAACCGGATAACCGCACGATTCTCGTTGGGTCGAATACCACTTTCACTGTCGGAGTGTCCGGCAGCCAACCTATTACTTATCAATGGTTCTTCAATGAAACCAATGCCATTAGTGGAGCAACAAATGATTCATTTACATTGAACAACGTACAGGTTAGCAACGTGGGCAGTTATTCCATAGTTGTTACCAACGCCAGCGGCAGCGCAACTAGCAGCAACGCCCTGCTCGCCGTCACTTATCCGCCAGCGGTCGTGCGTCTCATCGGTAACAACAATGCCCCAGTTGGCACCACGACTATCGTTCCGGTGCAATTGGTCGCCAACGGTAACGAAAATGCCCTCGGCTTCAGTCTAAGCTACAATACCAACTTACTGGCATTTCAGAATGTCAGTCAAGGAAGCGGCGCCACGAATGCATCCTTGTTCTACAACACAACACAAACCAATAATGGTCGGATTGGTATTTTGCTGGGATTGAGTTCGGGACAAACCTTCTCTGGTGGAACACAGGAAATAGCGCTCGTCAGCTTCGACGTTATCGCAACGCCAGCATCGAGCAACCGGACCACCAGCATTACTTTGGTTGACACCCCTACGACACGCCAACTTTCGGACGTCGCGGCTGTCAGCTTGTCGGCATTCTACAGCAACACAAGCCTGACCATTCCGGCTGCTGAATGGGAGGCGGACACGGCGCCGCGAACCAACGGGGACAAGGTTGTAACTGTTACAGATTGGGTGCAGGTGGGTCGTTTCGTAGCGCACTTGGACACGCCCAACAATGGCACTGAATATCAGCGTGCCGACTGCGCGCCGCGCAGCACCTTGGGGAATGGCGTCCTGTCTGTCACTGACTGGGTGCAGGCGGGCCGGTATGCGGCTGGTTTGGATTCCTTGACGGCCGTTGGCGGACCGAGTTCCGAGGGTAATCTTCTGTTCAGCAATCTCAAAGCTGGTAAACCCGGACCCATGAACCTTACGGGCCGGACCCTACGGGTGGCCAACAAAACCGTTCAGGCAGCGGTGACCAATACCATATCCGTGCAACTGGATGCGCAAGGCGATGAGAACGCCTTGGGCTTCAGCCTGAGTTTCGACCCGGCGGCATTGCAGTTTGTCAGCGTTTCTGCCGGCAGCGGCGTGGCTGCCCCAGGGTCGCTATTCAACACGAATCCCGACCATGTGGCCACCGGCAAATTAGGCATTGCCCTGGCCTTGCCACAAGGCCTCACCTTTACGCCAGGAACGGTTGAGGTGGCGAAGATAAGCTTTGCGGTTGCATCGTCGGCGGCGGGGACATCGAATGTCGTGTTTGTGAACAGCCCGATCCTGATGGAGGTTTCGGATGTTGCCGCAAATGCGTTGGCGACAACTTATACACCTGGGACCGTGATTATCAGCCCATTTCCCCCAGTGTTGCGGATCAATGCGGTCGGCACGAACGTGACCCTTTCATGGCCCGTAGTGACCAGCAACTTTGTGTTGCAGGCGAGCGATGCGATTTCAGGTAACTGGAGCAACGCAGTCGAACCAGTGGTGGTGGTGGGGCCGGACAATGTTGTGACCGCGCCGAACATCGGCACCAAGTTCTACAGACTCTTCAAGCCGTAGAATTCAATCGAAACCATTTCCCGGGCAGACCCATGTCTGCCCGGCCTATTTGTCTTCGTTAAGTTACACTATTTGGGTGGGGGTCCGAAGATTCACTCTGGACGCAACCTTCTCGACCAATTAAATTGCAGTGTAAGATGAATATTTCGGAACAAGTCATTGCCCCTGCCGTTGCAGAGTATAATCAAACTTTTGGCGATTCCGCACGGATTCAAGAGGCGAAAGATGCGATCCTTTCAGGACAGGGCGGCACACTGGACTCTTTGGAACTGGTGAATTTTGTGGTGATGGTGGAACGAAATATCCGAACAGTTACCGGCAAGGACATTCGCTTGGTGACGGAACAAGCGCTGGCACTAAACCCAAGTCCATTTCTGAACTTGAGAAATCTTGAAAAGCTTATTGCCGATAAAGTCGGGGTGGGCGCGTAATGACTGCTTCTCCCGTAACTTTTGTCACGGGGGCCAGCCGGGGCATTGGACGTTATCTGGTGGAATATTTTGTCGCCAAAGGGCATGAGGTGGTGGGTTGTTCCCGGTCGCCCTCCGGCTTTCAAAACGAACATTACCAGCATTTCGAGTGCGATATTGCGAACGAAGAGGAGGTCATTCGGGTCTTCTCCGCTATTAGTGACCGGCACGGCCGACTGGATCATCTCATAAACAATGCGGGCATCGCTGCGACCAACCACGCGATGCTTATTCCTGCGAAAACGGCGCAGAGAATTCTCGATGTGAACGTGATGGGAAATCTGCTTGCCTCACGAGAGGCAGCGCGCTTGATGCAACAACGAAAGTTTGGGCGCATCGTCAACTTCTCGACAATCGCGGCGGCGCACAAGATCGCCGGGGAAGCCATATATGCTGCATCCAAGGCGGCAGTCGTGACATTGACGCAAGTGCTGGCAAAGGAGTTCGCGCCCTACAGCATAACCGTCAACGCAGTCGGGCCCACTCCAATTCAGACCGACATCTTGAAATCACTACCACAAGCCAAACTCGACGCTGTCATCAGTCGTCAGGCAATCCGCAGGTTCGGAGAGTTTCGGGATGTTTCGAACGTGGTGGACTTCTTCCTGCGTCCGGAGAGTGACTATGTAACAGGGCAGGTGCTCTACCTCGGTGGCGTCAGTTAAGGATGCAGGCGGGTTGAGCTATGCAAAACGGTTACTTTGCTTTCGATGGTAAAGATAAGCAGGCGCGAGAGCAGGTCGCGCGACTACACGCCCAAATGATTCCCTACGGGCCTGTGCCGCGTCTCGGCCATGACTTCATGCAAGGGACCTACTACAAACTTCTCCCTTCAAGCGGGTGGCTCAAATGCGAGGTGTACTCACAGGGCGGAAAAATTGTTGGATTCTTCTCGTCAGCGAAGGAGGAGGGTTCATTGTTGAAAGCATTGGGCTTAGTGAGGTTCTTCAAGCTCGGTGTCGGCATCTTGAAGGCTGTTGTGTGCTTGCCTCGAAGATTCTTTGTCGTCTTGGAACTGTTGCACCGTTCACCGCCAAAACATCGGATTGGAGGCGCGGAACTGCTTTCATTCGGTGTGTACCCTGAATGCAGAAATCTCGTTGACCCGGCGACGGGCAAGCGTATTTCGCTTCTCCTTTTCGAGAACTGCATGAATGCGTGGAAAGCGAGAGGAATCAAGATAGTCTTTTGCCGGGTGAAGCGGGACAACCTGCCGGTGCTCCTGTTTTACAAAAACTACGGCGCAAAAATTTCAAGCCACTCTGAAGACTCAACCAGCTACGAGATTGAATTCGACATGTCCGTTTGGGAATCGGAGAAGTCGCCGCCCAATTGATCAAAGCTGCGCTTGTCCGCCAAAATTACCAATGACCCAAGATCACACCGGTGGCGTCCGAGACAACGTGGGGTGTCATTAGTCGGATATTTTTCCACCGCACTGAACCGTCGATGTATCCCACGTTTCCCCCTTGTGCGCCAAGGTCAACCGGGCGTATTGACGGGCGCGTTCCGGTGCTCGCAGTCAGGTGACCGGAGCGTGTGTGGGCCACATTGCTTGAAGTAGTCCACCATGCTCCAGACATGTCTTCGTTGATGTCCGCCGAAATCGCAAGGTCGCCCGGGTCTGTGGATTTGATGGGTGATACCCAATTTGTTGCCAAAGCCGATACGAGCCTGGCCTGGGTGGCAGCGGGAATTCCTGCGAGGTTGAAATAGCCAATCACCCAGCCCGATGGAGGTTCATACCACGGAACACGGGTTTCACTCCAAGGTGGGTCGCGATAGACTCCTGTTGCCATATTTGGGCAAGGAGGGATTTGCTTCCCGAGTATTTCAGTCAGGTTGGTGTAATACCTCGAACTGACGTAGGTCGCTGCATAATCACCAACGTCCCGCATCGCACTGGCAAACTTCTCCTGGTTGTCCGCGGCGTACATCAACTGTGCAAGTGTCAACTGATGCAGGTTGCTCGCGCACTGAGCGCGTCTAGCCTTCTCCTTGGCCAATGAAAGAGCAGGAAGCAAGAGAGCGGCAAGGATCGCGATGATGGCGATCACCACAAGAAGTTCGATGAGGGTAAAACCCTCTTTCGCAGTCAATCGCTTTGCTTCGGCACACCGATGAAGACACCGCATGAAGCTGTTGCAGTCCCTGGCGATTGATGAATCGCTCTTCATGCCTCCATCCTACTCGTTTCCAACAGGTTTGCCAATCTCGGGAAATTCCCGAGCCTCCCGCTCACCTGGCTAGAACCTTCTTCACCGCATCTGCGGATCGTCTTTGCTGGGCTTCGGTAAGGCCGAGGCCGCTGGGAAGATAAAAGCCGCGGCGTGCTATGCGTTCGGTGACGGGGTAGCGCTCGCCCTTGAACATGCCCTGTCGTTGAAACATCGGCTGCTCGTGCATGCCCCAGAAGAACGGGCGCGTGCCGATGCCGTGTTTCTTCAACCGCTCCATCATTTCGGCGGCGTCGAAGGGAATCTCCTCGCCCAACACGATGGCATAGACCCAGTAGATGTTTTCGGCGGCGGCGTTTCTGGTCACGGGCAGTTCCAGTCCCTTCACACCGGCAAGCAGTTCGTTATAGAGTGCGCCCATGCGGCGTTTCTTGAGGACGAATTGATCGAGCCTTTCCAGTTGTGCCACGCCGAGCGCGGCCTGGATGTTGGTAAGGCGGAAGTTCCAGCCCATTTCCTCGTGAACGAACCGGCGCGCGGGCTGGAAGCAAAGATTGCGCAGCGACCGGCAACGTTCGGCCAGCGCGGGGTCGTCGGTGACGACCATCCCGCCTTCGCCCGTGGTGATGTGTTTGTTGGCGTAGAAGCTGAACGTGCTGATGTCGCCAAAGCTGCCGCAGGGTTTGCCGTGGTAGGTCTGGCCGTGCATTTCGGCGGCGTCCTCGATGATGCGGAGGTTGTGCTTCTTCGCGAGTTCGAGCACGCGGTTCATTTCCACCGGCAAACCGTAGGTGTGGACGACCATGATGGCGCGGGTGCGCGGCGTGATCTTCGCCTCGATCTGGTTCACGTCCGCGTTGTAGGTGCGCGGCTCGCAATCCACGAGCACGGGTTTGAGGCCGGATTCCAGAATCGCCGTGATGCAGGAGATGATGGCGAAGCTGGGCATGATGACTTCGTCGCCGGGGGAAAGCTTCAGGGCGCGAACTGCGGCGACGAGCACGGCGGTGCCGTTGCACATGGCGATGCCGTATTTGCGCCCGACGCGCGCGGCAAATTGCTCCTCAAATTTGGTGACGTACGGGCCTTCGGATGAAATCCAGCCGGTGTCAATACATTCGACGAGGTACTTCTTTTCGTTGCCCGAGAGATCGGGTTCGTTGACGGGAATGAATGAGTCCATTGATCAGTCGTTGAAATTCACCTTGTCCTTGGCGACGGGAACGAAACGCACCTTGTCCGCATAGCCCGCGTAAGGCCCTTGCTTGATCTCGATCATCTCCAGGTCCTCCAATACTTCAAAGCCGTGACCGCCGGCTGCGAGCAGGATGATATCGCCCGTGCTGAGAGTTCGGCTCTTGAGGTAATTCTTCTGGTCGTCGTAAAAATCCACGCGGATTTTTCCGCGCCGGACGACGAGGACTTCCTGTGTCATCTGGATGGCGCGGGGCACGGGGTTGTGGACGTGCGGATCAATCACCTTGCCGGGCGGATGGTGCATGTAGGCGAGTTGCTGGGAGAAATCGTCCGGCGTGAAGAAGTGCAGGCCGGGCCGTTCGAAGTTGGCGCGGATGATAATGGCCAGCAACTGGTCGCCGTGGCGGATCTCCTCGATGGGCTGCGGTGTGTTCATTTGTGGTGCGTGCCGGTGGCGGCGTTTGTGTCGGAGGGAATTCTAGGCGGCGTGGGCGGAGCGCGCCATATCAAAAACCAATCGCGGAACAGATCCGCCGGGATCAACCACGAAACAGACCTGTCACAGGAAGGTGCTCCACCCAGCCACGTGCCGCCTTCGATTGGTTCGCGCGTCCAAGGTTCAAAGATATTTTTGATTCACGCAGCTCCGGCAGCCGCCGGGACCTGTTGTTTGGGTTTGATGAACCAGCACGCGACAATCCAGAGCAATGCAACAGCCAGCCCGGCGAAGGTGATCCTGGCGCCGCGATAAAAACTTTCCGGTTCAAAACGCCATTCCACCGTCTTCTCACCCGGATCCACCACGGCACCCATGAAATCGCCATAGGCACGGATCACCGGCAGTTCCTTGCCATCAACCCGCGCCTTCCATCCGCTGTGGTAACTCTCAGAAAGCACCAGCAACTGACGCGTCGGCGCGGTGGTCTTGATGTCAATCCGACCCGGACGATCCGTGGTGATCTGTGCCTTGCCGGGTTCACCGGGGACGACGTCCACCGGCTTTTCAACAACGCCGGTCGTGGCGATGTTCACCTGCTGCACCGCCTGGGTCACATTTTCACTGACCACGATCTGACTGAGCAATCGCGCGCGCGGCATGGGCTGCGGCACCTGTCCCCAGCCGTTTTGCATCAACGCATAACGAGCGTCCGCCAGGCGCAGGCTTGTGATGTCCACGGGAAGTTTCTTTGCGGGAATGAGACCGATGTTGCCGATGGTCAGCCTGTAGCCTTCGACGACGGGAATGCTGTTTGCCAGCGGCCAGAACAGCCGGCCTTCCTTGGGCGGCAACTGCCCGATTGAGGCAACGACCTCTTGTACCGTCTTCGGCGGGCCGCGTCGGATGATATGATCATGCAAACCCCATACGGCAATTTCCACGAAAACCAGAATCACAATGCCATACGCTGCTACACGCGTTCCTCGCGCAATCAACGCCAGCAATGCAACACCTGCTCCGATCAGCGCCACGCCCATAAACGCCTCATCCACCGACGCGAACCTCGCATTCATCGGGTTGCCTGGCTCGCCGCGAACATGCATGACCCAGAAATAAGTACCCACGCTCAATGCAAGCGGGATTGCCAAAGGCCACAGACTTTTAACCGTCGCCTTCCCGCCTTCCCGCAGGAGCTTCAGCAGGTCCGCAAACGCGAACGCGGACAGGATGGCCAGCGCGAGATGGAAGTGGAATATGAAGCGTGTGGGTGCGCGGAATGCGAGCGATTTGATGACGGGCAGTTGCGAGAACACTGGATAGACGTGACCGTATTTGCCGAGCGAGAGCACGAGCGCGAACAGCCCCAGCAGGCAGGTAATGAGCAGGAATGTCCGTTCTTTGCCGAGATGCTTCCAACGGATTGCCAGCCACGGGATGACGAGCGTGCAGAAAGCGCCCGCGTAAAGCCCCATCTCGTGCGTGTTGCCGTTGCCCCAGCGCCAGTCCGAGTAATAGCGCTCCAGCAAAGCCAGTGGCGAGACCAACTGCGTGAGGTTCAGCGGATGCATGGAGAACGACATACGGAAATCAAACGAGGAATCACTGCGGTTGGTGGTCGAAACCATGTCGAGCTGCGGCAGAAATTGAATCGCACCGATCACCAGACCCAATCCTTTGGCTGTGAAGAGAAGGAACGGGCGACGCCAGTTCACCCAGCTCCGCACGCGTACGAGGGCGAACGCACATTCGGCGATGATGCAGAACCACATGAATTGTGGATGCCCCCGCAGGCACTGCGAGGCGGTCAGCAACAGGGAGACGAGCTGTGCCCGGACACGCTGCTTGTGATCGGTGCTGCAAAGAATTTTGTCGTTGGACACTAGCAGCCAGGGCAGGTGGGCAATTGCCGCCATAGGCGCAAGATGCATGTAGTGCCAGAGGTTGAATCCGGCGAAGGAAAAGATGATCGCACCAAACAGCGATGCGGATTTTTCGAGCTTCAAATGGCGGAAGAAGAAAAATGTTCCAAAGAACAATGCAACGTAGCTCAACAGAAAATCCAGGCCGAAGGCTGTGGCCATCGGCAGCAATCTGTATTGCAGCCAGTGCAGTGGATGACACATGCCACCTTCGCCTTCACCGTGGATGTAGGCGCCGCAGTAGTATTGCGGCGACCACAGGAAACTGTCGCCATCATGAAGCGCCTTCCAATAGGAGTAATCCATCGGCAGGTTCGAATTCTGCAGATCATCGTAGGTGTAGAATCTGCCCGAGAAAATCGGCCACGCCAGCACGAGCAGGATGATCGCGGAGGCGGCCATCAACAACCATGGGAGGTTGCGCTCGAAGAGGGCGGTCTGTGTGGAGGACGGCAGCGTTTGCGGTGCAGGTTTCGCCATGTATTTGATTTCGTTGCGGATTCTCGTTGTGTTATCCCGTCCTGAATCGTGCGTAATTCACCGCATTATGCCAAACCATCGGCTTGAAGCAATCGCGCTCTGGAAGCTGCAAGCCTCATGAAACCAAGGCACGGCGTCTCCACTCTTTCCCGGATTGATTTCAGCGGCCGGTGCGGCGATGATTTGTCTGCGGCCAAACCACCGCGACGAACCATGAACAGTCACGATCCAAAAACACTGACGCGCGATGTCGAAGCGTCCATCGTCCCCGTCGGCACCAAGGTCACCTTGCAGAAAGGCGAGATGGCCCTCGTCACGCAATCGCTCGGCGGCAGCTACACCGTCGTGGTCAACGGCAACATGTTCCGCATCGATGGCAAAGATGCTGACGCGCTCGGATTGGAAATTGAAACCAAGCGCGCTCCTTCACCCACAAGCGGCCCAGTGACACAGGAGCAGCTTGAGAAGCAGGTCTGGGAATCGCTCAAGACGTGTTACGACCCCGAAATTCCCGTCAACGTCGTGGACCTCGGGTTGATCTATGATTGCCATCTCACACCCGTAGGCAACAACAGTTACAAGGCCGACGTGAAAATGACGCTCACAGCTCCCGGCTGCGGCATGGGGCCGGTGCTTGCGCAGGATGTGCAGAACAAACTCATCTCACTCGAACCCATTGACGAAGCCAACGTGGAACTCGTCTGGGATCCGCCGTGGAATCAAGGCATGATGACCGAGGCCGCAAAGCTGCAATTGGGATTGATGTAATCCGCAGATTTCACAGATTGATTCGGACTCAGAGATTAATTTTTCACAAGCAGTGCCAAAATCTTTGAGTGATTCTCCCGCCTTTTCTGCACGGAAGCTAGTCGAGACTATTCAACTGTCGGAAGGTTACGAAAGCCCCTTGAAATCCGTCTCCGTTCATCACTAAAAAACAAGCGTGCCCAATGGTTGTAAGAATTTGGGTCGGAATTCTCTTGCAATTGGCGTCGTAACTGGAACAGCTTCTCGACGGGCACAACTTCGTTCACGTCATTCTCGAGGATGCGTTGTCCTGCCAACGCCTCGGCCAGATCGGGCAACCATGCGGGCACTGGCACGGGTGCTTGGACCACTGGCCACACGCGCACATGATCGTCCCAGGAACTAGTGACGATGTGTTGGCCGTCCGGACTGAATTCGGCGTAGGTGACGCGTCCGCCGTGCCGCAGTGGTTCGCCGAGCGGATGACCCGTGTTGGCATCCCACAAACGCGCGGTGTTGTCGTTCGCGGCCGTGACCAGTCTTTTCCCGTCACGGCTGAAACGAACAGATTGAAGCAATGCCGTTTGCCGGATTGGACCCAACACGGATCTTCCTGTCGTCAAATCCCACACTTGCAAAGAATCGCCGGCCACGGTCGCCAAAAGTCTGCCATCAGAGTTGAAGTCGAAAGGATGCGTTTCCGCCAAGGCATTGGCATGTTGCAAAGGAGGCAGAAGCTTCTCTCCGGTTTGTGCGGACCATACGCAGACCGTCTTGTCTCGTGAAGCGGAGACGACTTTCGTTCCGGATGGATCGAACCTAGCCCAGTTCACTTCCGCGCCGTGCGGAAGGGGCGGAGTTGATGGTTTGCCGGTTTCAGCGTTCCACACTCGGGCGGTTTTGTCCCAAGACGCTGTGACGATCAGTTTCCCATCGCAGTTGAATTCGGCGTGGTTCACCCGGCCTTCGTGTTGCAAGGGTGAAAACACCTGCCGATGTTTTTCAATCTCCCATAACCGGGCGTTGCCATCGTCTGATGCCGCAAGCAAAAACCTGTCGTCCGGACTAACTCGCACGCTACGAATGGAATTGTTTCCCCGCTTGAGCGTGTCACTCTCACCGAACGGCAGGCGAACGGGGCGATTCGAGTTTGCGTTTTTTGCAAAGGGTTCCCAGAGGAGCACATTCCCAAACTCAAGAGCAGTGGCCATCTGCCGGCTATCGGACGAAAAATCAATATCAAAAATCTGTTGCGCGTTTTCCGGCGCGTCTTCGGGAGCACTGGGCCTTTGCCGGCCCGTCCGTCGTGGTTTGAGAATTGGCCGGGCCGGTTGTCCTGTACGCGCATCCGTAAAAGATACGCCGCCACGGCTCAGGCTGACGATGATTTTGCCATCCGCACTGAAGCGCGCGTAGTTGACCCCCCGGTCTTCCTGCCAGGAGACGGCGGGCGGCAGGCCGGAGGGGACATCCCAAAGCCAAGTGTCTTCCATTTCCGAGATGGTCACGAGACGATTCGACGCCAGCAAGGCGTCGAAAACTGGAGCGGCGTGCCGCAACGGCTCCATCAACGGTTGACCACTCTCCACATTCCAAAGCCGAGCTGTGCGGTCGCTGGAGCCGGTGAGCAGTGTGCGCCCATCATGGCTGAACTGCACTGAATTCACCGCTTGCTTGTGCAGTAACCGAGGAATCGGTTTCTGACCGGTTTCGGCATTCCAAAGTTGCGCGGTGGCATCGTGCGAACCGGTGGCGACAAACCGGACATCCGGGCTGAATGCCACCGCACCGACATCATCATCTTGATGGAGTTGCATTGGGGGCCGTGGGAAGGACTTTCCGGTGTTCTCAGTCAAAAACAGGAAGGCATTTGCGCCTTCGAACACCAGGACTTGGTCGCCAGAGGGACTAAAGCACGGAAACGGATTCCTGATCTCCTCGCGCGGGTGATGGGGTAACTTGATCTTGGCGCGCGTCTTCAAATCCCACAGGTGCGCCGGAGACCCCTCGAAGACCGTTTCGGCGGTCAAGAGTTGCCGGCCATTGGGGTTAAACTCAGCGAAATACACCCGACCGTCGTGAATGAACGGTTCACCCATCGGCTGCCCTGTCTTTGCACTCCAAACCTGCACCATGCCATCATTCGAAGCAGTGACAATCTGTTCGCCATCCGGACTGAAACTTGCGTAACGCATCGCGGCTCGACGTTTCAAAGTCACTGCAACGAGTCGGCTCGCTTGAACGTTCCAAATCCGGGCCGCGCCGTCCTCGCATGCAGTGACGAGTGTTGTGCCGTCTGGACTGAATTGCGCCCAAAGGACGCCGCCGTCGTGTTTGAGCGGTTCCCCGAAAAGCTTTCCCGTGCGGCTGTTCCACAACCGTGCTGTGCCATCCAAAGAAGCTGTAATTACCAGGTTGCCATCCGGGTTGAAGCTGACACAGGTGGTTTCGATTTTTGGTCGCTTTGCGATTGCGGGCGGCGGTTGCGAGTTGCGATCGTCCTTCGGAACAAACTTTGCACCGTCATGCCGCAACGGCGCGATGGGCAGACAGAAGCTCCGGTACATGAGAGCGTTCATCAGCCGTTCCGCCGCAACTTGATTGGTAGGTTGCCGGCGGAGCAGCCGAGCCAGGTTGGCCAGAGCTTTGTCAGAGTTCCCATCGTGGAATTGAACTTCAGCCCGTTCGATCTCCAGCCGCACCAGAGCCTGCTGCGTCTGCACTTTTTCCTTTTCCGTTTGCCTGGTTGCCTGTTCTGCAAGACGACGCTGGTGGACTTCGCCTCGCCACTTCCATGCCACACCGGCGAAGCCGAGAATGAAAACAAGAACCAGCGCGCCGAGTGCGCCAGCCAGCGCGGGCTTGCGTTTGCACCACCGCCAGGCTCGTTCGGGAGTGCTCACCGGCCGCGAGCGAATGGCCTCTCCACGCCAGAATTTTTCCAACTCATCGGCCAGCGCTTCCGCGCTCTGATGTCGCTGGGCAGGTGACTTCTCCAAGCAATTGAGGCAGATGATTTCGAGATCTCGCGACACCGACGGGTTGATTGCCTTTGGCGATTTCGGCTCCTCATTCACCGTCCGGCTTAACACGAGCATCACATCGTCCCCGTCAAATGGCGGTTGGCCCGCGAGCAGTTCGTAAAGAATGGCTCCCAAGCCATACACGTCTGATGCCGTCGTAATCATCCGCGACTGGCCGGCGGCTTGTTCCGGCGACAAGTACGCCGGCGTGCCCATCACGGCCCGGCTGAGGGTCAAATCGGAATCACCCTCCACCACTTTGGCCAGACCGAAATCCGTGAGATGTGGCTGATCTTTAGCGTCGATGAGGACATTGCCGGGCTTCAAGTCGCGATGCAGAATTCCACGTTGATGCGCGTGATGCACGGCGCGCGTGATGCCCGCCATCAGCCGGGCAAGCTTTCGTTCCCGTTGGAGACGTTCGTCGGCGGTGCTGTTGGAATCGAATCGCAGCGCCTGGAACTCCGCGCGCCGGTCTTTCAGGCTTGCTCCTTCGATCAGTTTCATGCTGAAGAAATGGCGGCCTTCGTATTCACCGATTTCGTAAATCGGCACGATGTTCGGATGATCCAGCCTAGCTGCGGCTTCGGCTTCGAGGTGAAAACGGCGTACCAGCGCTTCGGAAGCGAGTTGCCCGGAGAGGATGACTTTGAGCGCGACGGTGCGTTGCAGGCTCACCTGCCGCGCTTTGAAGACCAGACCCATGCCGCCCCGGCCCAGCTCACCGAGGATTTCGTAATCGCCAAGTTGCCGGAGTCTTTCAGCTGCGCCTGGGAGGGGATCGGGCGAATTGTCTTTGAATTCGACGATAGAATCGGGAGTTAATTTGAACCGCCCCACAACCTCCCTCACCAAAATCGGAAAACCCGACTTTGCGTAAGTCCGTGCGTCTCCGAGCCAGTTGTCATCACCCGCCGTCATCCGGTCTAGTTGCTGGCGGCATGCCGCGCAGTCTTCAAGGTGATGTTCAAGCGCCAGCCGGTGGGTCTCGGCATGTTCAGCGGTCAGCACCGCCATCAGTTCCTTTTCCGTTGGACAATCGGATGGCATAACTCGCCCTCAATCAGGGTTGCGTTTTACTGACGAAAGGCGTTAGGTGGACTCTAACGTGAACGCTGGCAGGCGAACAGAAAATCTTGCGCCTGACAATGCCACCGCTCAAATCGTGCGTTTCAAGCGGTGGAGCGGGCTGCTTTAAGGGTGACATGTATATGACCCATCCGTCGTCAAGATCGCTTCGAGCTTTGCACGCAATGCGTCTCTGATCTCCTGCTCCACGACGCTCATGCCGCCATCCAGCAGCAGATCGGTGGTTTCCCACGGATCAGAGAGTAGGTAGTAGAGTTCATAGTTTTCCAATTGCCCGGCAGTGGTGCTGCCATAGTTGCGCACGATGAGTTTGAAGAATTGACCGCGCACGGCGATATCCCAACCAGGATCACCGCAGACCCACGGCGTGCCGGCGACCCATGAATTCGTGCGCGTCTCGGCGATGACCACTTCCCGCACCGGCGTCCCCGATGTGTTGCTCAAGTAGGGCACAAGGCTGACCGAATCAAATCCGGAGCTGGCATCGCCGTGCCCGATTTCGGCGACGGTGGCGAATATATCCATCGTCTGAACCGGAGTGGATTCAACGCGTCCGGGCGCAACCACCCGGCCCCGTCCTCCGCCCGCCGGACTCGCCGCACCGTTCAAGTAGGCGTGGCCATCTGCAACCACTAGCGGCACGCGAACGCCTCCCTCGTAGAGGCTATCCTTGGCATGATTGACCGTACCGTAACTCGGGAAATTTGCCTGCGTGAAATGATCGGTGACACCGCGTTCCGTGCCGTTATCCCCGAGGAAAATGATGGTTGTGTTCGCGAGGACGTTTGTGTCCATACCGGCGAGCACCGTGCCGAGTGAGCGATCCAGACACTCAAGGATCGAGCGATAGCGCGCTTTGTTGCCGGCGACACCCGGCACGGAGGCAGCCGACCTTGCGGTGTATTCACAACCAGCGGGCGGTCCGACATCCAACGGTGTGTGCGGCGCGTTGAACGCCAGCGTCGCCATCCAGCGACCGTTCTGCGAATTGATCCATGCCAGCGCATCTTCAGCGTTGTTGGTCGTTGCGTAACTTGTGCAGGTGCTGTGCGTGCCATTGATCACCTTGTCCCAGTTGGTGTAGTTCGCCAGTTGGCCGCCCAAGGAACCCGCGTGATAGCCCCAGCCGAATTGATATGGTGGTCCCAGCGGATCCGTGTAAATGGAAGTATCCTCGCCACAATGCCACTTGCCCACGAGTGCGTTGGTGTAACCCGCCGGCGTCATCACATTGGGAATCGTCGTCGTGCCAATCGGCAAGCCCAAGCCCGTGGACCCAAGCGGAGAATAAACACCGTGCCGGAATGAGCAGGTGCCTGCGTAGAGGCCGGCGCGAGTGGGTGAACAAACCGGACTGGACCAGGCATTGACGAACGCGACGCCCGCTGCGGCCAGCTTGTCGAGCACCGGCATGACGGTCGCCGGATTTCCCCCCGGCGCGGAGACGGCGATTTCGTCACCCGCCAGAGTGTTTGTCTGAAAGTAATTGATATACCAGGGAACTTGATCCACGCCGACGTCATCCGCGATGACGAGCAGCACATTGCGTCGGGTGCTGGCAGGGAAGGGAAAGATGCCCTCCGGAAACGCCGTGGGGTCAAACTGCACCCTGAAATAATTCTGTTGCCGTGGTCCGGGGGTGATGACCACCGAATTCGTGCCTTCGAGCATCCGCTTCCACGGCCCGTCCACGGTAGGCGAGTTCTGTAACACCGCACTACGCGTGTCCCAATTGAGGTTGAAATTCTGTCCGTTGCGCGCGATGCGCAGGCGCGGTTGAAATTGCGGCGCGCTTGCGGCCGTGATGAGAAATGAACCCAGATTGCGACCGGTCATATCCAATTGCAGAAGGTTTTGCAGCGGACCGATGGGGTTCAACGCGACGACGCGCAGACGATTGCCACTGCCGTTCACGGCCGAGAAGTGGACCGGCGTCAGCCAATCCCAGTCGAACCACCAAAACCCCGCGGCGGGATTGTCCTGGCCAACAAAGAACGAGGTGAGCTGCACGTCGCCGGAGATGGTGCCCAGCGAACCGCTGGCTGGCATAACCAAACTGCCGACGAGGGTGTTTCCATTGTAAACCTCTAGGCGGAGCTGGCTGGCCACCGGCATTGAGCCGGGATCGAACACCAGGTCAACTCCGTTGCCGTTATTTTGAAAGGCGACTTTTCCCAAAAACCGACCCGGCGAATCGTTCACCATGCCGGAAACCTCAAACGCCATACCCGTATTGTTGCTGTTCAAATTGACCGCCGCGTATTGCACTGTTGCCGTTCGCGACGACTCTTTCAAACCCAAGGACACGCCGTCCTGGCCGCTGGCACCGAGGCTCGAGATGAGCAACCCCTGCATATTGGATACGACAGTTGCGTTACCCGACTTGAACCAAATCCAGTCCCAACAGCTTGGGCAAATCGTCTGTGCACCGGAAGTGAACGCGAAGAATCCAGCCAGGCCGGCAATGAGGGTGAGAAGCTTTGTTTTCATGATGTTCTGCTAGTTGTTCTGGTCTATCTGCAAAGCAGTCGTTGCTTTCAATGAGAGATACCGGACTGAATGAGAAATCTTACGCGGACTGCCTAAGTTTGTTTGGACGACAGGGCAACTATTCACTTCGCACTGGAAGCACCACAGTGTGGGTTGGAAGGATTGATTCTGAGTGGCTACGGAGGAGGTCTCCGACTACGGCAAACAGGGAGGCCGCACAAATTGACACGAATGGGGACCTCGCAGTGCGGGCGAAGTCAGCACGAGGCGCTTACCTTGACACAAGAGCGCGAATCCTCGCTTCGGAATTCGCGCCATATCAGATGAAATGAAACGGCTTGCCGGTCAGTCAGACCGGCAAGCCGAGTTGACTTACAAACCGATCAGTTTCAGCACGAAATGGAAAGCAAACGGATCAATATACCAGATCATAACAGTTTCACCTCCTTTCCGTTGGATTTGTGTTGCTTGGACGATCTGCGAACCGCGTCGCGTCGCGCGAATCTCGAGAGATTCGGCATAAGTGATTCGCGGATTCGTTTGCATCGTCTTCAAGCGGTTTCTTGTTCGTTTTGCCTGTCCCGTTGTGGGATCGGCTCTTACTGAGTGATACCGCGCGGCCGGTGAATCCTTACACGGGGAGAAAAGAATCTTTCCGAATGTGCAGAAGGCCTACGCTACTACGCAGTTGAAAGCCCACGAAATCAGTATTGGAACTGGGGCGCCAAGGAACTGTTTTGTCGGCTGTGCCAACAACCACGGTGAAACCGGGCAGTTGTCCGCCTTGCCTAATTCCGACGGGACGGACTTGCGGGGCGGTTCGGTGGCCGACGGGCGCCAGGACCAGGCCCGTTGCGGAGAAAGCTTTTGTCGGGCGTGCCTTTGAACATTCTTGGAATGAACGGGAACTCGTCCGTCAGAACGTAATAATAGGTTCCCTGTGGAAATTCCGGAGTGGCACCAGTGCGCCCATTACATTCGTCCAAATCGCCTGCTCCCTTGGCGTACTCGTAATCCGCAACGAATGAGCCGTCATACTTGCCGCCTGGACCGCTCGGACGCGTTCCGGCCTTGACGCGATAGCTCGAATGAAGCCGTTTGATTGGGCTGTTGGTATTATGGGGTTCAGAATATGCCCAAGGACTGTAAATCGGAAAGCCGTCCGCGGCCCAACCCACAAGCGTGATTTTGGGTTTACCGCTGGTGAGCTTTTCGATCAACCCGGTCGGGAGGGCGTGGTAATGGTAGGCTCCGTTTGGTTGTACGTGGGCGTGGTTCATGTCCACGCCGAGATTCCGCGCGCCGGACATTGCCTCATACTGCCAGCCCGAACGCGGATCATTCTGCCACCATTCCGCCGCGCCGGGATCAAACACCACTCCGTTTACCGCCACTCCAAATGGATGCATTCCCAGCGGAATTGGCTTCTCGGCGAATTTGGGATTCAAGGGCACGCGGAAGGTGTAATTTTGCGCGCTGATGCGATTGGGATTTCCGTGATTTGGAAACTGGCCCGTGGCGTGGTCTGGCAAACCATTCGCCCGGATAACGCGATAATCACCCTCAACCGTGATGGATACTTTGCTCTGCGCGGAGGCCAAGACAGTTGAGCCGCGCGGCGCACCACTCTCCGGGGGGAGATTCGATGGCGGCGTTTTTCCATCGTCAAGTTGAGCCATGGAAACCGACGCGCTGGACGCCAAAATCACCAACAGGGTTGAACTCTTCATTCGCAAACATCGTTGCCGTTGTTTCAGAACGTGATTCATCAGTTTTTATTCCTTTGGTCAGGAGCGGAGCGTGGTCTCGACCTCTTCGTCCACTTCCCACATCTTCTGCTTCAACCTCGCCAACACCCGGCTCTTTGCCACATAGACGGCCCCCACACTGAGTTTGAGTTCCGCCGCAACCACTTCAGCATCCTCCTCGTCCATGGTCGTGCGCCAAAACGCCTGCCAGGTGGCTTCTTTGATAACCGGGCGCACCTGTTCGGCGGCCCAATGAAACAAACGACCGTGATATTCAGTGTCCCAACTCGATTGTTCTGACGGGGTCGGCGCATGATCCATCAAATGTTGAATGGAGGTATTGCCGTGGGGTTCGTGCCGGCGCTGCCGGCTGCTGAAGAAATTACTCAACTTGCTGCGCGTCACCGTCAGCAACCAGTTGCGAAACTTGCCGCGCTGGCGGTCATACTGAAACGTCTCCATGGCTCTGGCCACAGCGCGCAGGACTTCCTGACACACGTCGGCGGCATCCGCGTCCTGCAACCCCTGATTGCGGCAGAAACCGAAGATGATTGGCGAATAAATCTCGACGAATTGCTCCCATGCTCCCGCGTTTCGTGCATCGCGCAACTGGAGCAGGAGGCTGGCTCGCGTGGCTTGATTGCTTTCCTGCATGGTGAATTGCGTGCAAAGATGCGTCCAACGTCGGAAATCGTCCATCGGAAACTTGCTAATTCTCAAAAATGAGAATGACTCGCGAATTGATTTAGTTCCCCCGCTGGGACAAAACTTTCCTCGCTGGACTTGACCGATCGTATCTTATGAACAACGATTCTAAAACACTGGTTCTCAACCGTAATGACTGACTGGCCCAAACTCCGCGCCGACTTCCCGATTCTGGACCAAAAAGTCCACGGCAAGCCGCTGATCTATTTCGACAACGCCGCCACGTCGCAGAAGCCGCGCGCGGTGATTCAGGCGCTCGTTAATTATTACGAACGCGACAACGCCAACGTCCATCGCGGCATTCACGAGTTGAGCACTCGTTCTACCCTGGCCTTTGAAGCCGCGCGCGCCCGCGCGGCCAAATTCATCAATGCCCGCAGCGCCGACGAAATCATCTGGACCCGCGGCACAACCGAAGCCATCAACCTTGTCGCTTCCACGTGGGGTGCGAAACATCTCAAGCCCGGCGACGTCATCCTGCTCACTGAAGCTGAACACCACAGCAATATCGTCCCGTGGCAATTGCTCGCGCAACGCACCGGCGCAAAGGTCGCCTACATCCCTGTCACCGGTGACGAAGGCACGCTCGATCTTTCCAAACTCGATTCGTTGCTCACCTCCCGGGTGAAGCTGCTCTCCCTCGTTCACATCTCGAACTCGATGGGCGTGGTGAATCCCGTCAGCGAACTCTGTGCCCGCGCGCGGAAGCTCGGCATCGTCACGCTCGTGGATGGCGCGCAAAGCGCCGGGCACATGCGCGTGGACGTGCAAGCCATCGGCTGCGATTTCTTCGCATTCAGCGGCCACAAGATTTGCGGTCCGACCGGCATCGGCGCGCTCTACGGGCGGATGGAGATTCTAGAAAAACTCCCGCCGTATCAGGGCGGTGGTGAAATGATCCTCACCGTAGGCTACGACAAAACGGAATTCAAACCCGCGCCCCATCGCTTCGAGGCGGGCACGCCGGACATCTCCGGCCCGATCGGCTTGCACGCCGCGATGGATTACCTCGACGCCATCGGACGCGACAACATCTGGAAGCACGATCAGGAACTGGCCAACTACGCCTACGACCAACTCGCCGGATTACAAAACATTCGTCTCTTCGGCCCGAAGACTGGTCGCGCTGGCCTTGTGAGTTTTTTGCTGAAGGACGTTCACGCGCACGATGTCGTCACGCTGGCGGATCAAGGCGGCGTGGCATTGCGTGGCGGCCATCACTGCACGCAACCGTTGATGCACAAGCTGGGCGTCGAATCCACCGCCCGGGCAAGCTTCTATTTCTACAACACCAAAACCGAAGTGGACCGCTTCGTGGAAGTGGTGAAGGAGATTCAGAAGTTCTTCGCTGCGTAAAACCAGGAATGGACACGAATCTACACAAATAACCTGCAGTTCCGAACCAGTTTGGATTCCGGTCCGGTGGTGTCCATCTGTGGGTTAGTCCACTTTGCCACCGCTGTGTCCCGGGCTCACATCCGCCGCGTGCGCTCCACCTGATTTCGGCGTGTCGCTTCGCGATTTTGCGCATCGTAAAACTCGATGGGATTATAGTCATCCGTCATCACCCTGCCATGATCGGGCGCGATGCTCACGACCCGGGCAAAAACCACTTCTGCCCTTGAGCGTAAGGTGGCGTGGATTCGCTCCAGGTCCGGCGGGCGCACAAATCTCGGTTCCGTCCGGTCCGTGGCGACAAAGTAATTTTGATTGTCGTCACTGTGCATGCGCACGCCGGGAAAGACAGCCTCCAACGTTCTGCTTAACGACGACGCAAAAAAGTCGCGGTCGGCTTCCAGATGGCAGAATGCATTGATCACCAGAGTGCCGCCGGGCCGGAGCACGCGTCGCATCGCAGTGAACGCCTCGCGTGTCATCAGGTGTGACGGCGAAGAATCTCCCAGAAAGGCGTCGAGAACGATGACGTCATATTGTTTGCGACAGCTGTTCAGGAAGTGGCGACCGTCGTCGATGCTGATTTTGAGTTTGTCGGTTTCAAGGTCAAAAAACCTCACAGCAACCGGTACAACGGCAGGGTTGATTTCCACAACGTCCACCCGCGCGCCTTGTCGGGCAAAATCCATCGGCACGATACCCACGCCCAGCCCAACGCAAAGCACGTCGTTGATGTTCGTTGTATAGGTGCGCGCCAGTCCGGCCAGCATGTGGGTGAACATGGACACGCTTTGCTTTCGTGCGGTGTCGTATGTGTTTTGGATCAGGCTGTCGTTTGAATAGAGCCTGAAGGTGTCGTTCCGGCGGTCGAGCACCTGGAGGTCTCCGAAATGGGAGTTGCCGGCAAAGCGCTCGATGTAATCCACGTAGTGTCTGGTGTGTGACCGGCTGGTCAGCCCGGCGATGCACAAGGTAAGCACAGCCGCTGTCGCCAATGTGGCGCGGGATCGGCGGTTGAAAAGAAGGAAGTAGCCGGCGCTCACCAACGTCAGAGCAGCAGCAGTAAGATACATGGAAACGGAATTCGGCATCAGCGGGAGCATGAGGTAACCGATGCACACCGTGCCCGCAAAGCTTCCCAGCGTGCCTATGGCAGTGAGCCGCCCTGCCGTGCTTCCAACACCGTTCACGGAAGAAGTCACTACCCGGATCAGGAATGGCCCCGTCATGGCCAGCAATGCGAGCGGCACAAAGAACAGAAGTGTTGATGCCAGCAACGAGCCGACCGCGAGCTTGAAGTCCAGACACCAATACGCCACCGGCTCGCAGATCAGCACCGTCAACACCAAGTAGCCGGCAGCGGCAAGAATCGCTCCATAGAGCATGCCCGGCTTTTGTGAACGGTCCGCCAGCCGTCCTCCGACATAATAACCGCAGGCCAGCGCCACCAACGTTACTGCGATCTGTGCCGTCCACACGAAATGCGAAAGACCCACAAACGGGGAAAGCATCTTCGCACCAAGAATCTCCACGATCATGATCGCCGCACCCGTGACGGCAGCGGTCAGGTGCAGGTAACGGCTCAGACCTTTCGACACAGCGGGCGCAACGGGTGCGACGAGAGGCCGGGTTGTTTTTTTCACGGACGCGATTCTAAAGATGGCAGGTGTCCGGGCAATGTTTTCCCGCATTCACGCGCGGCGATCCAGATCACCGTTGTTGAAATTCGTTTTCAGCGACTTGTCATCGAGGGTCAACGCCACAAACCGATTTCAAAAACTGAAGAAGATTTGTGGTGCTTTCATCGCGGAACAGCGGTGCGCCTCCCAACTCCGGTAACACTCGCTACTGGCTCACTACGCGGTGCCATCAAAGCGTAGCGTCAGACAGCCATGTTCGCGTTGGCACGCCTGGTGTTGACTTCTTGAGTGAGCATGATCATTTCAAATCGTTGTGTTCCGCGCCCGAGCCTTCGAGTCGCGGAAAATCCTCGCGCCAATGTTTCAAAAGCGTTTCACCGGAACCTGCCAGCCAGTAAATTTTGCCCCGCAGGACGCGCTGCGAGTTGGGCGCTATGCCGCCGATGTTGACGATCGCGTGCAGACAGTCGGCGGGATGATGATCGGATAAGTGGGTGGTCCGCTCCCAAAACAGGCCGGTGGACCATTTCTTGTCAGCGCTCGTCCGAAGAATGAGTCCGCTGTCAGCAGTCCAAAGCATGCGCGCACGGTAAGCTCCGATGAATTCAAGGGTATCGAGATGACCGCGAGTCTGCCGGGCATCGAGCGCTTCACCATAGGGTGTGCGGCAGCCCACTGCTTCCTTTCCGGCCGGGAATAATTTCAGCGAGCCTTCGCGCAAAGCTTGAGTCAGGCTGACCAGTTCCTTGCTGGATTGCGAATCACGCCACAAGTCATATTCGCTGAAGGCGGCAGTGCGCGCATACTTTTGCCGCCACGCTTCGTTGGCCTTGCCTGTCAGACGGAAGCATTGCTGGACGCCGTAAAACTCCGGCAAACCAACGTCGCCGGTTTTCACAACAAGAAGCATTTCGACTCCATCGGCAACGGGAGCGAGATGGAAGGTCCAGTCCTGCGGAATCCAACCGTCCTCAGTCACGCTCCGGTGAAAGATCTTCACGCCGGGGCGGGCGCTTAACAACATGGCATCAGTTGCGGGTCGTTTGCCGGCTGCGGCAGCACGAGGAGGAACGTCACCATAGGTCAACGGTGTGTGCTCGTGGAAGCGATAGCCGATGCGGTTGTCGGATGGTTGCCGTTGGTGAACGATGCGAACTGCTCGAAAAGTTCGATCCCGATCGGACTTTGCGCCGCGCCAACCGCGACCGCAGAGCATGCAAACACCACGATCAACCAGACCGGCATTCCAAGAGCATGTCGCCATCGGGGGTGTAGAGCGGCACTACCCAACGTGGATTTCATGCGGAAACTATGGAAGGCGCGGATGAAATGTCGAATGCGGAATTCGAGTTGTGATAGCCGGTTGCAGCCTCGCTTACAGCCGTTGCGCCACACGGCGGAAGTGGTGCCCGACAATTGCCAGTTCCATCCCGTAACGGAATTGCCTCGGACGTTGCAACAAGGTGCTCCAGAAGAACCGCCAG
>CAYSDO010000024.1:0-22913 GCA_964429665.1 uncultured Bifidobacterium sp.
AAGTCCGTGCCTGTGCCGGCGGGCTTTGACTGGGACCTCTGGCTCGGACCGTTGCCGTGGCGTCCCTACGGAGGCGAGGCGGGCCACGCAATATCGGGAATTTATATCGGTGATCTGAATTGGAGTCCGCATCACTACGACATCATCCAATGGATTGTGAACCCCGACCCCACCGCGCCCATCGAGGTGGACTACGAGAAGAGCAAGACCACAACTTCCGGCACTGCGGTACATCCCCGTGGCGCAGCAGGGCGACCCGAGGATGGAAACGTTCACTATCACTATTCGAATGGCGTGGTTGTTCACTCCACCGGTTATCCCGGCGAGCAGGTGGGGGATGTGGGAGGCGCTTGCTTCGTCGGCACCGAAGGCCGCATTGCGGTGGATCGTGTCAGAATTGTGTCATACCCGGATCGAATTCTGAAAGAGCCGCTGCGACCCACCGATGTCCGCGTGGAACACAACAACGGACACTCGGACAATTTCCTCGAGTGTGTGCGCTCCCGCCATCCGACAATCTGCAAACCGGAAACGGCGGCCTACACCATCAGTGCCATCTTGATCGGTGGCATCTCAATGGCACTGCAGAGGAAGGTCAGGTGGGATCCGGTCAAAGGTGAATTCCCCGGCGACACAGAGGCGAATCGTCTCATCGGCTATGCTCCGCGTGCTCCGTGGCGGTTTTAAGAAATTAAAAATGAAAAATTCAAAATTCAAAATATCTATCATGCGGACGTCAGCGCTGTTTTTTAATTTTGCCTTTGTAATTTTTAATTGTCTGGCGCTCGCTTCCACAAATCTCCGGGCCGAAGACGAACAACAGCTCATCGCAGTCCTGCAATCGGGTGCCGGTGCCACGGAGAAATGCGACGCGTGTCAGCAACTCAAACCAATCGGCACCGTCCGGTCAGTGTCCGCCCTGTCTGCACTGCTCGGCGAGGAACGGACTGCTCACGCCGCACGCAACGTGCTGGAAACGATTCCGGGACCTGAAGCAGGCGCGGCCTTGCGCAATGCAGTGAGCAAGACCTCGGGGGATATTAAGGCCGGGCTGATTGATTCGCTCGGTCGGCGGCACGAGGTTGAATCGCTGCCAGTCCTCAAGCCGTTGCTCGCAGATACCGACGCGAACATCGCTTCGTCAGCAGCAACGGCCTTGGGCAAGATCGGTGGAAAGGACGCATTGGCAGCGCTGACGGCAGCACGCGCAAACTCAGCATCGGCAGTTCAACCGGCCCTGCTCGAAGCGTTGCTCAGATGTGCGGAGCATCTCTACGCAGAAGGTGACAAAGCTGGCGCGGCAACAATTTATCGCAGCACACTCGACGCTGGCTCGCCGCCGCAAATTCGCGCCGCCGCCTGGCGAGGGCTGGTGTTATCCGACTCCAGCAAGCGAGTGGGCATGATTACAACCGCACTCGCGGGCAAGGATCGTTTGACACATCTCGCCGCGATGAAACTGCTGCGTGAACTGGGTGACGCCAAGGTGATCAACGCCTCCCTGAAGTTGTGGGCCGGACTGCCGGCGGATTCGCAGGTGGCCCTTTTGGATTCGAGCCTCAAGCTCGGCGCTAAGGCGCTGCCCACTGTTCGTGCTGCTGCAAGCAGCCCGCACCTGCAAGTCCGCGTCGCAGCGTGGCAGGCGCTGGCCGAACTGGAAGATTCCTCGATGATTCTTGCCTTGGCCAAGGCTGCGGCGCAAGGCGAGCCTGCCGAGCGCGATGCCGCTCGCGACACGCTTACCCGGTTGCGCGGTCCGGGCGTGGACAACGCCATGTTCAGGATTTTCGGCAGCAAATCCGGATTGCTAGTGAGATCGGAATTGCTGCGCGCATTGGGTGATCGTGGCAATCAGGGAGTGGCGAATCTGCTCCTGATATATGCCGACAATGAAATTGAGCAAGTGCGCATCGCGGCATTGGAGTCGTTAAGAAAACTCGCGGTGGCGGACACACTCGCTCCGTTGCTAAATCTTGCCGGCAAATCGAAATCCGAGCGCGAGCGTGCCCCGGTGATCAAAACTCTTGCGGCAATCTGTCAGGCCAGCCCGGACAAGGATAAGTCCACCCGCAAGGTGCTTGAAGCGATGGATCATCTGCCTGCGAGTGAACGTCGTCATTTCTTGCCGCTGCTCGGTGAACTCGCCACGCCTGCTGCGCTCACGGCGGCGCAAGCCGCCAGCAAGTCTCCAGATCCAGCGTTGGCACGGGAAGGTGTTCGTGTGTTGACTCAATGGCCGAACGCTGCCGCTGCGCCGATGTTGCTGGAACTCGCCCGAAGCAGCACAGACAACACTCTCCAAATGCTCGCACTGAGCGGATGCATCTCCGTCGCAGAACAAGAAACCGATCTCGCAAAACGATTCGACCTGTTGCAGCAGGCGATGGCGGTTGCAAAGCGTCCCGATGAGAAGAAACAGGTACTTGGCCAGATCGGCCAGATTCCAATACCCGCAGCTCTTCAGGTCGCACTGGATCAACTGGCTGATTCCAATCTGACCACCGAAGCTGGTCTCGCGGCAGTGAGCATTGCCGAGAAACTTGCCGCTGGAAATCCGCAGCTCGCAGAAGACGTCGCCGTAAAGGTTCTGGCACAATGCAAGGCGCAGGAGATCGTCAAGCGCGCATGGGCACTACGCCGGAAGCCAAACGGCAGCGGACCGTTCATCCAGGACTGGCTGATCAGCGGTCCTTACCATCAGCAGGGAGCGACCGGTGCGGATTCCGTGTTCAACACCGTCTTCGCTCCGGAGAAACCGGGCGAGGCAGTCAACTGGAAGGCAATGCCGCGTGGTGACCATGCAAATCTAGGTCTGGTTTTCCCGGATCAGATGAATTGCGCAGGCTATCTCAAGGCGAAGATCATTGCTGCACAGGATTGCAAGGCACTGTTGTTGATGGGCAGCGATGACGGCGTGAAAGCATGGCTCAACAGTGTTCTCGTTCACGGCAACAATGTTGACCGCGGCATGGTTCCGGACCAGGACATGGCTCCGATCGAACTCAAGAAAGGTGACAACCAGCTCCTGCTGAAGATCACGCAGGGCGGCGGTGGCTGGATGGCTTGCGCAAGAATTGTCGGGACAGACGGCCAGCCCATCGCGGGCTTGAGCGTCGAACCGCAAAATGGAACAGCGGCTGCCGTTGCTGCTCCGACACCCGCGCCGCTGCCCGCACCTGTGCCCGTGCCTTCTGAATTGCCTAAGCGTGATTCATTTCAAAAACTGAAACTCTCCGACCAGTTCTATGCGGAAGGCGCTTCGTTCGGCGACTTCAACAAGGACGGAAAAATGGATGTAGTTGCCGGGCCGTTCTGGTTTGAAGGGCCGGATTTCAAAACGAAACATGAGATACGCACACCGACTGCTTTCGATCCGAAGAATTACTCCGACAGCTTTCTGATGTACACCGGAGATTTCAATCGCGATGGATGGCTCGACATATTCGAGGTGCCGTTTCCCGGCAAGGAAGGTTACTGGTACGAGAACCCCGGCACGAAGGGTGGACATTGGCCCCGACACCTTGCGTATCCGATGGTCGGGAACGAATCGCCGATGTTGGTTGATGTGACGGGTGACGGGCAATCGGACCTTGTCTTCAACAACGAGGGTTATATTGGCTACGCCACTTACGACACCTCCAAGCCCGATGAACAATGGAAGTTTCACGCCATCTCGCCACAGGATAAAAAGTATCAGCGCTTCACCCACGGCATCGGCGCGGGCGACATCAATGGCGACGGGCGAATGGACATCCTTGAGTCCGCCGGCTGGTGGGAACAACCTGCGGATGCCGCCACCTCATCTGCTCCATGGAAATTTCATCCGCAGAAATTCGCCGAGGCCGCTTCTCAAATGCTCGTCACTGACGTGGACGGCGATGGGCTCGCGGATGTGATCAATTCCTGGCATTGTCACCTCTACGGTTTGCTCTGGTTTCGGCAGGTACGAACTGGCGGAGAAATCACATGGCAACAAAACGTCCTCATGCCCCCGAGCCCTGACGTCACGACGACTCACCTTCGTTGCAGTCAGATGCATGCAATGGTGTTGGCAGACATGAATGGCGATGGACTGATGGACTTTGTCACAGGCAAACGCTTTTGGGCGCACGGCCCCAAAGGGGACGCAGAAGCCGATGCACCAGCTGTACTGATCTGGTTTGAATTACAGCGCCCCGGTAACGGCAAGGCTGTCTTCGTGCCACATCTCATTGACGACGATTCCGGCGTAGGCACGCAGGTGACAGCCGGTGACGTGAGTGGAGACAAGCAAACCGACGTAATTGTAGGAAACAAGAAAGGCGTGTTCGTGCATCTGCGGAAGTAACGGCCACATCATCTCAAATTTGAGTGGTTACCCGCCATCGAACCATTTGCTTTCCAGATTCAAAACAGGGATTGACGGAGGCACAACTGAACTAAACACTTCCGCCATCATCCCCAACGGGAAACTAATTGACAATAACTCTGCGGCTATGAGGCAGCAGGCCATTCTTAGAAAATATGACGAGACGCAAATTCTTGAATCAAGTGGCGGTAGGCGTAGTCGCTGCCTCGGCAACCACAATTGCTCGATCTGCCGAATCAAAAGAAGACAAAGGTGAAGTTCCATTGATCGTTTCCACCTGGCCTTTCGGCAAGGCCTCCAACGATGAGGCGCTGAAGGTATTGCTCGGAGGAGGATCGCTTTTGGACGCCGTGGAAAAAGGCATTTGGGTGACGGAATCCTCCGGTAACGGTTCCGTCGGCCTGTCTGGCGGTCCCAACGCCGCCGGAGTGGTGCAACTCGATGCGTGCATCATGAATGGGCCCGATCACAAAGCCGGCAGCGTGGCCGGGCTCGAAGGCATCCGCCATCCCATTTCCGCTGCGCGACGCGTGATGGAAAAAACCCGGCACGTCCTGCTCGTCGGGGAAGGTGCAAGGATGTTTGCCTTGGAGGAAGGTTTGGAGTCGGTTGAACTCAATTCCAAGGAGCGTTACGAACAATGGCAGAAGAAAAGAGCCTCCCAACGAGCCAATCCCCCCGTAAAAAAGCCGGACAACCATGATACGATCGCCCTGTTGGTATTGGGTAAGGATGGGAACATTGCCGGCGGTTGCTCCACGAGCGGACTCGGCGGCAAACTGCCAGGCCGCGTCGGTGACTCGCCGATCATAGGCAGTGGCCTTTATGTGGACAACGAGGTGGGCGCGGCCGGAGCCACGGGGCTCGGCGAAAACGTGATGCGCTACTGTGCTTCGTTTCTCATCGTAGAATTCATGCGCCAAGGAATGACGCCGCACGAGGCGTGCGTGAAGGCCATCCGCCGCGTCATGCAAACTGAGCCCAAGGGCGCAAACCTGAGCATCAACTTCGTGGCGCTCGACAAACACGGTCGCTTCGGCGCGGCGGGAACAGATCAAGGATTTCAGTACTCGGTGACCACGCCGGGCAGCAGCCGGGTGTTGCCCAATCCTGGCATCGGCACTCCCGAACGATGAGCAGACGGCGAATCAAATTGGAAATCTGCACCGCCTCCGCGGAAGATTGCGTAGTGGCGGAACAGAGCGGCGCGGATCGCGTTGAACTCAACTGCGCTCTGATGTTGGGCGGTCTGACACCCTCCCTTGGCGCCCTACGCGAGTCACGTGCAGCGATACGCATCCCGCTCATTGCCATGATCCGTCCGCGCGCGGGAGGCTTCTGTTACAGCGCCAATGATTTCAAGGTGATGTTGCGTGATGTCGAGGCTGCATTGGCGGAAGGAGCCGATGGCATCGCATTTGGAATTCTGACCGAGCGAGGTGCGATTGATCTGAGGCGTTGCCGGCAAATAGCGAGGATTGCAGAGAAGCGACAGATCGTTTTTCACAGGGCATTCGATGTCGTATCTGAACCTCTGAAAGCGCTGGATCAGTTGATTGATCTTGGTTTTACGAGGGTAATGACTTCCGGTCAGGAAGCGTCCGCTTACAACGGCGCAGCAAACATTGCAAATTATGTACGCCATTCCGGGGGGCGTATCGAGGTCTTGCCGGCCGGTGGCATAAATCGCTTCACCGTTGCTGATGTGGTGGCGCGTACAGGCTGTGACCAGGTGCATGCCTCGTTGACGACTGGCAACAAGGATCGCTCCGTAGCAGCACGACCTCAAGTATCATTCGGAGGCGCAATCAAACCTCCTGAGGATGAGTTCACAGTCACCAATCATTCTGCAGTCCGGGCATTACGAAAAACACTGGGTTGACAAGATCCGAGGGTCGGAAGCAAATCCAGCACGGGGGAAATGGTGGTTTTGTTAACCGACGCAGTTCCTTTCCATAAATATTGCACCAATGGTTTTCGATCTGCTTGTTGCCGCTTTCCTTTCGCCATCACGTGCTTTTTCAAAATTTTGTCTTGCGTTTAGATTGCGCAATAGCCATCATCAGATCGAACAATTTACCTCTATGAAGCGGATTTCATTGCGTTAGCTGTGCTTTGTCGTGGGTAAATCAACGAATAAAAATCCTCGTAAATCATGAAAATCAACAGATCCCTGATTCATTTGTTTGCCGGAGTAATGGCGTTCACGGTCGTTACTGCACAACTTCACGCCGGAGTTACTCTACCAACGAGTGCCGCTCTGCCAACCAACTCCGTCAGCAACCCTGGCTTCACCGTGCGCACGGCGCAGGCTAGCACCAACGTCGTGGTCGCAAACAGTTTCATTCGAGCTTTGCGACAGATCAACGGCATCCTTACTGACAGCGGAGGTGCCACTATTACCAATGCCGCAACACCAGGACCCAATGCCGGGGGAGTTTACTTCAAGGATTTTGTACATTTTGACCGCAATATCAGCCTGCACGATATAACAGCCCCGGATGGGTCAACGGTTTCTCTTGGAGCCAACGACCCCGAGCCTTTTCCCGGCATTCCAGGTTTCGAGGATGACACAGACCAGTTCGCAGATGAATCTGTGGCGTTGGTCACCCTTGAGCCCGGTGTCTATACACTGGCAATCAGCGCAAATGCAGAACGCACCGATGTGAACGATGATGATGGTTGCTCGGTATTCGTGGGTGCCAACCCGCGGGACTTCTTCGCCACCAAGATTGCTGATTTTGGACGTGGCGCCGGGGCAAGCGGCTTCGGAGGCGACCAACACATCGAAAATCAGATTGAAGTGGTTGTGCCTGTCCAAGGCGCCTACCCATTCCGCATTCTCCACTGGCAACAAGGTCGCGGTGTGAATTTGCAATTCTATCAAGTTAATACCAACACCACGGAGCGTTTCTTGATCAACTCGGGTCTTGGCGGCGCACCTAATGCCTTCCGATCCTCCACGAACGCCATTTTCAATTCGCCTTACATTGCTGACATCCTTCCTGCACCAGGGTCTGCCGGAAATGCTTCTTCAGCGCAAATCTCAATTACTCTTTTCGACGGTACAACAACGGTCAACACGGGTACCGTTCAACTCTCCGTCAACGGCACCACTGTGATTCCCCAAGTGCTCACTCATGTTGGCAACAAGACGACCATCAAATACAGCCCCAATGGCAACTGGGCAACGGCGGACAACGCCGTACGCTTGGTTTATGCCGACTCCGGTGCAGCCTTGCACACCAATACATGGGCGTTCACCGTCAATCTTGTGGGTGGTTCCACCACTCAAGTCAAAGGTCAGTGGGATTTCGACTTTGGCAACCTAGGAGCCACCGTAGGAACGCCCTTGCAGTACATTGATCCTACCTACGATGGGCCAACCGGCAGCAACCCGAACAAGACCCGGTTTGGCACTACCACCTCCTTGGGAGTGCCCGATATCAATGGTCAAGTGGCCAACGTCATGGAAGTACCCGGTGACACGGGTACTGGCAGTCGCAGACTTGGTTACATCATGACGCACGGCATTGCACCGAACGGTGGCGGCACAAAGGTCAATCAGTACACCTTGATCATGGATGTCTTGGTAGACACCACCGGGGCCGGTGCAGCTTCTCTGTTGAACATCGGAGCCTCGCTGGACAACACGGACGACGGTGACCTGTTCTGGCAGGGCAACAACTTCGGCCAGGGCACCGGCGGTTACAACGGGACCGGCGCATTCACACCCGGTTCATGGCATCGTATCGTCGCCGCTTATGATGAAGCCGCCAACCCGCCCGTGGTCACCAAGTACGTGGACGGCATCAAGCAGGATGACTGGATTGCCGGACAAGGGCTTGATGCCGCACGCCGGGCGTTGCAGCCGACGGCAATCCTGTTCGGTGATGGTGACCAGGATGAGCGTCGCAAAATGTGGGTCGACAGCATTCAGATTCGCGCGGGTAAACTAAGTGATGCCGAGTGTGTTCTCCTAGGCAGCCCATCGGGCAGCGGCATTCCTGTAGTTCTTCCCACAAGCACTGTTGCGGGCCAATGGGACTTTAACGGCGGTAACTTGGCGGCCACGATCGGAAAGCCGTTGCAATACATTAATCCTACCTACGACAACGGAGGCACCGGTACCAATGCAAACCAGACCTTGTTTGGCGACACCACAACATTAGGTCAACCGTTGATCGAAGGACAGGAGGCGAAAATCATGCAAGTCCCAGGAGACACAGGTACCGGAAGCCGCAACATTGGTTACATCATGACGCACGGCATTGCACCGAACGGTGGCGGCACAAAGGTCAATCAGTACACCTTGATCATGGATGTCTTGGTAGACACCACCGGGGCCGGTGCAGCTTCTCTGTTGAACATCGGAGCCTCGCTGGACAACACGGACGACGGTGACCTGTTCTGGCAGGGCAACAACTTCGGCCAGGGCACCGGCGGTTACAACGGCACCGGCGCATTCACGCCCGGAACGTGGCACCGCATCGCAGCGGCTTACAACGAGGCAGCCAGCCCTCCTGTCGTGACCAAGTACGTCGATGGGATATTCCAAGACGATTGGATTGCCGGACAAGGGCTTGATGCCGCACGCCGGGCATTGCAACCGACGGCGATCCTGTTCGGTGATGGTGACCAAGATGAGCGCCGTACAATGTGGGTCAACAGCATCCAGATCCGCAATGGAGCACTATCCAAGGCGGAACTGGCGGCACTGGGTTCGCCAAGCTCAAACGGCATCCCGGTTTATATTCCGGTGGAACAGTCGCCGAAACTGTGCTTCGGGAAGATCGGGAATGAAATGACCCTGATCTGGCCGTTGTCATCGACAGGCTTCACCCTGAAATCATCACCCAGCCTATCGAGTCCGGTTTGGACCGCTGTCCCAGGTGTTGTAAACAATTCTGTCGTGGTCCCTGTTGCGACAGCTGGAAACAAATTCTTCCGGCTGGAGAAGTAAACGAAAGACGCTTATTGCTAAATCACAGGTCCGGCATCGCAAGGTGCCGGACCTTTTTCTTGGGTGGGCAACGAATTCCTGAGGCATGCCTGAGCCTCAAGACGATATCCAAACTTCTGCATGCTTTGGCTTGGACGAGCAGACTGGGCGGGTATATCCTCACGACTTCATTGAATCTCCATATACTCATGAAGCATTGCATGCGGCATTTACTTGTGCTCTTGGTTGTTGTTTTCTCGAACGAAGGTGTAACTCTTTGGGCCGGCCCAATTCAGGATTGGACCAAAATGAGCGCCATCACACCGCAAGGTTACGTGTGCCACCGGGCCGAAGTCCCCGTGAAAATCGACGGCCTCCTTGACGAAGCAAACTGGCAGGCCGTGCCATGGACAAAAGACTTCCAAGATATCGAAGGAGATTCAAAACCAAAACCCCGTTTCCGCACCCGCGCCAAAATGCTTTGGGATGATGATTACTTTTATGTCGCTGCCGAACTTGATGAGCCGCACGTTTGGGCCACGATCACCAATCATGACGCGGTCATTTTCAACGACAACGATTTCGAAGTGTTCATTGATCCGGATGGTGACAGCCATGAGTACTACGAATTTGAGATGAACGCGCTCAACACCGGATGGGACCTGCGTCTAAAAAAGCCCTACAAGGACGGCGGTCCCGCCCTCAATGAGTGGGAGATTCCCGGCCTGAAAACGGCGGTGCATCTGAAAGGAACGATCAACGATTCCGCTGACACCGATGTCGGTTGGACGGTGGAAATCGCATTTCCTTGGAAGGCGTTGGCCGAGTTTGCCGGACGGAAAACGCCGCCAACCGAAAGTGAACAGTGGCGGGTCAATTTTTCCCGCGTGGAATGGCTGACGGACATTGTGAACGGGAAATACCGAAAGCGTCCCGGAACAAAGGAGGACAACTGGGTCTGGTCACCACAGGGCATCATTGACATGCACCGGCCCGAAAAGTGGGGCTATGTCCAGTTCACCCGCAAAAAGACCGGCTCAGTCACGTTCGTCCCTGATCCGACCGCTGCGGCGCGGACGCAGTTGCATCAAATCTATTATGCGCAAAAGGAATACCACGGGAAGAATGGCCGCTGGGCGACGTCGCTCGATCAACTGGCTTTGAATCCCGGTCTCAAAACAGAAGGAAACCTGGTTTTCAAATCCACTCCTGAGGGCTTTGAAGTCACTGTCCAACTTAAACTGCCGGATGGAAAAACCCGGCACTGCCACATTCGTCAGGATGCACGCATCTGGTCCGATTGACACTGGAACGTGAGCCACAAGAGTTTTGACAATGAGCTTTCAGCGTGTCCGGGGATTCCACAAACTCCCTGTTTTAGTTTGCGTCATGGAAGGAATCATTTAGTCTATGGACAAGCACAGACACGCATCATGAAGCCAATCGTTTCCTGTTTCTTTCCAGTCAGAAAACCATCACGCGGCGGCTTTACCCTCATTGAGCTGCTGGTGGTCATCGCCATCATAGCAATCCTCGCTGCCATGTTGTTGCCTGCATTGTCGAAGGCCAAGCTTAAGGCCACCAAAGCAGCCTGCCTAAGCAATCATAAGCAACTTGCCCTGGGTTTCGTCATGTATTCTGACGACAATAATGACAGAATAATCTACACCAATCCTGGCGCGGGCCAGATCGGCAATCCCGCCGGCGGATATTGGCCCGGTCCACACAATGACAATGGCGTGTACCAGGACATTACAGGAGGAATGACTTCAAGCACGGCTCAGCGTTATGTTGAAAACGGATTCAAGAAAGGCGCTTTGTATCGCTATGTGAGCGCTACGGGCGCCTATCATTGCCCAGGTGACATGCGCAGCCAGAGGCTAAAACCAGGGAGTGGATACGCCTACGACAGCTACTCCAAGGCAAACGGCATGAATGGTGGAAGCTGGCAGGACCCCTACCAACCACCCTACGAAAAAAGGTCCGCCGTTGCCAGTCCTGCCGAGGCAATGATTTTTCTTGAGGAAGCGGATCCCCGAGGTAACAACCTCGGCACTTGGGTGATTGATGTAAAACCCGCACCCGGTTGGGTGGACCCATTCGCCATCTTCCATGGCAACGTCAGCACCATTTCGTTCGCCGACGGACACGCCGAAAGTCATACCTGGAAGGATCCGCAAGTGATCAAGGCTGCCAAAGATTCATCGAACGGAATCGCAAGTTTTTACTGGGCAGGCGGCAATGCCAACAACGCGGACTTTCAGTGGGTTTATCAGCGTTACAAGCACAAAAAATGGGCGCCTCTATGAGGCGGCTATTCTCTGTGAAAACATCTCGATCAGCTTTCACCCTCATTGAACTCCTGGTGGTCATCGCCATCATCGCAATCCTCGCCGCGATGCTGTTACCTGCGCTGACGAAAGCCAAGATGAAAGCTACGGGTGCCTACTGCCAGAGCAACGAGCGACAACTTCAGTTGGCATTCACCATGTATGCAGACGACAACAATGGCACGATGGAAGGGGCGGCCTTTGCTTACAACAACGGAACCACAACTGTAAAATTAGATACCTTTGCGGGCGGGTATTGGCCCGGACCGTCGCCCGACATCACCTCTGGAATGGTTGAAGACAAGGCGGTCCAAGCCGTTCAGAAGGGTTTAACAATGGGTCCTCTGTGGCCATACTGTTCATCTTTTGGTGCTTATCATTGCCCCGGCGATTGACGGTTTAAACGTCGCCGGCCCGGTGCCCATTGGGCATACGACAGTTACTCCAAGGCTGATGGAATGGGGACTTTCACGTGGAATGGCGTGCTTCAATTGTGGGATTCCGCCACTCCTCCGCTGTTCAAGACTTCAAGCGTTCCGGATCCGGCCGCCGCCATGGTGTTTGTTGAAGAACCGGATTCCCGGAATTACAATCTGGGCACCTGGGTGATTGGAATCGCCAATACGAGTTGGATTGATCCCGTCGCAGCATTCCATCTAAATGCGAACACCATCAGTTTTCTCGACGGTCATGTTGAAAGCCACAAGTGGCTTGAGGCTGCAACTTTGAAGGATGCGACTGCCGCTGAGAACAACTCTGATCCAACATTTGGCAGGTCAACGACGACCAAAGATCGCGACTTTGCATGGATCAAGCAGCGCTATAAGTACAAGGGTTGGAAGCCATGAACTCCTGAATGAGGTGATCGTCATCGAAACGTAACGCACGGAACGTATGAAACAAACCAGCATGAAAACATCCCGATCTGCCTTCACACTCATTGAACTGCTGGTGGTCATTGCCATCATCGCCATCTTGGCCGCCATGCTGCTTCCCGCGCTGGCAAAGGCCAAAGAGCGGGCCAAGTCCATAAGCTGTGTCAACATGCTCAAGCAAATGGCCACCGCCGCCATCCTTTATTCGGGGGACAATGGTGGAAAATTCTGTCCGACATTCTGGGTGCGCGATAACAATGGCCAGCGGAAAGCGTGGTTCAACTATCTTCAATCTTACCAGACTACCAACATTCTGCTGTGTCCCTCGAAATCTGTAAAATTTAAGGAATTCGTGCAAAATTATCCGAGCGCTGCAGCAGATCAGGCCATCTCCAATTACGAAGCGAACTTCGCACTTGGAGGCTGCGATTGGGCCGGGGTTTGGGACGCCAAGGACTGGCCGCAGCGGAAGGACAGTATTGTTCGCAAACCCGCCAGTACTGTTTACATGACAGATGGCGGATGCAAGCCGATCAACTCAACGGACCCACTCAAGTGCGTGACGAGTAAATCACCGGAAAAACCAGGATGCTGGATTGTGCATGATCCCGGAAATGATGCTCCCAATAATGGTGGCGTGACCAATGACGATGGCAATTGGGGCGGCCCACACGTCCGTCATGGTGAGCGCAGCAATGTCTCCTTTGTGGATGGCCACGTGCAGGCGATGAAAGCTTCACAATGGTATTGGTCCGGCACTCCATGGTTGAAAGTCGCTTTGGGCGGCGATTGACTTCCATGTCTAAAGGCTGCTTTGCCAGCTGCACAACTCAGCTTCATACGTTCACCTTCCTTTGCCGATAACGCTGGAAGTGAATTCAAGCGCGATGCCACGACGTTTTTATCTGAAGATTACGTTTCCAGATTGCCGCCATGATTCAGCCTCAGCTAGAGTGACCCAGTTTTCCTGGGCTCGTCTGTTGGGAGAACTCCATTCTGTCTATTATGCCGATGAAATTATTTTTGCGAACGCTGGTGCTGACTTGCGGAGCCGGTCTGGCACTGGCCGGCCTGCCGCCGGAAATGGCAGAACCGGTCCGCGTTCTTCGTGCGGTCGGTTCGGAAGGTCAGGGCAATGCCGCCGCGTCCGCTGCATGGAAGAAACTTGCCGCCGGTAATATTTCCACATTGTTGCCATTGCTTGAGGCGATGGATGGAGCGAATGACTACGCATTGAACTGGCTGCGCGCCGTTGTGGATTCGGTTGCGGGTCGCGAGTTGGCTGCGGGACGCAAACTGCCACAGGCTGAACTAAACAATTTTCTCAGAGATACAAAACACAGTCCGCGCGCCCGCCGGCTGGCGTTCGAGCTGGTGGCGCGGGTGAACCCTGCCGCCACGGATCAATTGCTTGCCGGCATGTTGAATGATCCCAGCCTGGAGATCCGGCACGACGCCGTTCAGAAGTTGATTGACCAGGCCGGTCAGGAACTGGCCCGCACAAACAAAACCGCCGCCGTCTCATTGTTTCAACAGGCGTTGGGCCCGGCGCGTGACGTGCAGCAGATTGACAGCATCGCAGGGAAGCTCGCGGAACTGGGCCAGCCCGTGGACCTGCAAAAGCATTTTGGCTTCCTCGCGGAATGGAAAGTAATCGGGCCGTTCGACAACACCGGCAACAAGGGTTTTGAAACTGTCTATCCCCCGGAGTTGAAGATTGATCTCACAGCGGAGCATGATGGCAAACTCGGCAAGGTGCGGTGGCAGGATTACACCACCAAGCATCAATATGGCATGGTGGACATGAACCAGCCGTGCGGAAAACTCAAGGAAGTTGCCGGGTATGCAACGACTGAATTTTACTCGGACAAGGCCCGGGCGGTGGAGCTGCGACTAGGCGGCAAAAATTCATGGCGCGTGTGGCTCAATGGTCAGTTTGTTTTTGCGCACAACGAGTATCACACCACGGCGGAGATTGACCAGTATCGCATGCCCGTCCAGCTTCAGCAGGGTCGCAACACGATCCTCGTGAAGGTCTGCCAGAACGCAGAAGTGGCGGATTGGACCGAGGAATGGGAATTTCAACTGCGGGTTACGGACTCACTTGGAACGCCGTTCGCCTCAGCCAGCAAATCCTCAACCGCTCCAGCCACGAACATCAAATGAAACTGCTTGCTCTGTTTCTGATCGCTGCCACGACTGTTCACGCAGCGGACTGGCGGCAGTTCCGCGGACCCAACGGCAACGGCGCTGCCAACGAGGCGCAGGTCCCGACCGTACTCAACGCCAGCAACAGCATCGCCTGGAAGATCAACCTGCCCGGCAAGGGACTCTCCAGCCCGATTATTGTTGGCGACCGCGTGTTCGTGACGTGTTCCAGCGGACTCAAGGAGCAACGGTTGCACGTCATCTGTTACAACGCGGCGGGTGGAACGAAGCTTTGGGAGCGGCAGTTCTGGGCCACAGGCCGCACCATGTGTCATGAGAAGATCGCCGTGGCCGCACCCACTCCGGTCAGTGATGGAAAATATATCGCCGCGATATTTTCCTCGAACGACATCGTCTGCCTGGATCTCGATGGCAACCTGATCTGGTTTCGCGGGCTGGGCCGGGATTATCCGAATGCCAGCAACAGCCTCGGGATGTCCTCATCGTTGCTGATCGCGGGTGGCGTGGTGGTGGCGCAGGTGGAAAGCCAGAGCGAAGCATTCACGGTGGGGCTGGAGCTTGAGACCGGTTTGAACCGTTGGAAACTGGAGCGGGCGCGTGGTGCAAACTGGACGTCGCCAGTGTTGCTGCAAACCAAAAGCGCAGCACTTGTCGCGCTACAATCTTCCAAAGGCCTGGCGGCCATTGATCCCGCCACGGGCAGGATCATTTGGAACTATACGAACAGCGCGTCCTCGACCCCCTCCAGCACGGCGGATGGCGCGAGGCTTTTCATTCCATCCCAGGGTTTGACGGCCCTGGAGTTTGACAGCACCAACGCCGAGCCCAAACAGCTCTGGCGTTCCGGCCAGCTCCGTCCGGGCACACCGAGTCCGGCGGTGCTGGGTGGAAAGATATTTACAATGAACGACGGCGGCGTGTTGACGTGCGGGAATGCAACCACAGGCGACCGGCTCTGGCAGCTCCGGCTCAAAGGACCATTCAGCGCGTCACCGGTGGTGGCGGGACAGTTTCTGTATTGCGTGAATGAAAAGGGACTGGCGCAGGTGGTGGACACCACGAAGCCCGAGGGTGAAGTGGTGAGCGAACTTGATCTCGGGGAAATGGTCCTGAGCACGCCCTCCATCGCAAACGGTGCAATCTATTTCCGCAGCAACGGCCAGTTGTGGAAAATCGGCAGCTCTTGAGGCGGGCTCATCAATCGGCTCTGGTCCTCCGCCCCAGACCTCGTCTGCCACGCACATGTGAAAAGACTCACACATCTTGCGAATGTACGAGAATGGCATAGATCGTAGCATCGGCAACCATGTGAGCGACGATAGGTAAAATAAGTCCGCCACTCCAGAGCCTTAGCACACCCATGGCGAAACCGAACACAGCAGCCAGGCACGCACCTACGACACCTGATGGATAACCCCGAAGGTGGCCGAGGCCAAACAACATCGCCGTGGCAATCAACGTGACCCAGACTCCCCACTGTGATTCCAGCGCATCAAAAAGTATGCCCCGAAAAACCAACTCCTCCAGGGTCGCATTGACGATGGTAAAAATTACTCCGGCCATAATGACACCGCCGAGCGCATCGAACGGGATGGCTGTACGATAACCATGAACATCGGGGTTGACGATGGTATGGAAGAGAACGAGGGCCAAAACCGTCAATCCCATGACAGCAACGGTCGCAACGATGGAAGCTGAGGAAAGCCTGCCAGCACGAAGCCAACCCATTGAACGACGCAAAGGTGGAATGCATACAACGAGGACAAAGTAAGCGGTGAATGGGGCGAGCCAAACCCACGGCCATCTGCGCAACATAGGAATTAACAATGCGCACGCCAGGAGCAGGATGAACGCGACTCCGTGTGCAAGACGCCGATCAGTTTGTGCGGTGGACTGTCTGATGGGTGGGAGGGTCATCTCCTAAAAACTCAGCCCGGTTAGAGGGCTTCATGAGACGCGCATTTAACGAACGCCTGGCCGCGAGCATGGTGCGCAGTGTTGAGGCTAGAGTTATTCATTGTGCGTTAGACCGCGACGGGCAGTGGACTTGTCAGCTAATTGGATTAGCCGCCAAGTCCCTCACCTCTCTCATTCAAATACGCAACCAGATCTCCAAGAGTCTCCATCGCCTCGGCACGATCTGCCGGAATCTTTATGTCGAACTCCTCCTCTACTGCCATCACCAACTCGATTCCCTCCAAAGGATCGTGCATCTCCAAGTCTTGAATGAATCGAGTCGTCGGAGACAACTGATCCAAACCAACACTCTGCTGCTCGACGACAATTCGTGCGGTGGTCGCCGCGACGGCGCGTTCGGCTACGGGGTAATGTCGAGCTGCCCAAAGGTCAGCCTGCTCCCGAAGCAACCGCTCATTTTCTGACATCCCAAAGATGCGCTCGAAGATACTCATAGCATTAGAATCGGCCTACCGCCAACATTCAGCGACCGCCGGGCTGCGAGTGTGGTGCGTAGTGTTGATGTTCAAGTCTATCATTGTGCGTTGCTCCGCGACGTGACTCTGCCTTGTCCTTTAATCTGGTCACGCGTCCTCATACCGTGGCTGAATCAACCCTACCCGAAACTGTGGCTCGATGTACACGCGAACGCCTCGCACCAAAATTGGCGGAATGCCCATGTCTGTGGCGGGATGTTTCGGCGCTCCGGCCTCAAAGCAGCGGCAAAAGTTTGGACTAACAGTGACGTGTGCGTATGTGCAAAGCTCGCGCCGAACTGTGAATAGCGGCTCGGACAATCCATCGCGAAAGATGCTGACGTAAACCGCGCCCTCAAGGTCGAAGAGTGTAACGAGCAAGCGTAAGCCGTCGCGGCTGACCTCGAAAGAATGGGAGTGTGCATCCTCGTGGAACGTGGCAACCACGCCGAAGAACTCTGTAAGGTCCGATTCACTCCACTTGAACATGGGATGCGCGATGACGGCTAGCTACCCGTTTTCGGCTTCATGATGTCCAGTGTGATTACTGTTGCCATGGTGTCCTTCGGTTTGGCTAGAACGTCAATGGTCAACCCGCTGGCGTTCTGCGTGAACTTGAGTTTGTTGCCACCGTCCAGCAGCGCGGCTTGGATCGGTGTGCCGCTGATGCCGGTCACGACAAGTTGACCGTCGTTGGGCCAGTCGAACACGTGGAGGTAGAGGCGGGTCTTGCCTTTGCCGAGCTCCTTCTGTGTGCAACGTCCCCAGGCCGGTTTTCCAATGAGGCTGGCGCGTGTGCCGTAGATCGAGCTGCTGTTCTTGTCCATCCAGCGGCCAATGCCTTCGAGCCTTTCCACGGCTTGATCGGGGAACGTGCCGTCCGGGCGAGGGCCAATGTTGAGGAGGAAGTTCCCGCCTTTGCTGGCGATATCAATCAGTTTGCGGACGAGGTCCTCGGTGGATTTCCATTGGGTGTCCGCGGCGTTCCAGCCCCAGTGCGCGTTCATGGTCATGCAGGATTCCCAGTCCACGCCGGGAATGCCTTGATCGGGAATTTCCTGCTCCGGCGTGCCGAAATCACCACGGAAGCCGCCTTCCTTGGTCTGCCCCGCCATGCCGTGACGGCCCTTGTCCACGCGGTTGTTGACGATGATCTTCTTGTTCAAGCCGCGCACGTAGTCGTCAAGGTCCTCACCCATGGCATGAGTCCAGGTGGCTTCCCATTCGCCGTCAAACCACATCACGCCCGGGTTGTAGCCCCGGACAATTTCCTTAAGCTGGCTTTTGAGATAACCGCGAAACCTGTCGAAGTCTGCGCCATCGGCGGAACGCGTGGATTTCTCCCATGTGCGGCGCGGCAGATAATCAGGATGATGCCAGTCCATGATGGAGTGGTAGGTGCAGAACCGGACGTTTTGTTTGCGGCACGCGGCGCTGAGTTCCCTGAGAATGTCCCGTTTGAAAGACGTCGCCATCACGTCGAAGTCGGAAGCCTTGGAATCCCAAAGCGCAAATCCATCGTGGTGTTTGGAGGTGATGACGAGGTATTTCATGCCGGCGCGATGGGCGAGTCGCGACCATTCGGCGGGGTTGAAATTCACCGGGTTGAACTGCCCGAGAAACTGGTTGTATTCCTCAAGTGGAATTTTTGCGCTCTCGCGAATCCACTCCGCGTGGTCGGTCTTGCCTTTCCATTCCCCGGCGGGAATCGCGTAAAGCCCCCAGTGGATGAACATGCCAAAACGCGCATCGCGCCACCACTTCATGCGGGCGTCGCGCTCGTGCGGCGTCTCCAAAGTCACCGGCGCAGCAGCGCTGGCCGGCTGGTTTGGCGAGCCGGCTTGAGTTGCCGCCGGTGTGGTGACGCGTGTGGAAACGAGGGTGAGGAGACAGAGTCCGACGACCAAAGCAGGTGTCTTCATATATCTGCCCGCAATCAAACTTCAGAATCAGTCGCGAAGCAAGCCGATGTTGATTGGTTAGTTTGAAGCCTTAAATCGAGCGCTTGGCGTTCCAATCGTAGATGTGACTCTCGCCGCTCCAGTCGGAATCAATCTTGCCTTTGATGGAGTCACCGTTGAGTTCACCCTGAAATTTGGCGGATTGAGTTTTGCCATCCCGTTCGCGAGTCACCTTCAAGGTGATCTTGTTGTCCTTGATCATTCCATCGGCGATGGGCGCTTCGTTGTCGCCCATGATCACGACTCCGGCCAGTTTGTCTCCATCCTGCTTGACCTTCAAACTGAGATCAATCGAATCACCGTCCTTCGTGACGAGCACCCATTTCCAAGTGCCGGTGACGTCAGTTTTTTCACGGCTGGCATTCCAATCGTAGTTGTGATCCTCACCGCCCCAATCCGAGTGAATCTTTCCCTTGATGGCGTCGCCGCTCAATGTGCCCTTGTAGGTGGAGGTGAATTTGTTGCCGTCGAAATCCACAGGAATTTTGAACGAAACGGCGTCACCAGCAACTTTACCCTCAGTGATGGGCGCTTCAAACTCGCTGACTTTTACCTTGCCGGTCAGTTTTTCTCCGTCCTGCTTCAAGTTAAGAACAAGCTTCATGACGTCACCGCTTTCGAGGTTGATGGAATACTTCCAATCGCCGGTGGCATTGGCGGCTGTTTGTATCTCGCGTTTGGCCTCCCAGTCCGCTTTCCGGTCTTCGCCGCCCCAGTTGGATTCCAGTTTGCCCTTCAGACTGTCGCCGCTCAAAGTGGCGGCCACTTTCATGGTGACCTTCTCCCCGTTGCGTTCTCGGGTCACTTTGATGGCGAGTTGATCGCCGGCCAGCTTGACTTCATCCATCGGATACTCGGTGCCGTTACGACCGACGACAGTGCCGCTCAACTTGTCGCCGTCCTGTTTGATTTTGAGCGTGGACTGGATGGCCTGCCCGTCAGGCGTGGTAAAACTGGACTTCCACGTGCCGACAACCGTGGGCTCCGCCGCCGCCGCGGTTGATGCGAGCCAGGCGAACGCCAGCGTCAGGGCCGCCAGCGTCAACGATTTCTTGAACGAGGTTTGATTGCAAAAGGTCATAAACGATTTGTTGTTTTGAATGCTAAACTGGTCAGAGGTCATTTAACCGTTGTCGGACTCTGCTTGGCAATGTTTAATCCGGTGAAATAACCGTCAAAGAATTTGGAGAGCGGAACATCAGCCACGGAGCGCCGAAGTTTGGACCATGTGCGCTGATCGCCTACCGAGTAATAGAGATAAGTCTTGCCCTTGAACTCGAGGATGTCCGGGTCGGACGCGTTGACACCGTCGTTGAGGCCGGGCGTCAGAATCGGGTTGGCGCGACTGAGTTCCCACGATTTCAAATCCTTGGAGCGCGCAAGGTAAGTCTCGAAAACCCAGCGCGGGGTGCGGTGTTCGAGATAGAGCAGGTAGTAGTTGCCGTTCACGAAACGAATGCACGGACAGGCGGCATAGCGGTCGGCGCCGAACACCGTGTCCGGCAGCTTGGCCCAGCTTTCCAGGTCGGGCGAAGTGGCGAACTTGATGGTGAACGGCGTGTATTTCTGGTCGTTGGATTCGTAGGCCATCACAAAACCCTTGGGCGTGGCGCACACGGAACTGTTGAACAAGTGTTCGCCCTCCTGCTTCACGACGACCTTCTGTTCCCAATGCTGGAGGTCTTTGGATTTGAACATCGTCACGTCATTCCAGTCGCCGGACTCGAAGCGAGCCGCAAAAACATAGATCGTACCCTTGTGAACAATCGCGGAAGCCAGGCTGTAGCCTTCTGCGAACCGCGCGAGTTCGCGTCCGGTTTCCACGTCTTCGAGCGAGAGCGTGTAATCGGCCTTCGTGCCGCCGCTGGCCGGGCGCAGGCATTTCATCAGAGTCAGCCGGTTCTTCCAGATGATGGGCGCAACTTCACAGACCTCGCGTGATTCCGGATGCTCAACCTTCAACGCGTGGCGATTGCTAGGTGGCGCGGATGGCAGAATGGTCTGGAAGACGTCCGCCGGCCAGTGACCAAGACGGTGCATGCCTTTTGGCACATCCTGGTTGAATTGCACATAAGCCTTCACGTCGCCAGTTGTTGCGAAGCTGACATCACCTTTGCCTGCACCAAAGATCTTGCAGCCCATCAGCGTGGAATCCTCGATGTCCACGTGGAGGAAGCGGCCTTCGATCGTGCTGTGAATCACACCCGAGCCGGGCTTGCCCTGCGGTTGGGAGAAGTTGAGCGCGACGAGCTGGCAGTTTTTCAACTTCACGCGCGTGAAACCGGCGAAGCCGGGATTGCCCGCCTGCAAAGCGTTGTCCGGGCCGGTGAGCGTGCAATCCTCGAACACGACGTCCGGATGGGCAGGCATTTCGGGATGTTCGGCGCGCACGTAGGCGCCAGCCGCATCGCCCCACCAGTCGAGACACCAGAGTTTGCAACGACGGAACACGCAGGGCTCATCGGGCCGCGACAGAATGTTTGCTGCGCCACCGCCAAACGCGCGACCAATGCTCACGCAATCCTCAACAACTACTGTGAATGGCTCCGCGGTGTCCACAAGATCGAAGAACAGGCCGGCGTCGCCGCCAGTTGCGTAGAGATTCTCGAACTTCCAGCGATCCCAACCAATCGAGGAAAACGTTTCAGCCTTGTGCTCCTTGGACCAGCCGCGCTTGTAGGCGCGAATCGTCCCCCACCAGTCGTAACTCTTGAATCCCTTCTCAGCGTCGCCGGAATCGAGGATCACCCAACCGCTCGTGCCAGAGCCGAGACTGCCATCGGTGTCACCGATGAGTTGGTTGTAAGCGCCTGCTGCGCCTTTCTGTGCCGGGAACAAGTTCGCCTCCATGTAAGTGTCCGGACGGACGATGATGCGATGCCCGCCTTTGTCGTCCGGCACAGCATTAAGCGCGGCTTGGACGGTGCGGAACGCCTTCGCCCACGACGAGCCATCCGAGTTGTCGCCGAGTTTGGAGACGTAAATGTTCTGGCCCGCTCCTGCGGAAAGCACGCCGAGCGTGGCGATCAGTATTGCGCCGATAGTCAATCGCGCCGCGCTTCGCCATGTAAGACGAGGAGTGTAATGGATAAACATGCTTACGATGAATTGTGTCTGGTCACTGTGACAAGCTTGCGGTTTGAATGCAATCCAACCGCGTAGTTTCGAGACGAGGAGCAGGAACAAACAATCGCTGCAAAATCCCCTACAAAAAGCGAATTGCCTTGCTCATGCTTGTTTCTTGCAAGGCGGAGGCGTCGCGGTCATTCACCGAGTCGCTCAAGTAAATGTTCAATGATCTGTTCGGAAAGCGCGCCAGCAAACCTGTTTTACAGCTTGTGCATCGCACGGATGATGCCTGTGCTTGTTGTCATTACAGAGCCGAGCGACTGGTCTGCCACCTCGTGGCGCGCTTCAAAAACGTATCCCGGCTTGTCGATATCGTCAGGCTGGCAGACTTTGCACCCGATGGCAATTCCACGACTGGCGTGGTCGGGCACATCGCCGACGTCAGCCGATTACACAGCCGCCGCAACCAGATCGCCCACTTCGCGCGTGCCGTGGCCCATCTTGCCTGCGGCGAGGGATTGAATCTTTGTGTTGATGATCTTCACCACGGCGGCTTCAATCGCCGCAGCTGCTTTGGTTTCACCAAGGAAGTCGAGCATCATACCCGCAGCGTTGATGGCGGCGATGGGATTGATGACATTCTGGCCGGTGTATTTCGGTGCGCTGCCACCCATCGGCTCGAACATGCTCGTGCCTTCGGGATTGATGTTGCCGCCCGCCGCAACACCAAGTCCGCCCTGGATCATCGCCGCGATGTCCGTGATGATGTCGCCAAACATGTTGTCGG
>CAYSDO010000025.1:0-22869 GCA_964429665.1 uncultured Bifidobacterium sp.
CGGAACAGCGCTCAGGTGCCAGAAGAACGAGGGGATCAATCCAACGCCATGCTTCTCCGCACTCTGCACAACTCCATCAAGCCGCTTGAAATAGCCGGCACGATTGGTTCGATAAAGAATCCAATCCTGAGGCCAGTAACCGCCTGCCGAGAAGCGCGCAAACGGGATCTTCCTCGCAGCCAGTTCGCAAAAGCCGGCGTCGTAGGAAGTGCGAGAGGGTTGTTCGATCGTACGCACGAAAGCATCATAGTAGTTCACCCCGATTCCGTGAAAGGGAACCGCACGGAGCAGCAGTTCGCCTCGCTCGTTCACAGACAACCCGGTGTCACCCGCCGCGGGTACGAGCGCGCTGAGAAGGAGAACGACGGCGAACATCACTCTTGCAGGGCATATGACAGCCTTTTCGGATGGAGACAACCAGTGCATGAAAGCTTTAATAAAGGTTAATCGGAACAGGCCTGGCAGGATAATGAGTGACGGAGCGGAGCTGAGAGAGCGCAGAATTTCGCGATGACGAGCGACCCGTTGAATTCATTCGAGTTCCTGCACATTCAGTTTTAGGGTATCGGCATGAAAACACATCACAACGAAATTATTTTATCCCGTCTTTTCCCGTCTTAGAGGACTGGGACGAGCGACGGAAACTGTTTAACCCGAAATCGGGACGGTCGGGCTTTCTGGTCCGGCATTCATTTTGTTTTAAATATTCTGTAACGTTTGCTCGTTTTTGCTTCTGAGAACAATGTATGAATCAGGACGAAACGAATTCAGATAATCCAAGCATGCCAAAGAAATGTCCCCAGTGTGGAGGTTCGTTGCCAACGGGGGCGCTGGACGGACTCTGCCCGGCTTGCCTGTTGGCCCAAGGTGTCACATCGGAAACCAACCCCGAAACCACACCCTTCCTGCCGCCCACATTGGAGGAAGTGGCCCGGCTGTTTCCTCAACTGGAAATCCTCACCTTCATTGGCAAAGGCGGGATGGGCGCAGTGTACAAAGCGCGCCAGCCGGGACTGGATCGCCTTGTTGCGTTGAAGATTCTCCCGCCACAGGTCGCGAGTGGCCCGGGCTTTGCCGAGCGTTTCAATCGCGAAGCCCGTGCGCTGGCAAGGCTAAGTCATCCAAACATCGTGGCCGTTCACGAATTCGGTCAGGTGAACGGTCTTCCGTTCTTCATCATGGAGTTCGTGGACGGTTTGAACCTGAGGCAGTTGGAGCGCACCCGAAAACTCTCGGCACGGGAGGCATTGCAGATTGTACCGCAGATTTGCGAGGCACTGCAATTCGCCCACGATGAAGGCATCGTCCATCGCGACATCAAACCGGACAACATCCTGCTGGACAAAAAGGGTCGCGTGAAAATCGCTGATTTCGGCATCGCCAAACTCATGGGGCACGAGGCCGAGGCGGATTTGACGGCAACCAAAGGCATCATCGGCACGCCAAATTATATGGCGCCCGAACAAGTCGAGAAGCCGGAAACCGTGGATCATCGTGCGGATATTTTTGCCTTGGGGGTCGTGTTCTACGAAATGCTCACGGGCGAACTGCCGCTTGGAAAATTCGCCCCGCCATCAGCAGGCCGGGTGGAAGTGGACGTGCGACTGGACGAGGTGGTGCTGCGTGCCTTGGAAAAGAAGCCGGAACTCCGCTACCAGCAGGCAAGCCAGGTGAAGACGGCCGTGGAGACAATTGCCAGTGCGGGCGGAACCAATGCCGGCCAATTCGTACCACCCGCGCCGCCGAAAGCCGAAGCCTTGATTCGAGATGCGCTGGCGCGGGAATACACGGTGAGCATCCGCAGTTGTCTGCGACGTGGATGGGCACTGGTGCGAAGCAATTTCTGGTCGACTGTCGGCATCAGCGCGCTGATCTGGGTGCTGTTGGCAATCGCACAATCGGCCGGGGTCGTGATCATTTCAGGCCATGATCGGCCCAATGGAGGCGGATCAATACTCGGACTGCTCGTAAGCGGACCGCTCACGGGTGGACTTTATTTTTATTTCCTCCAAAAAATCCGCGGACAGGCTGTGACCATCGAGACGGCCTTCGCTGGATTCAGTAAACGATTTTTGCATTTATTCCTAGGCAGCCTAGTAAGTTTGCTGCTTACAGGGCTGGGATTTGTGTGCCTGATTCTGCCAGGTATTTATCTCTGTGTCGCGTGGACTTTTACGCTGCCGCTGATCATGGACAAACGCCTCGACTTTTGGTCGGCGATGGAACTAAGCCGCAAAATGGTCACCCGGCATTGGTGGAAACTTTTTGGCTTCGTCATTATCCTGGTGCTGCTCCATGTAGCGGGGTTCGTGGCCTTCTGTCTGGGAATCTTCATTGCGGCGCCCATTGCAACAGCATCATTGATGTATGCCTACGAGGACATCTTCGGAGCGGCCGGCCGGCTAGCTGATCAACCGGCAGGTGTTGGTCCTCACGGCACGGCGGTGTTAGGTGAAGACCCGGTCAAACCATCTGCGTCCGACGTCCGGGGCAGTTCGGCGAAGGCGATCGGCGTCGCAGTGTCAACACTTCTGGTCTTGGTAATCGCGGTGGTCGTTGTTGCAAGCTTAATCCACATGCGGCAGCGAAGGACGCACGAGAGCGCGGAAGCCACCCAGGAAGCTTCCTATACCGAACTGGCAGCCGCAGCTACAAAATCTTCGTTCGGCCCTGTAATTGAGCAGATCATTCGGCTGGACACGAAAAAGACAAACCAATTCCTCGATTTGGATGCTGGAACACTGCTGACACCACCGTCTGAGATCACCAATATCCTCGATGTGGGATCGGTCGGAGATGAAGATCGCTTCCATCAAGCGCTCGATCGTCCTGGAGGTTCAGGAAATCGATGGCAATTTATCCCATGGCTGAGGGAAAGCAGCTCTGACTTAATGTTCACGGCTAACGGCCAAGTCGTCGGGTTTGATGGCTTTTTTGGAAAAGCCCATGACGATGGGCCGATTAACGAGCTAGATTGGGAAGGTCTAAGTCCCGAACTAGTCCGCGATACGATAGTCGCGCGTCAAAAAAGCCAACGAGAGATAGAGGCACGCCTGTTTGATGAGCCAAACACGTCACCGCCCAAATCGAGAGAAGGCGTCAACCCGACTGATGGCCGGTTTGTCAATCTCACAACCCACGAGCCAGTACCGTGGTTCTTCCAGACCCGCGAAGGGGCCAAGGGAGTGCTCCAGATCATGAAATTTACCGACGATCCCAGCGCAGTAATGATTCGCTACAAGCTGGTGGTAACGGGTCCGGCAGAATCCACACCCCGTGAAGACCTGGCCAGCCGTTTGGAAGCGGCGGCAAATATCAGCGGCACCGTTGAGAAAGACGCAGCTCTGGCCAAACTTGCAAGAGATGCCGCCAAATCGGGAAAGGCAGATATGGTTGGCGAAATCTTGGGGCAGATAACTGGCAATTCAGAGAGAGATCAGGCCGCGCTTGAATCCGTCCGGCTCTTGGCTCAGCGTGGTATGAGAAAACCGGCAATCGAAATTGCAAAATCCATTACCGGCACAACAATCCGTGATATGGCTTTGTCGGAATTGGCACGCTGAAACACTGACGCAAAAACACCTTATTGAGTTCAGAGCATTTACCTCAGACGACGGCTGCGCGCGGTGACATATTTGCCACGACGCATTGGACGGTCGTGCTCGCAGCCAGCGGCCATGGTTCGCAGCAGGCCGACATGGCCCTGGAGGAATTGTGCCGCACGTACTGGTATCCACTTTATGTGTACGTCCGCCGACAAACACCGACGCGCGAGGACGCGGAAGACCTCACGCAGGCGTTCTTCGTGCGCTTTCTTGAGAAGAATTACCTCGCCGGGCTCAACAGCGAACGCGGACGCTTTCGTGCCTTCCTTCTCGCCGCGCTGAAACACTTCCTTGCAAACGAATGGGATCGCGCCAACAGCCAAAAGCGCGGCGGCGGGATACCCACCGTCCCCCTCGATTGGCAAAACGCCGATACCCGCTATCAAATTGATCCGCCGGACAATTTGAGCCCCGACAAACTCTATGATCGCGCATGGGCTGTCACCGTACTCGAACGGGTTCTCACCCGCCTTCGAGGCGAGAGTACTGCGGAAGGCAAAGCAGAGCTGTTCGCGCAGTTGAAACCTTTTCTGATGATCGGCAAGAGCGCTATCCCTTACATGCAGGTTGCCGAGACACTGAAACTCACAGAAGGGGCTGTGCGTGTGGCAGTGCATCGGTTACGAGGACGTTACCGGGAGCTTCTCCGGGATGAAGTTCGCCAAACCATTTCCGACCCGGCACAGGTAGAGGAGGAAATGCGGGCTTTGTTCTGTGCGTTCTCGGAGTGACTTTGCCGGATCAAGAAACGGAGTTACCATTTTGACATCTGCTGGAATTGTTTGATCACTTGGGATACTTATTGCCCGGTCCTGCGCCCTAGCCAACGCATCTGTGAAAAAGGTGATAGCGTGCGGGTTGGCGTTGGAGCAACGGACTCAGCACCAGATGAGGGTGAGCCGATGAGGTTTCTTACACCGGCAGGCAGGACTGGGATTGTGGAGACAGATCAGTTGGCGCAAACCTACAGGCACAAGGGGTGTCCACCGTGCTCCATCCTGTGCTCATGGGAATGTGCATCGCAAATTTGAGAAGCAGAAGACGGAAGCATAAAACGTTCGCTACTTTTTACATGAATGATCACGACAAGTTGCTTGCTGTCGCGGTAGAACTTGCCCAAGAGGCAGGCCGTTCTCTCCATGGCACGTACGGAGATATCCAGGCAGCCAACAAGAAAGCCGACCACAGCAACGTTGTAACCGCAGCGGACATCCGTTCCGAAAGCCTAATCGTGCAAGGCATCCGCAAAAGGTTTCCACGCCATTCTATCATCGCGGAAGAGGCAGGTTGCGATTTGCGCGATTCAGAGTTTACCTGGGTTGTTGATCCACTGGATGGCACCTCGAACTATGCCGCCGGCATTCCTTGGTTTGGCGTACTGATCTGCGTGCTTCGCGGAAATCTGCCAATCGCCGGAGTCATGCACATTCCAGTCAGCGGTGATATTTACACGGCCGGCGCGGGGTTAGGTGCGTACAAGAATGGACAACGAATTTCTGTGGCGCACGAACAAAAGCTTGAAGATGTCTTGTGGGCGTTTGGCATCGACTGCGGTCCTAGCGACGAAGTGGCCGGGCGCAAGATTGCGCTCTTGTCGAAGATACTCAGGCGTGTGCGAAACGTTCGCACTACCAACTCCTTGATTGATGCGGCTTACACGGCCGATGGCCGGTTCGGCGGAATGATCAACCACAGCATGCGACTTTGGGATTTTGCCGCCCCAATGTTGATAGTGGAGGAAGCCGGAGGACTCTACACCGATATCACTGGCAGGCGCCTTGAGTTGGATATTTCACCTGATGCCAACGCAAGGGAGTATGCCGTGCTTGCGGGCGCTCCTTCGCTTCATCATGAGGTCGCTGAAATCGTAAATCAAATGCCCAAGGCATAGTTTTGGAAACACGCTGGCAGAAGTAGCTGCCACTAAAGTGTGTCAGCCACGAGCAGCAACGTGGCTGCTATGATCATTTACTTTTTCACCAGCACTTGCAACCACGTGGCTATTGAAGTCACCGGTTCTTTTCCATCTGCCCAAGGATCTTCGCTGCACGGTCCCGTGTGACTTCGTTTTTCGATTCAGCCTTGATCCGGGTGACAACTGCCTTGGCCTCCGCAGGAGCGGACTTGGCAAGGCTGTCGGCGATGGTCAGCGCGGCGAGTTCAGCCTCGGCCTGAACCTGGACGTCGTTGAGGAGTGGTTCAACGAGTTTGAGGGCGGTGGTATCTGCGACGTTGGCGAGACCGGAGAGGATTGCTTTGCGATCATCACCGCGTTCGGTGCGCGACATCAGTTCGCTAAACGCCTTCACTTTTTCAGGACGCGGCTGATCGCTTAATTCGAGCAGACGAATACAGCCGCGCAGGGATAGGAATCGATGGCTTTCATCCGTTGTAGTGCGGAAGACATCGAATAATTGTGGCAGTGCCGCAGCATCGGACCAGTCAGCGAGGACGCGTACTGCTGTGTCGCGGACCGTTGTCTCCGGGCTGGCAAGAGACGCTTGGACTGCGGCAAGCGCGTTGGGTGTACCCACGATGCCAAGAACGTGCAGCAACGCGCATCTTGCCGGAACCGGACTGGTTGCGAGACCGGGGAGTAATTTGTCCGCGCAGCCAGTTTTGTCTGAAAGGCGTGTGCAGGCAGATTCCAAGGCAGTTTGTACAGCGGCCACGTCATCTGCTGAATTTGCTTTGGCAAGCAGATCCACCAATGTCCCCAGATCGGCTGTGCCGGCGGTTTCGCCCAATGCTTTGAAGCCCGCCGTTCGAATCCCAGAGTCAGAATTGTTTGCTGCCTTTATCAACTCCGGTATCGCCGCCGCGACATGGCGAAGACCAGCCAGCTCAATCAGTAAACGGCGATTGTTCCCTGATGATTGAGGCAGTCGGGCGGTTAATTGCGCGTCCACTTCCTTGCCCCACCATCCGGCCAATGCGGCCTTCGCTGCTTTGGCAAGGTCAGCATCGTTCTCTGCCAGCATGTCGAACAGCACGGGAACGCAAGCAGGCTTGCCCTCGCGAATCATGATTTCGATTGCCAGCAATCGCAGATTCTTTGAGCCGCTCCTGGCCGTTGAGAGGACGACAGGCAGCACTGCTGTGTCGTTGCGATCTGCCAGTGCCAGAAAGAGTGGTCCTTGTCTTTCAGGCTGTGTGCGGCTTAGTTCAGCCGCCAGAGCTTCGGTGACGGATGGACCTGGCAATTCGCGCGCGGTGCGCAGGCCAAGCCCATGAGTCCTTTTGTCTGTCGAGCGCAGTGCGTCGAGCAGCAGCGGAATTCCATTTGCCTGTCTGGCGAGAATTGCGCCCCGCGTGGCCTCGAGCATCCTCTGCTTCGGAACGTCTGCTTTGCGAACAGTATCGTACAACTTGGCGGCCTTGGCAGATTTCCCTTCGGCGAGAAATCTTTCTGCACACAGCACGCAACCTTGCGCTATCGCCGAATGGTTTCCAACCGGCGCGCGGCCAAGGGATTTCTCCAATGCTCTGGCCGCCTTGTCGCCACCGATGCGGCCCAGTGCCACAGCCGCAGCGGCAACCACATCCGCGTCAGCATCCTTGAGTCTATTTGCGAGAGCGCCTACTGCCTTGCTATCACGTCGCACGCCGATGGAATTGATGACGCCCACCAGCAGTTTGCCTTGCAACTTGGGCATCGCGGAGCGCAGTGCCTCATCGGCCTCGCCTCCTGGAATTACTTCAAGAGCAATCCGTGCCCAGGACGCCAGCTTTTCATCGGTCAACAGCGGTGCAAGCGCCGGAACCGCGTCAGCATGGCCATAAACGGCCAGCCGTTTGCACGCCATCGCTTTTTCCTCTCCCGGCGCGTTGGATTGCAGCGTGCTGATTGCCTGTCGGGCCTTTTCTGCAGATGAGGTCGCGCTGTCAGCGGCAAATGCGGCAGTAGTGATCGCAACAAAAACTAAACACCATCCGGATCGGTGAATCATGGATTTCATATTTTCCCTTTAGGTCCTTTGGTCTCGTAATGTGTCGAATTCAAATCCTCCACGGCTCCCGCAGCGCCTCGGAACGCAGCCGGTTGGCTTCCTCATCGGCGATGAATTCGCACTTGGCCGGATCGAACTTCACGCGGCGACCGAGGAATAGCGCGATGTTGGCTGCATGGCAGGTGATGTGTGACCAGCAGGCGGTCTCAGCATTCGCGCGCGTCTGTCCACGTGTTCGTACGCAATTTAGGAAGTCGCGCACGTGAAAATTCGCCGGATAACCGGAGATGCGTGGCCGCGGCCCGGCAATCAACGAGGTGGGATTGGCCACCATCTCACCATTGTCGGCGGTTTCCACCCAACCGGTTTCGCCTTCATACCGCACCGGACAAGAGCCCAGCGGCAGCCAGCCGTCATTGCGCATAACAAGTTTTACGCCGTTGGCGTAGCGAGCGTGGAGTTCCTTGCCCTCCGGCCAGTACTCGACGGCAGCTGTGTTGTCGGCACTGTTCGCCCATTGACACAGGTCCACGCAATGCGAACCCCATTCAAGACAACCGCCGCCGCCGAATGCGCCGAAGAAGCCGCCGCCTTTCTCAAAGTTGAAGCCGTCGAGCAGTTTCTTGTTGAAGGGTCGCCACGCCGCCGGGCCGAGATACATATCCCAATCCACCTTTTCTTTCTCTGGCGGCTCCTCGGCAGGAAGCCAGCCGCTCATCAATGTGGTCAGGCCCATCGGATGCGCGTGGAGTGTGTGAAGTTTGCCCAGTTGTCCGCGCTGCGCGAGTTCGGCAGCGAGACCAAAATTCGGCAGGCTGCGCCGCTGCGTACCTGCTTGAAATACACGGCCCGTCCGGCGAAACGCTTCTGCCAATGCCAGGCTTTGCGCGATGTTTTTCGTGCTCGGCTTCTCGCAATACACGTCCTTTCCAGAGTTGGCTGCGAGAATTGCGGCGGTCGCATGCCAGTTCGGCCCTGTGGCGATCAACACCGCATCAATATCCTGGCGCGCGAGCAAATCGCGCATATCGTGATACATCGCACAATCCTGATTGCCGTACTGCTCGTCGGCCTTCTTCTTGACTGCGAGGCGGCGCGTTTCTTTCACGTCACAGATTGCCACGAACTGCACGCCCGGTTCGTGGACAAAGCAATCGAGCACGTAGCTGCCCCGGTTGCCGATGCCAATTGCGCCCAGCACGATTCGTTCGCTCGGCGCCACAGCACCGTCGCGCCCTAATGCCCGGGCAGGGATGAAATAAGGGGCTGCAAGAATACCGCTGGCCGCAGCACCGGCTTGCTTCAAAAAGTTCCTGCGGCTTTCTGCTTTCATGGTTGGATTTGCTTTCTTCATATTGATCAAGAGTGCGCTACCGTTGTGTCGAGTGACTCACTGTATGGCAAGAAAGAAGGTTCAACGCGCAAACGAACGGAGGCGGTGTCAACAAGCGCGGGTGAGAGGCATGTTGCCATGCACAAATTCATTGTTCAAATTCTGATCGCGCTGTCGCCAGGGTCAAGCCAAGAATCAATGCAATGCCCAAGGCTGATTGGGAAGCTAATATCTCTTAATGCATGTAGCCGGACTTCTGAACATAGCCCAGCACCGCCGACGTCGAATTGCGACAAGAATGCAGTCGCGAAAACGAAGTGGAAACTTTCGATCAATAATGCACAAGGGTGACAATCCTTCCGCCTACGAGACAACCGCTATGGTCAACACCCAACGCCCACATCGAACGCGGGCCGATTCGATAAGAGAGCGCACTGCCATCCGGGCCGAAGGTCAATGGCGCAGCACCGTTGGGGGGGACACTGTTGCGGTCGCGATTTACGGCGGCCCAATGTGGATCTGGATGGAATTTGTACCGCGATAGTCGCCATAGGTGACGCCGAGGACGACGGTGTAGTTGCCGTTGTTGGTGTAGGTGTGCTGCTGTTGAAAGGGTGCGCCGATCTGTTGAGCGCTGGCGGTCGTACCGTCACCGAATGACCACCAGTATGTGTATTTTTGCGTTCCCAACAATTGAATCTCGGCCAACTGGAGAGCAACGGCTGCGGGCGCGTTGGCAACGGAATCAATGCGCAGGCGGTAAATGTTGTATGCCGCCGGGCTGGCGAGGGAGAAGGCGCGGGTCTGGTAACGATCCGTAAAGACTTGGTTGATTTGCGTGTCCAAAGTGGCCCAGTTCGTCCCGCCGTCGTTGGAGCCGAGCATTGCCCAATTGGCGGGATCGCGCTCCGGCGCGTCGTTGGCCGAGGTGATCGTGTAGTTGGTCACCACGCGCGCCAAGCCGCCGGGGTATTGATATTGGATCCAACTGGCGCGGGTGGCGGGGTTGCTACCTGCGAAGTCCAACCACTTGGTCAGCGTGTTGTCGAAGGCATTGGCGGCCAGTTCAAAATTTCCGTTTAGTCCGTAGTTTTCACCCGCCGCCGTCACTGTGCCCAGATGATCATCGGTTGTGTCGAAGGGAACCGGGGCCGGGGTTCCGCCGCTCGCCTGCGCGGTGAACTGGACGGTAACCGGCGGGCCGCTGGCGTTGGTGGGTGTGGCCGATAGGCTGACCGCCAACGGCGGCAACGGTGGCAATGGCGAGATGGGAATGGTGGCGGTGTTGGGATTCTCGCCCGCGAGAATTTTCGAGCCTTCGGCGGTCAGGCGCAGATACCAGTCAGATGGGAAGCCGTCGTAGGTTACGAAATGCCCCTGCGTCGGCGGCGTGTTGCTCACCTTGAAAATGGCCGTACCTTCATCCACTTCGTCGAACATGGCGACGAATGCCATGTCGAGGCCCAGATTTCCGGCCGCGTTGAATTGCCTCCACAGAAATTCGCCGCCGTGTCGGGGAAACAACGACGTACCCGGCGGGAGTTGTTGCAAGTTATCCCAACTAAAGCCTGGATAAATCACCGGCAGGTAGAGTATTCCCGCCGCGTCTGCCGCCACCTTGTCCTGCGTCCAGTACGCCGTGGACGCCCACATGTTCGTGCCGTCGAGGGAAACATTGCCCACATTCCACGGGCTGTACACGTCGAAGCGGCGAAACACATTGGACCAGCCCGGCGCGGTTTCGCTCTGCCACCACCACGCGCCGCCGCCAACCAGCGTGACGCCATACGCCGGGTCGTTCTTGAAATAATCAATGATCTGATTCGCGAGGTTGGTGGAGAAGCGCTCCGGGAAGAATCCCCAGATCATCAGCACCGGTTTGCCGTTATGATGCAAATAGCGCGGATCGTCGGTGATGTGCAAGTTGTCCACCAGCCACCGCCAGTCGTTGGTCAACTGGCTGAACAGCGTGTTCGTGGATTGGCCGGATAGATCGTAGGCGAGGGCGAACGTCCGCCCCGTGCGGTTGGCGGCTTTTCTTACATGGTCCAGCACATTGGTCGGATGGTTCGCCACGCCGACGACAAATCGCGACGCCCAGACTCCATCCAGCCCATAATCCTGCATCCAATCGAAATGGCGATCCACGGTTTGTTGGTCTTGGGAACTAAACAGGTACGCCTGCGAGCCGTCCGGATAGGTGAAGCCGGGAGCGGGATAGGCGTGGGTGTATTCGCTCATGTCCGGCCACATCTCAAAAGTCAGAGTGTTGGACGCGATCGTGCTGGAAGAACGGCTCCAATGAATCCATTGACTGCCGCCGTCACCGGGACAGCGAAACCAGCCTTGATAACCGCACAGCACTTTTTTGTGGAGGGTGGTGGCGTCCACCGTTTGATTCAGGCGAAAGAACTTCGCGCCGGTTGTGATGGCGTTCGTGTAGGGATTCGTGGCGTTGGTGATCGCCAGCCACGGTCCGGTAAGCTGAGTGGCGGTTTCCAGTGTTCCCCGGCTGCTCCAACTGATGACCAGACTGCCATTAGCCGGCCGAGAGTTGGTCAGCGTGGCAGCGGCGTGCAAGTTCAGCGCGGAAGTGAAACCCAGAAGGCTGGCCAGGGTGATTAGATAAGTCATCAGCTTCTTCTTCATCTGTTTTCAGTTTAGCAGCCAAGTGGGCGCGTGCCGACAGGAATCGGGCATGTTAAAGTGGCATCAGCCGCCTGCCTCAAGTCAGAGAAAGCACGGCAGAATGAACGGAGAGCGTAGATTTGAACTCGACATCCCAACCCGAAGCCCGCACACATGGCGACCTCCAAATGGGACGTTTGAAACCATCTTAAACCGTCAAATGAACATAGACGAAATCAAACGGCTCGCGCGTCGTGCGCCGCGATTGGCCCAGGCAAAAAAACTGGATGCCTCCTTCCTCGCTGGCGGCATCACCAATCAAAACTATCGCGTGGATGCCGATGGCGAATCGTTCGTGTTGCGCGTCCCGGGGGAGAACACGGGGTTGCTTGGCATTGATCGCCAGCACGAAGTACACAACCATCGCGTGGCGGCTGCGGCCGGGGTGTCGCCCGGTGTGGTTGACTGGATCGAGCCCGAAGGCTGTCTTGTAACCCGCTTCATAGGTGGCCAGAGGATTCAGGCGGAACGACTGCGCGCTCCGGAAATGATCCGCCGGGTGGTCGAGGCGCTGCGACAGATTCATAACGGCCCGGCTTTTCACGGCGTCTTTTCTCCGTTCAGAACTTTCGAGCGCTATCTGGCGATTGCGAAGGAGCGGAAGTCGCCGCTGCCGGACAACATTGCCGAAATCGAAAAACTCAAACGCGAGATTGAACGCGCTCTTTACGTCAGCTCGCCGCTCGCGCCCCGCCCAATCCACGCCGACCTGTTGACCGAAAACTTCCTCGCGGACGGCGAGGCGATCCGCATTCTGGATTGGGAATACTCTGGTATGGGCGACGAGTTCTTCGATCTGGCCAACTTCGCGGCTCATCATCAGTTTGGCGACGAAGAGGAGCGATGCCTATTGCAGGCCTGCTTTGGCGAATGCCGCGAGCGCGACGCGGCACGCCTCCGGCTGATGCGGATCATGAGCGATCTGCGTGAGGCCATGTGGGGAGTCGTCCAGGTACGACTCTCAACGCTCGACTTTGATTTTGTCGGTTATTCAAAACAGTTCTTCGAGCGAATGATGGCGCAAGCGGCCGACCAGCAATATCCGAAATGGTTGCAGTCGGCGGCAGAGGGCGAATAGAAAATCCGAAATCAACTCTCCCCTTCTTTGCGAAGCAAATCGGACAGGATGTGTGCCGCATGGAAAGTCCCGCCGAGGTTGTGAGGCTTTGTTGATATGTTTCCTGCCCCAAACCTGATCGTGCTGGCAACCTCGGCACGCACAATTCAGTTGATTTGAAAGCCTTCGCGGCGAGGCCGGGTAATGCGCGAAGTTTTGGCCTTTTCAGTCGGAAGCCCTAAACATACGATCGTTTGAATGCGCATACCGAAAGGAAAGTCATGTTGATTGTTCAAGTTCGTGCCCAAGTGAAACCGGAATCAATCGAGGCATTCAAGGCTGCAACGCTGGAAAACGCGCAGCAAAGCGTGCGCGAACCCGGAATCGCGCGGTTTGATGTGATGCAGCAGACTGATGATCCGACGCGCTTTATGTTGGTGGAGGCGTATCGCACACCGGACGCGCCAGCCAAACACAAGGAAACGGCGCACTATGCGAAATGGCGCGATACCGTGGCCCCCATGATGGCCGGGCCGCGCTCCAGTGAGAAATTCAGCAATATTTTTCCTGCTGACGCACAATGGTAACACGAACAAACATGATTGAACGCCGGGATTTGGAGAATGATTTCAGAATCATGCAAGGGATGAGGGCATCACCCTGAACAATTGCTTTTGAATGTGAAATTTGAATTTGCGACAGCAACACGGATTGTATTTGGCGCGGGAAAGCTGAAGGAGATTGGTCCTCTGGCACACGGGTTTGGCCAACACGTTCTGGTTGTCACCGGACGGGACCGCCAGCGGGCAGAACTTCTCCTTGGGTTGTTGACACACGAGCCGGGAATTCTCTCCTGCACGACGTTTTCAATATCTGGCGAACCCACTTTGACAACCGTGGCGAATGGAGTGAACGCAGCCAGGATGGCAGGTTGTGACCTGGTAATCGCCATTGGCGGCGGCAGCGCGATTGATGCCGGCAAAGCAATCGCGGCAATGCTCACAAATGAGGGCGAGTTGCTGGACTTTGTCGAAGTAATCGGACGGGGCAAAGCGTTGCCGAATCGGCCCGCCCCGTTTATCGCAATTCCGGCCACAGCCGGGACTGGCGCAGAGGTGACGCGTAACGCGGTGCTTTCCTCTCCCGAGCAACGGGTCAAAGTCAGTTTGCGCAGTACACTTATGCTGCCGCGCCTGGCCGTGGTGGATCCGAAGCTGACGTACGGTTTACCGCCTGCACTCACGGCGAGCACTGGTCTGGACGCGCTGACACAATTAATCGAACCGTACGTCTCCTGCCGGGCCAATCCGATTGTCGACGCGTTCTGTGTGGAGGGAATGCAGCGCGTCTCGCGGTCACTGCGTCTCGCGTGCTTTACCGGCCACAACAAAACGGCGCGGGAGGACATGGCGCTGGCAAGCTTGTTTAGCGGCATTGCGCTGACTAACGCGGGATTGGGAACCGTTCATGGATTTGCCGCACCAATTGGGGGCATGTTCCCCGCGCCGCACGGAGCGGTCTGTGCGGCGCTGCTCCCGCACGTCATGGCCGCAAACATCCGCGCTTTGCGGGATCGCGCACCCGACGGGAACGCACTGCGACGTTATGGAGAAATCGGGCGGTTGCTGACCGGAAAAACCACCGCCACCCCAGACGAAGGGATCAAATGGGTTGGCGAACTGGTCGCGGAACTTGGCATTCCGAGACTCAGTAGTTATGGTATCGAAAAGAAACACGTCGTTGAGTTGGCTGGAAAGGCGTCAAGCGCGAGCAGCATGAAGGGGAATCCCATTGTGCTTACGGCTGAGGAGTTGGCGGATGTGCTGGACGCAGCCATTTGATGTGGCCGGGCAGTCTCCCGACCGAAGGTCATTTTTCAGAAAATGCCACGAACTTTCCGTTCCGTGTGGCGGGCCTCATGGAACAGGAAAGCGTTCCACTTCGCTTCGTACCAAGCCTCACGGAAGACTCCTTTTGTTGCCTCGTGTTATTTCGTACCGATGCAATATAAAATCTCTTGTCGCTCGGATCCGTTCTTCGCAACGCGCAGGTAAATGCGGCTGTCACAGATCACCGGTGAAGCAAAGGATTCATCACCCAGTTGATTCGAGGCCAGGAGTTGGAAAGACTTCGGGGTCGCGACGAACACATAGGTCTTTCCTGCCACATTCGAAGCGTAGATGCGATCGCCGACCATCACGGGCGAGGCGTAGAAATCGCCACCCAGCCGTTCCTTCCACAATTCCTCGCCGGTGTCGGATTTCCAGCAAACCGCCAGACCGGCGTCCAGCACGGCAAACAAATGACCGTCCTTGGGGATCATCGAAGGCACATAGAGACGGGTGTTGTTCTGCCAGGCCACTTTGCCCGAACCGTCTGCCACGATGGCCACGACGTGGTTCTTTGGGTAGCCACCGCTCATAAACACCCGCTCGCCATCCGTCACCATCGTCACCACGCATTCTTCCGTGGCGCCATCCACTTCCCAGAGTTTCTTGCCAGTCACCGGATCGAAGCTGGAGATGAGGTTGCAGCCGCCCAGCACCATTTGATCGCGGCCATTGGCGTGAACAACTGCCGGTGAGGTGTAGTTGGCAATCTTCGGTCGCGAGACGCTCCACACGATCTTGCCCGTACGGCGATCCAGTCCGGCCAGCGTGCCGCCGCCCCGGTGATCTGCCGACACCAGGACCAATGATCCATGCAACACCGGCGATGAGCCAAAGCCCTGATGCACGACAAAGTCGCAAACTTTCTGTTGCCAGAGTTGCTTGCCATTCAGATCCAGCGCCGTGGTGAACACCGCGCCGCCGTTGAGGAAGTTGATAAAAATTCGCTCTCCGTCACAGGCCACGGTGGACGAAGCCTGGGTCGTGTTGCGATGCCCGTGCGTAGTAAAATTACCTTGGTGGACTACTGCCGACCAAACCGTCTTCCCGGTCAACCGCTCCAGGCAGAGCACGGATTGCGTCTGTTTGGGTTCATCGGCGGTAGCCAGATAGATGCGATCCGCCACCACCGTTGGTGTCCCGTGACCACGACCGGGAATGGGCACGTGCCAGAGGATGTTCTGCTTCTCATTCCACTCGGTCGGGGGATTCTGATTTGAGGCCGCGATACCGTTTTGCGATGGGCCGCGCCACGCGGGCCAATCCTTTCCAGGATTGATGGCAGACAGGCTGACGTTTACGGAGTCCAATAGGACGCTTGCTGCTATAATCAAGACTACAAAATGATTTTTATTCTTCATTGGATTCGCCCGGACAGATTCGTTGATTCTGGTGGTTCAAGCAAGCAAGGAGGACAGGATAGGACACTTGGTATGGCAGAATCCGCTTTATTTTCCACCGCGCTTTGAAGGCACTCTTTAATTGCTAAGGTTCGGCTTGACCATCGGCCTGGCGCGGGTGTTTGATTGGTGTGCCCCAACTCATGATCTCATCCTCGCGTTTCTGCATGGGCTTGAAATTGTGGTACCAGCCGCCCTTGGACAGACCGTCCGGGAAATCGTGAACCAACATGCCCGGCTGATTGATCGGGAGTTGCTTGGGAATCGTGGCATCAGGCCGGGCGATGAACGAGCCCCAGTGGGAATAAGGCTGCGAGGAGTTGTTGCATACAGCCCACATCCGGTTGTCCGCGCAGCGCGTCGGTACCTGATGAACGTTGAGCGTGTCGAGGCAGTTCGCGCCTTTGGACCGGGCGTTGTGGAAGGAGTGGATCATCACGGTGACGCCGCGCTCACGATAGCCGATGTAAAGTTGCGGCCAGCAAATGTCGTAACAGATGGCCAGCCCAATGCGCACACCCCGGATGTCGCGGGTGACCAGACGGTCGCCCACCGAATAGTGTTTCTGGTCGCCGCCGGTGCAGAAGCATTTGTCGTAGCGATCCGCGATCCGCCCTTCCGAGTCCACGAGGTAAAGGCAATTGTTGGGTTTGGTTTTGTCGTCCAGAAAATGAGCCGAACCAACGACGAGCCACAGGTTCAGTTTCCGGGCCAACTCCCGCAAGCCGGTCATTTCCCGGCGCAGCGAATCCCAGTCGTAATTCGCGAACGAACGAAAATCAATTCCCGCGTAACCGGACAGGCAGGCTTCCGAAGTGTGCAACAGGTGCGCTCCCGCCTCGGCCGCTTGTTGCATGAAGTCGCGGATGAACTTCGCGTTTTCGCTTGGCGTTCCGGTGACAGGAAACTGGCAGGTCGCCACCCGGAGTTTGTCACCTGGACTCTTGGGGGCTGGCGCGGTTGCCGGAGCAGGCTGCGCTGTGACCTGGGTTTCCGCTGCTGAAGTGACTTGAGCCAATCCGGCCAGACTCGCCATCCCGGCCAAGGCTTTGCCGGTTCTTGTCATCGCCTCCCGCCGGGTGACTCGCGAGGCGCCATTGCTTGGAGATGAGTTCATGGAGGATGATTACCATGTTTCCTGACGCGACAAAAGGACTCCTTGCAACCGTCAACCGATAGATTCAGATCTGCCAGACACGCCGCCGCAACCGTGCCTGATATGGTCAGGAAGGGATGCTTGACAAGGACGCTCCGGTAGATCGTGATAAGTCATGGCCCAACTACAATCATGGCTTGTGAGACTCTTCTACAGCGACGGTCTTTCATGTTGCGCGCTTTTTGAAAGGGCTTGCGCTGAATGAGCGCGCGATTTTACCGGCTCATTCGAGATCTTCACCTGTACCTTGGGCTGTTCAGCAGCCCGTTCGTGCTCGTCTTTGCCATCAGCGTGTTTTTTCTTGTCCACAACTGGCTGCCGAGGCTGACTCCAGAAACTTCCAACACAAGGGTGGTGTCAAACCTGCCGCTTCCAGTGAATTTGCAGTCGCTTTCGGGTCGACCGCTCATTGATGCTCTTAAACCGGTGCTTGAAAATGCAGGCGTCCCGGGTGAAGTCGGATTCGTTCGGCACATTGTCAAGGAGGAGAAGCTGGTCATTCCGGTGATAGTTCCCGGACGTGAGACGATCGTGACCATCAGTCTGGCCAACAAGGAAGCTGCCATCGTGACCCGCGAGACCGGTCTGGCCAGCGCCATGGCAACGCTGCATAGATCTCCGGGCGAACATGCGCCAGCCATTCGGATGAACTGGTTCTACATGAAGGCGTGGCGCTGGTTGGCTGACGGCACGGCCTATCTGATCCTGTTCATCTCGGTAAGCGGCATCTATCTCTGGTACGTACTGCGGGCTGAACGCAGAGTGGGTTTTGTCCTGCTCTTCGCCGGGGCGTTGTCGTTTTTTGGATTGGCGTATGCACTCAGCCACTGAATCTACTGCCGCTGCCAACTCACCGGCTGCCTCCAGCTTGCGGGTCCGGCTGGAGCGCTGGAACCGCAAGCTGCATTATTACGCCGGATTGTTCCTGCTCTTTTTCCTGTGGCTGTTTGCCGTCACCGGCCTGGTCCTGAACCATCCGAACTGGAGCTTTGCGGAATCCTGGACCAAACGCACCGAGACGAATTCTGAAAGCAAGATTGTTGCTCCGGGGCCGGAAGTGAAGGGTGACCTCCCGCAAGCCCACGAGATCATGAAACAACTTGGAATTGAGGGTGAGATTCTGTGGACGACCACCAGGACGGACGCCAGTCAGTTCGAGTTTCAAGTCCGGCGGCCGGGCCACTATTATTTTATCAAAGCCGATCTGGCGCTGAATCGAGTAACCCTCCGGCATAGTCAGGTGAACCTGTGGGGTGTGATGAAAGTGCTCCACGTGTTCAGCGGCACTTCATTGGATGATCCTCGCCAAAGCCGTGACTGGGCACTCACCACATTGTGGGCTTTTTCCATGGACGCCGTTGCCGCCGGTTTGATCTTCATGGTCCTAAGCAGTCTGTATATGTGGTGGGAGATTCCAGACAAACGCCTCCCTGGCGCTGTTGTTCTTGGCCTTGGGTTTCTGATCTGCGGGCTGTTCTGCGCCGGTTTGCGCTGGCTTTTTTAGCGGGGACAGCACTGGCATGTGACCATGCCACGCAGCCGACCTAAAGCAGCATGAACAGGAGAGGATCGTTGGAATTACTATTTGAACAAAATCCAGCTCGCTTCCCACCCTCTTCATCAAGCACGATAAACGCCATGCCCTACAGGCCTTCCCGTACAAGCCGTCGTGAATGGTTACAAGCGAGCACAGGCATGATGCTTGCCCTTGGCCTCTGGCCAGGATGCGCTCGTTGGTCAGGCAAGCGAACGGTTGGCACGTTCAGTTTCGTGGTCATCAACGACGCCCACTTTCAAAGTCCCCAATGCCCAGCCTGGTTTGAACGTGTTTCCGCCAGCATTCGCGCACAACCCAGCAAACCTCAGCTATGTTTGATGGTCGGCGATCTGGCAGAACATGGCACGCCTTCCGAACTCGGTTCAATGCGCGAAGTATTGCGGTCTCTTGGCATGCCCTACTACGCCGTGATCGGCAATCATGACTACGTGTCGGACACCGACCGTTCCGCTTGGGACAAATCATTTCCACGAAGTTTGAATTACCACTTTGAGCACTCCGGCTGGCAATTCATCGGTCTGGATTCGAGCGACGGAACACGCTACCAAAACACCAAGATTCAGTCGTCCACACTCAACTGGCTTGACGATAATCTCCGCAAGCTGGACCTGGCCAAACCCACGGTTGTCTTCACCCACTTCCCGCTCGGCATCTTCACGCCCATGCGCCCTTTGAACGCCAATGATCTGTTGGATCGCTTCCGGGACTTCAACCTTGTGGCTGTGTTCAACGGTCATTTTCATGGATTCACCCAACGCCACTCCGGACGAACCACGCTGACCACCAACCGCTGTTGTGCCATCAGCCGCAACAATCATGATGGCACAGCCGGAAAGGGTTACTTTCTTTGCACGGCGGGCGAAGGCCAGATTCATCGCGATTTCGTGGAAGTAAAGCCAGTCTGAACCGGAACGATGCAGTAGCGGGGACAGTAGAAGCGACGCGTCGTCGCTTGGAGGTGGCGGCGACGCCTCCGTCGCCTGTTCTTGAAACCGAACTGTTTGGTGTGCCGGTGACACGCGACGAGGGCGTCGCCGCTACTTCCAGAGCGAGCCAACTGCATCGTTCCAGCTGAAATCTCCGGGAAACTGCCAGCAAGACGAAAACCTGCTGGGCGACTTCACACTGAGCATCAACTGGTGGGCTTCACTCTGCGGTGTGGACACGACCGGGGATAACGGGATCAGAGAACTGCCACACCGCGTCACGAGTTTTTTGCGAAAGGGGCAGCCTGCCCGACGGAATGGTGATGTTACCAATCCAGCAACAGAGCACCGCGTCACCGGAAGATTTTTTGAAGCCAAGCAGCTCGCAAAGAAAAAGGGCCTAACGAAAGTGGTGGACGCGGGGGGAGTTGAACCCCCGTCCCTGATAGGCAAACCAGCCGCGACTACATGCTTAGTCCGGGATATGTTGTCGGCCATGGGATGGCGCCCGAACTCGAATCCCACTGCTTAGTTTGCATGTAATTTTCTCGGCTTGGACGCGCAATCTCCGCCTTCCACCATGCCTGCTATGGCGTTCATCCAGCATAGCAGGTGTCTGCCGGCGAACGTCGGGGCCTTAGGCCGCGAGGGCTAATTCTTCGTTAGCTTATTTGTTTGATGCGATGATTTACGAGGCCAACGCATCGTCCTCGGCATGCCGCCTCTGGCGTATCTTTCAGGTCGAAACCAGTACGCGCCCAAGTGGCAGTTACATCATCGGCAATTTCCCCGCCCGGGTCAAGGAATGGAAAAATGAAAACAGACTCAAAGAAATCCAGAGGTTTCGCCACCTGCTAGCTCACATCGGATCGCGGTTCACGTCCTTGTAGTAAATGTAGCTCGCAGGTGTCTTGCCCATCGCCACAAACCACTGCGGACAATACGATCCCATCCAGATTACGTCACCCGCCTTCACCGGATGATAATCCGAATCAAGCCGGTACACCCCCTGCCCTCGCAGCATCAACAATCCATGCTCCATGATGTGCGTCTCGACGAACGGCAGTGTCGCTCCAGGCTGATACGTGAAAATGTTCACAGCCATGTCGAAGGATTTCTCATCCGGCAGGAGCACCTGCAATCGTGCATCGTCATTACCAAGAAACGGCTGCCCTTTAGTCTCGCGTTCCTGGCTGATGATCGCCGCTGGCACCGTCGCACCTTTGACCGCCTGATATTTCTTTTGAAAAATCAGGAGACGCATCGCCCCGCTGCTCTTCAACTGCATGTCTGTGCTTGGTGGCAGGTAAATGTAGCTGCCTGCCTCCAGCCGGTGCCGTTTATCCCGAAGCAAAATGCTGCCCGTGCCTTCGGTCACGTAGATGAAGTATTGGTTCGCGCCAGTGTTGCCCTCGCCCGTGCCTTCCTTGCCCAGCGTGACCTGCAATTGCGTGAAGCGCGGGCCTGCCATCGCAGGCGAAATGTTGACCACCACCATGGCATCCTTCCAGCCCGGCACCACGCTCGGCACAAAACCGTCCGGCGTAATCAATGCATAGCGTGACTTGACAACTGTGCGTGTGGTTCCAAACAAATCAGACATGGTATTCAGTGTTGAGGTCTCACCAACCGGCCCGCCGGCGGGGAAACAATTTTACCTTCGTTGAAAATCGTTTGCCCCCGGAGGATGGTGCGAACCACGCGGCCTGTCAACGCGCGCCCAACATACGGCGAATGTTTGTGGCGATACAACAAATCCTCCCCGCGCACGGTGAACCCGGCACGCAAATCCACCAGCGTCAGGTCCGCATCCGCGCCAACGGCAATCCGGCCTCTGGTTTTCGGAAGGCTGAAACGCTCCGCGACGTTGAAGGATATGAGCCGCGCAATCCGTGAAAGAGCAAGTCGCCTGTTCACGTGTCCCTCGGTAATCAACAGAGGCAACGAGTGCTGTATCCCGGAAATTCCGCCCCAGACCTTGAAGAAGTCTTCGTCACGCTTCATGTCCGGGGGCGATGGTGAATGATCCGAGCCGATGGTTGTCACCAAGCCCGATTGTACACATAGCCAAAGCTCTTCTTGTTCGCCCGCCGCGCGTAATGGCGGCGCGCACTTGGCAATTGCGCCAAGTTTTTCCATGTCATTCTCCGTCAATGTAAGATAATGAGGACACGTCTCGCATGTCACATCCACGCCCTGGGCTCGCGCATCAGCGACCAAAAACACACCATCTCCAGAACTCACATGAACGATGTGCAACGAGCACTTCGTCTCGCCCGCCAATTCAATCGCTCGCTGGATCGCCGCCAACTCAGCACGAATCGGCCGAGAATCGAGATAAGCGCGAACCGAAGTTGTGAATTGCAGCTTCGAGAGTTCGCTCGTGATCGATTCGCTTTCCGCATGTACGGCGACCAGTTTCCCAAGTGAGGCCGCACAGGTCATTCCTTCCTTCAACGTTTCATCATCGGCGCGGGGAAAATCCTCGATGCCGCTGTTTGACATGAACGCCTTGAAACCGATCACACCGCGCTCCGCGAGTTCTTCCAGCTTGTCCAGATTGCCCGGCACAAGCCCACCCCAGAACGCGAAGTCTGTGAGCGATGTTTTCTGCGCGACGCCAAGTTTGAGATCGAAACTTTCTGCGTCGCACGTGGGTGGATGCGCGTTCAGAGGCATGTCGAAGAACATCGTCCCGCCGCCTGACGCCAGGGCGCGCGAACCCGTTTCAATTCCTTCCCAATCAGCGCGCCCCGGATCGTTGAAGTGAACGTGTGAATCAATCAACCCGGGGAACACATGCAGTCCCGTGGCGTCCACCACTTCGCGCCCGCCATCGAGGTTTTGCCCGAGCACCGCGATGTTCCCGCCCGCAACCCCCACGTCCAACATGTTCAACGCCTCGTGAGTCACCACCGTTCCGCCGCGAAGTATAAGATCGAAGTTGCTCACGTGGATTCCGCCAATATTTTCAGGAAATCATTCATCACCTCAATCGCCACACCGATGTCAGCTTCCGATGCGAACTCTGCCGGATTGTGACTGATGCCGCCCTTGCAGCGCACGAACAACATCGCCACCGGGCAGATCGCCGCCATCGCAGCCGCGTCGTGTCCCGCACCACTCGCGAGCAAAGGCGCTTCCCCCTGATGACGCTTGGTTGCGTTTTCGAGCAGCAATGTAAGGCGGCGTTCGCAAGCCACCGCCGCAGACTCGTGAACCGTTTCCCAGTTTATGATCACGCTCCGGCCAGCGGCAATTTCATCCGCGCGAAATTTTAATTCATCGCACGACTGGCTTCGAATGG
>CAYSDO010000026.1:0-22414 GCA_964429665.1 uncultured Bifidobacterium sp.
GCTTACGCCCCAGTAATGCTGCATCCGCCCGCCGTTGGTCAGGATGAAATTGCAACCCTTGGCGGTGTCCATCGAACTTCCACCGCCGAGACCGATGATTCCGTCAATCCCCGCAACACGCGCGACGGCTGTGCAATCCTCAACACAACGCGTCGTGGGATTTTCCCGCACTCGATCGAACACCGTCACGCGAACACCAGCTTTCTTGAGCATGTGTTGAGCATGTGCGGCATGACCGGCTACCACGATCCCCGCATCCGTGACGAGCAATGCGTGGCGAACGCCAAGCGCGTCAGTGAGTTCGCCAATGCGATCAATCTCGCCCGCTCCGAAAACAATCCGGGTGCGGGCGTGCCAGTCAAATGTGGTGGATGACATTCTGGTTTTCAGACGGTTGCCGTGCTCGTGCTGTTCAAAGAGATGGTGCATCCGGCAGGATTCGAACCTGCAACCTTCTGATCCGAAGTTCGGATAAGTAGGATTTTGTCCAGTCGTCACCAGTCGCACCAAGTTGTAAATCCTCAAGATTATCAAGGCATTTCGCGTCTGATGACAAGACTCAATACAACTCAATACGATCGCTCAAAACCGAAAAATTGGCCAAGAATTGGCCAAGCGATTCTGGATTGTGAGGCAGCAACGTTTGCTTCTTGTGTAGCTGATACACCAGCGCGCTCCGCGTTTATGATGACATCGGCGCATGAGCGCCGACAACATTGTTGACGGTTCACACGGTGCGGAAGCCGGAGTCGCCGAATCCGTAGCAAACGATTCTATCCTAAAGCGCACGCCAACTATTAGAAATCGCGACTCGAACACCGTTCCTATTCGCGCGATGGAAAAACATTCGAGGTTGCCGAATGGTCAGTTCGTATCCACTTCAAAGGCATCCGAAAGAGTTCCTCGACGAAGTAGGTAGAACGGCGAATCTCATACACGGAAGCTTGCCACGCCAGCACGCTTCCGTGTAGATTTCCGAGTATGTTCAACGTCGCGGAACTCTTAAGCCAGCATGAGGGCAAGACCCTCGAATTCAAACGCGACCTGTCTTCCCCGGACAAGGTGATGCGGACGCTGGTCGCGTTTGCGAATAGCGCGGGCGGCGTTTTACTGGTCGGCGTGGAGGACGGCTCGCGCAAAGTCATCGGCGTTCCTGATGTGACCAAGGTGGAAGAACAACTGGCGAATTTTATTTCCGATCGCATTGAACCCCGGCTCGTGCCGGAGATTCACATGATTCCCTGGCGCAAGGGCCATGTGCTCGCCGTTGAAGTCTATCCCAGCCCCAGCCGTCCGCATTACATCAAGGTGGCGGGTTTTCCGGCGGGAGTTTATGTGCGCGTGGGTTCGACCAACCGGCAGGCGGATGTGGCGGTGGTGGCCGAACTTCAGCGAACCGTGCGTGGCCGCGCGTTTGATGAAGAAGCCATGCCGGAATTGAACTCGGAAGCCATTGACTTCCGAGTTGCTTCCGAGTGCTTCGCCCCGGTGCGGACGCTGACGCCGAAAGACCTGCGCCTGCTGCAACTCGTAACCACGCATCAACGCCGTGAAGTTCCGACCGTTGGCGGTGTGATCTTGTTTGGCGCGGACCGGCTGAAGGAATTTCCCGATGCGTTCCTTCGGGCCGGTTGTTTCAAGAGAACTGACCGGAGCGAGATCGTGGATTCCGCCAGCATCACCGACAGTCCGGTGCTGGCCGTTGGCAAGGCGCTGCAATTTGTGCAGCGCAACACCCGCCGGGCGTTGGAAATAAAGGATGTCCGGCATCAGGAAGTCTGGGAATTTCCCGTGGTCGCTTTACGCGAGGCCATCGTCAACGCGCTGGTTCATGCTGATTATTCCCAGCGCGGTGCGCCCTTGCGTCTGGCGGTTTTCAGCGACCGCATCGAGGTGGAGAATCCGGGCAACCTGCCGTCCGGCATGACCATCGAGGACATCCGGCGGGGTGCTTCCAAATTGCGAAACCGGGTCATTGGCCGCGTGTTTCACGAGTTGAAGCTCATCGAGCAATGGGGCAGTGGAATTCAACGCATGACCGCCGCCTGCCGACAGGCGGGTTTGCCTGAACCGCAATTGGAAGAGATCGGCAGCGGTTTTCGCGTGACCTTTCGGCGCGAACGCGGCATCCAGCCACGCGCGGATGAGGTGGACGCCAACATCATCAATTTTTTACGGCGCGCGCCGGGTGCATCCACCAGCAAAATTGCCGCACAGACCAAACGCTCGTCGCGCGCAATCCAATCGCGATTGAAACGGCTGGTGGAATCCGGTCAGATTGTTGCTGTGGGCAGCAGCGCGAAAGACCCGCGCAAAGGTTATCATCTTAAGAAAGGCGTGTGAGATGCGGCTGAAAAGTTTTTAGCGTGTTGCCTTATGATGAATACAACAGCGCAGCCGAATGCCGGACCCTCGACGTTAAAAACATGCCCGTCGAGTTGGGCTTTTGCGAAGAAACGATTCGCCGACTCGTTCGCCGCAAAGTGCTTCGGAAACTTCCCGGAATTCTGCGTGTGCTGATTCCGCGAACCGAGATTCACCGCTACTTGAGCGGCGGAAGCCAGCCGCGTCTTTCATGACAGCGGGACGCCAGAATCCCGATTGCCTTTCTCCTGCCTAAAATGGCGCGTCAGGCTACATACGCAGAGTCACGACCCCAAACTGGCCAAGAATTGGCCAAGCACATTTTGCGCGGATTTTTTGGTTTCTGCGGCCTCAAGCAGAACTGCTTGGTTTTAAGGTGATTAAAATTGGTGCATCCGGCAGGACTCGAACCTGCAACCTTCTGATCCGAAGTCAGAAGCTCTATCCAATTGAGCTACGGATGCGCACCGACGCCTTAAGACATAGCTGCGCGAGCCCTCCAACTCAAGCTTTGCGCGGTGGTCTCCTTAAAAAAATGGATTGCTCGCCTTCTCCTCAGCCACGGTCGTCAGCGGGCCGTGACCAGGACACAACAGCGTATCCGCCGGCAGCGTGAGAATCTGCTCGCGGACTTTTTGCCGCGCCAGTTCCCAGAATTGTTTTCCGTTGCCCATCGAGCCTGCAAAGATCGCATCGCCCACGAACGCCACATGCGGTGCGTCATCCTGCCAGTTGCCGACGAGGTAGGTCACGCCGTCTTCCGCGTGGCCGGGCGTTTCGCGATGTGTCACGCGCAGGCCTCCCAGATGAACAATCTCGCTTGTCTTGTTACGTTGATCCACCGGGGCGGCTTTGGAACTGGAATGCACCCGCACCTTCGGAAACGCCTCGCGCACCGCGCCCAGCGCCGCGATGTGATCAGGATGCGAGTGCGTGATGAAAATGTGGCGAAGCTGGAGTTGGTTTTCTGCAACCAGGTCAATCACCGGCTTTGCATTCCAGCCCGTGTCAAAAAGTGCCGCATCGCGACCGACCTCGTCCCAGACGAGAAAACAATTCACACCCAATCCGCCCTCATTGGTGGTGATCACGCGTAGTTCGCGCCAGACGCTTAAGTCCGTTACCGCAGGCAACCAGCCGTTCGCGATGTCTTCGAGTTTTTTTGCGTTCAGACCGATTAAATCAGCCAGTGCGGAAAAATCGGGGCGTTTGGAAATCGTGCCAGACTCTTCCAAAGCCGCCAGGTCGGTCTCGGACAGCCCTGACGCTTTTGCGGCTGTGGCTGCGCTGACGTTGGACATTGCCCGCGCTTTGCGGATGATGTCACCCAGATGATCTTCCAAATTCATTCGTCTCACGGTAGCGACGCTGCGAGTTCGAGTTCAAGCTTTACCGCCAGACAGCCAGGTCGTCATGGGTTTGTCGCTTTCGGGCCATTGAATCAACCCAAAATAGCCATTGGCAGATGCCCGCAGACATGATAAATACTCCGTCCGCTTTTTGTCGAAGCGGGCGAACTTTAACCAAACACGAATTATGTCACAGCATCGCAGTCTCCGAGCCGCATCCACCCTGGGTGGAAAGCGCAATGTCATGAAGCGCTTTGAGCGCGTCGAAATCCTCAAGAAACGCGGCCAGTGGAAGGATGGCGACCGGATTACCGGGCTGCGCAAGACCAAGCCAGACGCCTGACGGCGTGTCAGGTGTTAGGTGTCAGGTTTTCTGCCCTTGCATCTTAACCTGACACCCGACCCCCCCACCTGATACCTAACTTTGGTCCGACTCCAAAAATTCCTTGCCGAGGCTGGCGTGGCTTCGCGCCGGGCGGCGGAGCAGTTCATTCTCACAGGGCGTGTGTCTGTCAATGGCGTGCCCGTGAAGCTGCTCGGATCAAAGGTTGATCCCGAACACGACAAGGTGACGGTGGATGGCAAGCCCGTTCGCGCACAAAAGAAAATCTATGTAATGCTGAACAAACCCAAGGGCTGTGTTTGTTCGCGCAAGGACGAGCATGACCGCATGACGGTCTATGAATTGTTGCCCAAGGAGTGGACGGGAGTGCAATCGGTAGGCCGGTTGGACTACGCCAGCGAAGGATTGCTTTTCCTGACCAATGATGGAGAATTCGCCCTGCGGCTGACGCATCCGCGTTATGGGGTTCGCAAGCGATACATCATCACGGTGGAGAGCAAGGTTGATGAAGAGATGCTACACCGATTCACAACCGGCATCTGGCACGACGGAGAGAAACTCAAAGCCGAACGTGCGTGGTTGGTTTCTGCGACGAAATCTGCAAGCGTCGTCGAATTGGAACTGGCCGAGGGTAAGAATCGCGAGGTTCGGCGGATGTTTGAGTCGCAGGGACTGATGGTGCGTCGGTTGTTGCGGACGCAGGTCGGAAAAATCAAACTGGGCGAGTTGAAGCCCGGACGCTGGCGGGCGTTGACTCCGCCGGAAATAAAAACTTTAATCTCACAGGTATGAAAATGAATCGTTGGATATCACTCGTCACGGTCCTTGCCGTCGGAACACTCATCGCCCGTGCGGACGGGCAGCTCGACTCTGCGGCCAAAACCTCGACAAATGCCGCGCCCATGATCGAAAAGAAATCAGCAGCCAAGCCAAAGGCTGCGGAAAAGAAATCCGCCAAGCCCGCCAAGCCCCTGCCGCCCACCGGCCCGGTCACCGAGACTCCCATCATCCTTATCCCTGGTCCCGCCACTGCGTCCGGGGACAATGTCAACGTCCGTGGCAAGGCGAGCTTCAATGGCGAGGTCGTTGCCAAGCTGCATAAAGGCGATTCCGTTACAGTGATCGAGCAGGTCATTCTCGATAAGCCTAAGAAAGATGAGCCGACGCACTGGGCGAAGATCGGTTATCCTGCCAAGGCCAACGTCTGGGTTCACAGTTCCTACATTGACGCAACTGCCAAAACGGTTGTTCCCAAGAAACTCAACGTACGCACCGGGCCCGGCGAACATTTCAGCATCGTGGGCGTAGTTGAGAAAGGCACGGCGGTCAAGGAAGTCAGCACCAAGGCAAACTGGATTGAGATTGAAGCGCCCGCATCGGCCTACGCATTTGTGGCGGCGAAGTATTTGAATCAAGACAACAAGGCAACTGTTCCTCCAGTTGTCACGATCCAACCTCCGGGACCGACGACGACGGACACCGTTCCGGCAATCCCAACAATTGCCTCCAATGTCACGGATGTAGCATCCGCGCCCGGTGTCGAACCCGCGCCGCTGCCTCAGCCTGACGCAACTGGCGCAGCAGCTCCTCCCGCAGTGGTCGAAGAAATTCTGGTGCCGCGTGTCGTGACGCATGAAGGTGTCGTCAAGGGTACCTACAGCATCCAGGCTGCAACGCCGTTCGGACTTTACAGCCGCGAAAACGGCAAGCTCATCAACTATCTTTACACCACGTCACCCAACCTTGATCTCAAGCGGTACAAAGGTCTTCATATCATCGTGACTGGCGAGGAAGGCCTCGACGAACGATGGATCAACACGCCCGTGTTGACCATCCAGCGCATCCAGGTGGTTGATAAATAATGTTGGCGGCGAACCTCATTGACGGTCGCGCCGTTGCCGGGCAGATCCAGGGCGAACTGACTCAACGTATCGCTGCGTTGAAATCGCGCGGTGTTCAACCCGGGCTTGCCTTCATCCGGGTCGGCGAAGACCCGGCGTCAAAAGTTTACGTTGGGCGAAAGGAAAAAACCTCCGCCGAACTGGGCATCGTTTCTGAAACCCGCGTCCTTGCCGAGTCCACCAGCGAAGCCGACCTGCTGAGACTCATTGCTAAACTGAACGCTGATCCACTCGTTCATGGCATCCTCGTTCAAGCGCCGTTGCCAAAACACATTCGTCAGGAAGTTGTTTACGCAAGCGTGCTGCCGGAAAAGGACGTGGACGGTTTTCATCCTGTGAATGTTGGCAAGCTCATGCTCGGCGACGACACGGGCTTCAAGCCTTGCACCCCGGCGGGCGTCCTTGAACTGCTGATCCGGTCCGGCACCAAGACAAATGGCGCGGAAGTCGTCATCTTGGGACGTGGTAACATCGTCGGTAAACCGATGGCCGCGATGCTCTGCCAGAAAGGCCGTCACGCAAATTCCACTGTCACCATTTGTCACTCGGCCACGCGCGATATCAAAACGCATTGCCTCCGCGCTGACATTTTGATCGCGGCGATGGGTGTGGCGGAATTTGTGAAGGCTGACATGGTCAAGTCCGGTGCCGTGGTGATGGACGTGGGAGTGAACCGAGTTCCTGACGCCACTTCCAAGACCGGAACAAAGCTTGTAGGAGATGTGGCCTTTGCCGAAGTCCAGCCCATCTCTGGAAGAATCACGCCAAATCCAGGTGGTGTCGGTCCCATGACGATTGCCATGCTGATGAACAACACCGTGGGTGCGGCGGAACAGTCCCTTCGTTAAACTCAGAAACATCATGAACCCAACCCGTATCCTTCCAGACCTCCAATGCTCGCTCCTGTGCGAAGAAATCCGCCAGGAAGTGAACGGAAACTTTTTCCTCATCGGCGTCATCAATTTCATCCGTGTGCCGCAGCTGCCTGTCGTGGCATTCCGCCTGTGCGTTTTTAATCGCTGGGCGGCGGGCATTGGACAATTCACCGAAACCGTCCGTCTCATCGCGCCAGATCAGACCACGGTGTTGCGAAAGGGCGATGTGAAATTTGCCCTCAAGGATGCCGCGTTGAGCGCCACCAACGTCACGTTGTTGCAACAGGTGGAGTTCAAGGTCGCCGGGACTTACTACGTGGAAGTGCTCGTGGACGACGTGATGAAACTGCGTTATCCCATCGCAGTCATCCACACGCCGCAGCCGCAACAAGGCGGACAGATTCAACCGCCCGCGCAGGATAAACCAAGCGCGTAATTTGCCTGGAGGCGGACAGCCTCGTTCGCGCGTTCCGTGATCGAAGCACGTCCGGGTCGGATCAAAGCCGGTTCAACGCGCTCAACACTGCACGAATGGACGCCAGTTCGATGTTCGTGTCCACGCCGGAACCCCAGCGCAGTTTTCCGTCGCCGCGTTTGATCTGGATGTAGGCAATTGCGCTCGCCTCCTCACCGGCACTCAACGCGTGCTCGCTGTAATTCGTGATCTCGAAGCGCGGCACTCCCGCCGTGCTGAAGCCATGCACGAGCGCGGCTAGCGGTCCATTGCCCTCGCCGGTAAACTCGACCGACTTTCCATCGCGCAATAACTTTGCCCGACATTTCACCGTGCCGTTCCTGCTCTCCGTTTCAAACCCTTGCAACTGCCACGGCGCGGTGCGCTCAATGTATTCGCGCCAGAACATGGCCTTGAGTTCAGCGCCGCTGACCTCGCGACCAAGCTTGTCCACCGCGTCGTTGGCGATTGGGCCAAACTCGCGCTGCATGTCCTTGGGCAACGAAATGCCGAACTCGGTTTCGAGCAGATACGCCACACCGCCTTTGCCCGACTGGCTATTCACGCGGATGACTTCGTGATACTCACGGCCGATGTCTTGCGGATCAATCGTCAGATATGGAACATCCCAGTGCTTTTGCGCGCCGGTGGTCCACTCCGCCAAACCTTTCTTGATTGCGTCCTGATGCGAGCCGCTGAACGCGGTGAACACAAGTTCGCCGCCGTAAGGCTGGCGCACTGGAACGGTCATGCCGGTGCAACGTTCATAAATCTCGCGAATCGCATTCAAGTCCGAGAAATCCAGCTTCGGATCAATGCCGTGCATGTAGAGATTCAATGCCACGGTGACAATGTCGAGATTGCCCGTGCGTTCACCGTTGCCGAACAGGGTTCCTTCAACGCGATCCGCACCCGCGAGCAAGCCGAGTTCCGTGGCCGCAACACCCGTGCAGCGGTCGTTGTGCGTGTGCAGGCTGATGATGAGCGAGTCGCGGTTCTTGATGTTCCGGCAAATCCATTCGATTTGATCAGCGTACACGTTGGGCATCGCGACTTCCACGGTGTCCGGCAGATTCAAGATCATCTTGTTCTCTGGTGTCGGCTGCCACACGTCCATCACTGCTTCGGAGATTTCCCTGGCGAACTCATGTTCCGTGGCACTGAAACTTTCAGGCGAATACTGGAGCATGATTTCCGTGCCCTTGAGCCGGTGCAATCGGTCCTTGATCATGGTCGCGCCGTTGACGGCGATGGCTTTGATCTCGTCCTTTGATTTGCCGAACACGACACGCCGTTGCGCGGGCGAGGTCGAGTTGTAGAGATGGATGATGGCCCGCTTGGCGCCGATGAGCGACTCGATGGTACGTTCGATCAAATCCTCACGCGCCTGCACGAGCACCTGCAACCACACATCGTCCGGCGCGCGATGTTCTTCGATGAGGCGTCGATTGAATGTGAACTCTGTGTTTGAGGCGGACGGGAATCCGACTTCAATCTCCTTGAAACCGCACTTAACGAGTGCGTGAAAGAGTTCGAGTTTCTGGGAAACATTCATCGGCACAGCAAGCGCCTGATTGCCGTCGCGAAGGTCAACGCTGCACCAGCGAGGCGATCGCGTGAGCACACGGCTGGGCCATTGCCGGTCGGGCAACGCCACCGGCGGGAACGGACGATATTTCTTGGACGGATCTTTCAACATAAGCGCGGCCTTTTCTTCTTACTCTTGTTCTTAATCCCATCTGTTTCGAACCTCACTTCGGATCATCAAAGGTTTAAGCGAAAGCTTACGAATAAGATTAAGATTTCAAAAAACAAAAACCCCACCGCCGATTGGCAGTGGGGTTCGTTAAATCTCAGCACCAAATCAGAACCCAACCGCCGCGCTGGCAAGTAGCGCGTTTCCAAGCAGCAGGTTCAGATTTAATCTGTAGTTCACGCCAGAATAATGTGCCCGGCTGGTGCGGAGGTCAATTTCAAATGTGCGCACCCAGAAACGGAAACGAGAGAGGTCGAACCGCCATCGTTTCCAGGTTAATTCGTCAGCGTTTCGCAGATGGCAGCTTCGCCAAAGTGACCGGCTGCGACAATCTCAAACCTTTGTGCGAAAATACGCAATGGTCTTGGTCAGGCCTTGAGCCAGGGGCACCTGTGGTGTCCATTTGAGAACCGTTTTGGCGCGCGTGATGTCAGGGCGACGCTGCTTTGGATCGTCCTGGGGCAGTGGCTTGAAAATTATTTTGCTGCGCGACTTGGTTGCTTTGATGATTTCTTCGGCGAACTGGATCATCGTCAATTCCGTCGGGTTGCCGATGTTCACCGGCAGCGGATGGTTGCTCATCATGAGCCGGTAGATGCCTTCGATGAGATCGGACACGTAACAAAAACTCCGTGTCTGTGTGCCTTCGCCGAAAACGGTGATAGGCTTGTTCTTGAGTGCCTGGCTGACGAAAGCGGGAACAACGCGGCCATCGTTGAGCCTCATGCGCGGGCCATAGGTGTTAAAGATGCGGACGATGCGCGTGGCGACCTTGTGCTGGCGATGATAGGCCATCGTCATCGCTTCGGCGAAACGTTTGGCTTCGTCATAACAACCGCGTGGGCCGATGGTGTTGACGTTACCCCAGTATTCCTCGCGTTGCGGATGCACGAGCGGGTCGCCGTAAATCTCAGACGTGGAAGCGATGAGGAATCGAGCGCCTTTTTCCTTGGCGAGACCGAGCGCCTTGTGTGTGCCGAGCGAACCGACTTTGAGCGTCTGGATCGGGAAATTCAAATAGTCAATCGGGCTCGCGGGCGATGCAAAGTGCCAGACGTAATTTACGGGACCGTCAAGGAACAGAAATTCGGTCACGTCCTGCTGGATGAAGCGGAAGTCTTTGTTTCCAGCCAGATGTGCGATGTTGTCCACCGAGCCGGTAATGAAGTTGTCAATGCCGATGACCTTGTGACCGCGTGAGAGCAGGAGGTCGGTGAGGTGCGAGCCGAGGAAACCGGCCGCGCCGGTGATGACGGATGTGGGTCGTTTCGATTTCATTTTGATGAATTTAACCGGTACCGGCGGAAGCGGCAATGATGCGTGTAGCTGAAATCATCACTTCGCACCAGAACCGCAGAACACTGCCGGGATGGTGCGGACAAGGATTTTCAGATCAAGCCAGAGCGACCAGTTGTCAATGTATTCGAGGTCCATGCGCACCCAGTCCTTGAATTCTTTGATTTCGCTGCGCCCGCTGACCTGCCACAGGCAGGTGATGCCCGGTCGAACACTAAGTCTGCGGCGATGAGCCATGTCGTGGATGCGCCTGGTTTCGTCCACTGGCAACGGGCGCGGACCAACAAGGCTCATCTCGCCACGCAGCACGTTGAAGAACTGAGGCAGCTCATCAATGCTGAACTTGCGGAGCCACTTTCCCAGTGGCGTGATACGCGGGTCGCTCGTCATCTTGAACACGGGACCGGACATTTCATTCATTGAGGCCAGCTCGTGTTTGATCTGCTCGGCGTTGGTGACCATGGTGCGGAATTTGTAAACTGTGAACGGCGAGCCGTTAAGGCCGGAGCGTAACTGTTTGAAAAACACAGGCCCTGGCGAGGTGATCCGGATGAGGATCGCGATTACAGCCATAGGCAGGGCCAGCAAGATTAGAGCGATCCACGCGCCGACAAAATCAATCGCCTGCTTCAGAATACCCTGCCATGACGCTTCCGGCGTGGATCGAAATACAAGCACAGGCCGTCCGTGAAAATCATCCAGGCTCGTTTTTGAAACCTGAGTCTTGAAGAATTCAGCCATCATCCAGACTTCAACACCTTCAATTTCACATGCCTGAAGTACTGCCTCGGCGCGATCAAAGTGGGAGTGGCGTGTGCTGAGGATGACGCCGTTTATGGCGTGGTCGTGAAGTACGTTGATCACCTGTGAAAGATCCGTCTCGTCAAGGTTGAGCTCGGAAACAACATGAATGCCGTCACCAGTGTGGGAGTTGATTTCGGCGCGCATCTTGTCTGTTTCGCCGCGCGCGCCCACGATCAAAAAACGTCGGCTGTATTGCGATCGGCCCACCTGGGATTTCATCACAAGGCGAATGATCTCTTCCTTGGTGAACACCAACAAAAATGCAATCAGGCCAAACCAGACAGGTACAGAGCGGGCGATGTAGAGTTTCGAAAAGAATAGTGCCAGCGTCAGTCCCAGCGAAGTGAACAAGCAGCCTTTGAACAACGACCAGAGCGTGCTGCGTCTTGAGGCAATCATCGGGCGGTCGTAAAATCCCTGCGATTCAAGCACGAGCGGCGAGACCGGGATCAACACCAGATAAAACCAGAAAAACTTTTCAAATGAATCTATCGGCGGTGCTGACAGCAATTCGAGGTAGGTGTCGGACGCACGGAACTCGTAACCCAGCCAGAAGCTTGCCGCAATGATACAAGCATCCACCAACTGGTGGATTTGCATTCGCATCTGGCGGTCTCGGCGTAACATAAAAGTGTGCGAAAAATTTAGGGCTGGTGATTCACCGCAGCCTGTTTACCCGGCGGCGGCACGAGTTGAAACTCAGGTGTGGCGGCAACGATGAACTGTTTTACCCTTTCATATGCGGCATCCTCCTGACCCGGAAGGCACGGGGCGAAACAGGATACGTAAGTCCACCGGTGTAGTATGCCGGTCATAATGAGTTCGCGTCCCATGGACCACATGCGCTCGACGCCACTTTCGTCGCCGCTGATTTCATTGTCGGAGACAAACCAGTAAACATAAACGCCGCGATACGTCACAGTTCTTCCATCAATTGTCTGCTGTCGCGTGCTGATCAGTTTCATCACAGGCAGGTCGTATGAAATGGGACGGTCCATGTGAATCGTTTCGCGTTGTGACATGCTTTGATCAATGTTCCATCCCGCGCCAGTCAGGCAATACTGCGGTTTGTGATGGCTCGTACGGTCCCGCCCCATCAGTACGGCATTCATTTGGATCCAGAACTTGTCCGGCGCGGTGTAAATCCGTTCGCCATAACTGGTGTCCGCCGGAAGAGTATTCGTGACGATGGCCTCCTGCCGTTTCAACACGGATTGGTAATCAAGAACCTTTTCTGGCAGCAAAACTTCCACAACCACGGGGTCCTTGTTTTCAGGGATGGGCCGTGTCAATACACCGGGCGGACTGAGTTTGCGGTTGTTTTTGAATTGAACCAAGAACACCGCTGTCGTGCCGATCAACGCCAACCCAACAACGAGAAAAATCCATCTGTTTTTGTTCATGTTTTGGAAGTTTCCGGCATGGCAGTGGTGACACCATTGTTCCTATCCTGCATGTTTTCGAGCCAGCGCCCGATATACATCACGCCCAAGATAGCAGGGATATACGGGACAATGCTGAAGAACGGATCCTCGTGGACGATGTTGCCCCATTTTTGTCCTCCGAATTCTCCAGCACAGATGATGCATGACAACCGCGCCACGTTGCCAATTACAGCGAGCGGCACGCCTGCAGCCATCATGATGAATCGTTTCAACGGCGAACGGAAGACGATGAAGCCATAAACGGTGGCGATGAGGAAAATGGAAACCAGGCTGCGGATTCCGCTGCAAGCCGCAGCAACTTCGAACTGATACGTCCCAAGGCCGTTGAGTAATTGAGTGCCCTGTCGCACGACGCTGATGCCGAGGATGTCGTTGAAAAGATGCTCCACAACCCATGTCACGAACAGCCGCAGATGGAACGTGGCTTTTTCCGTGAATGAACCCAGTGGCACCATGAAACAAAACAGAAAGTACGGAAAAACACTCCGCAACAGCCAACGATAACCCCAAACCAGGCCGATTAAACCATAAATTCCAACGAACAGGCCGACGATTGAGATGCGGGGTTGCATAGCCACATAACCTAGAACATGCAGGCACAAAGCCAAAGCCATGACCAACAATCCCGGCCACCAGTTTTGATGCTTCACCGTGAGCAGTTCATTTTTCTTCCACCAGAACAATCCCAGTACCACAAAAGGAATCAGCATCCCGTGACCATCCTCTCCATCAAGACCGGATTTGCTGTAGGCGTCATACATCCAAGTGAACAGCGACGGCGTGTTGATATAACCCATCGTGGAGTTGCCGAGGAAATGGAACAGCGCAAGCCACGCCGCGAGCAATGTGAAGAATAAAGTTTTCTCCGGCAATTGCCGCCAAGCCGTCCTGACCTCCATGGAAAAACTCTCCGCTGGAGCAAGGTCTGCCGTCTGAGTGATCATGCTGAACTGCGATTGTTCCATTCTATTTGATAACGAATCTGCGTATTCTGCTCAATAATAAATCCAGTTCACCTTGTTGCTACCGCGCGTCCTCGTAACCCATCCCTGAGGAGGTAATACAGAAACAACGAGTTCCACTTGAAGTAACGCGGCCCGAGACGTCTTGGTTCGGTAACCATCCGGTAGAGCCATGTCAGGCCGTTGCGTTGCATCCAGCCGGGCGCATCGGACTTCGTGCCGGCATTGGCGTCGAACGCGAATCCCACGGTCATCACCACCCCGCGCTTGATCTGGTGCTTGTGCCTGCGCGCCCATGTCTGCTGCTTCGGTGTCCCGAAACCCACCCAGATGAAATCCGGCGAGACACGATTCACTTCTTCAATGACCGATTGCTCCGCGTCACCCTTTAGAGTCCCATCCGTGTTGCACCAACCATGGAACGAGCCGACAAACCTTATACCAGGATTTGATCTGAGAAAAATCTCCCGCAGCTTTGCGCCACATTCCTCCGAACCGCCGAGCAGATAATGTGTCGAACCAGCCGGCGCGGTTTCCAGAAACCTGCGCATGAAGGTTGGTCCGTACACGCGATCTTTCATCTGCGCGCCTGCGGCATTCAAACACCACACCAGCGGCATTCCATCCGGCACCAGGCTGTCGTAGGCGTTCATGGAGTCGCGAAATTCCGCGTCGTGTCGGCGCATGGTGACAATCATTGTGTTGACGAATTCCAGCAAATGACAACGGGGCTCGCCCGCCCACGCGACGCAACTGCGCGCAAGCTCGTCGTAATCCGTGACGAGCAACGGCGCGTCCAACACGTGCATGATCTTCATCCAGTTCAAGAAACCTCCCCGTCCCTTGGCCTCTAGCCTGTACTCCACGAGGGTGGGAGATTCAAATTTCATTCGTTCCGTATCTTCCGCAGAGGAGTCCGCCGATTCCACGACAGCTGGCATCCGTTCAAGAAAAGGCTTCTCAGATGTCGCGACTTGGGCGATGCTTCGTAACACCGCAAGTTGACAATTTTTTAGCATTGAGAGCCAGCCGCATTTTTGAAGTTGTATGAAGTTGCTCGTGTTTGCACACACACCGCCCCCGCATCACGGTCAGAGCTACATGGTTCAACTCATGTTGGAAGGTCTGGGCGGCGACCACTGCAAGCGGGCCAAAACCGGCGCTTCAGCCCCCCATCCCGGTGATGTTCACGGCGTCCAATGTTATCATGTCAACACTCGTCTCTCCAAACGTCTCGAGGACATTGGCGAATTTCGCAGCGGCAAACTTGTGCTGTTGCTCCTCTATTGCCTGAAGGCCATCTGGTACCACTTTCGTTACGGTGTCACCCATTTCTATTACATACCGGCGCCAGGGAAATCCTCCGCGTTGTACCGCGACTGGCTGGTGATGTTCCTCTGCCGACCGTTCTACAAAAAAATAATCCTGCACTGGCACGCCGCCGGTCTTGGCAAATGGCTCGAAACGTCCGTTCAGTCCCGCACGCGCGCCTTGACTTATCGCTTCGCGCGGCAGGTGGACATGAGCATCGTGCTTTCGCGATACAACATCGCTGATGCGGAGAAACTCCTGCCGCAGCGCGTCCGTGTCGTGAGCAATGGCATTCCTGATCCCTGCCCTGATTTCCGGCAGACCATTCTGCCACGCCGCCGGGCGCGCCAGGGTGCCCGGGTCCAATTGATGTCTGGTCACACTCTCGCTCCGGCTGACTTGCAGGACACGGGCGGTGATCCTCAAGTCGTCAAGGTGCTCTACGTTGCGCATTGCATGGAAGACAAGGGATTGTTCGACGCCATGCGCGGTACCGTTATTGCCAATCGCGCGCTCGCAGAAAGAGGTTCTCCGGTCCGATTGAAACTCATCGCTGCCGGCACTTTCGTCACGGCGGATGAGAAGGTCAGGTTCGATCAACTCATGGCCGATCCGGAGTTCGACCGTGCGGTGGACTATCTAGGCTTTGTTTCCGGTGCCGGCAAGGACAGCGCATTCCGCAACAGCGACTTGTTTTGCTTTCCCACTTATTACCTCGGTGAGAACCAGCCCGTCAACCTGATCGAAGCCATGGCGTTCGGACTGCCCATCGTCACGACGCGCTGGCGGTCACTTCCAGAAATGCTCCCCGAAAACTACGCCGGACTGGTGCCGGTACGCTCGCCTGAAAAAATAGCCGCTGCCATGCTGGAAATCATGACCCACGGTAACGGCGAAACTTTTCGCCAGATGTTCCAGGGGCGCTACACACTCGAAGCGCACCTGGCAAAACTCGCAGAGGCCATCACAAGCGTGGATCAACCGGACGTCGCACTTGCCCCACTTGGAGCCACCGCTCCCCGCTGATGGATTTAGCCTTCAATTACCAGCGCAACCGTCCATTGCTCTGCCGTCATGCCTCAAATACATTGCACATTGAACCCGTCTCATTACTTTTGACTCAGTGAAAATCGGAATTCTGCAACTCAACTCGACCATTGGTGACTACGAGAATAACCGCGCGAAACTTCTCGCCGCGCATGAACAGGCCGTCCAACGCGGCGCGGAATTTGTCATTGCACCCGAGCTTTTCCTCTGCGGCTATCCCCCACGCGATCTGCTTTTGAGAGCCGATTTCATCGAGGCCAACTTGACCGCACTGAACAAAACAGCCGCCGCAATTGGCCCAGTACCGCTTTGCCTCGGTTACGTGGATAAAAACCCTTTACGCCCAGGTCGCCCGCTCACCAATTCCGCCGCTGTTCTTCAGAAAGGAAAGATCATCTGGCGACAAAGCAAGTCGTTGCTCCCGACTTACGACGTGTTTGACGAAGACCGTTACTTTGAACCGGCAAGGACCACTGCGCCATTTGTCTTCAACGGACGTAAGCTCGGCATCACCATCTGCGAGGATATCTGGAATGACGAGGACTTCTGGCCCGAGCGCCGTTACGATTTCGATCCTGTAAGAGGACTCATCGCCCAAGGCGCGGACATGATTCTCAACATCTCCGCTTCACCCTGGCATGTCGGCAAGGAAAAGACCCGCCTCGCCATGTTGCAACGCGTGGCGCGTGACGAACGCGTTCCGCTCGTGCAAGTCAATTCCATCGGCGCAAACGACGAACTCATCTTTGACGGCCACAGCGTCGCGCTCAATCGAAAGGGCGAAACTCTAGCCCTTGGCAAAGGCTTTGCCGAGGGTGTTTTCGTGGTGGATGTGGACGCTGCGCCCGCGCAAAACATTTCCTGGCCGTGTAAGGAAGAACATCTCTTCCGTGCGCTCTCGCTCGGCATCGGGGATTACGTGCGCAAGTGCGGATTCAAATCCATCGTGCTTGGTTTGTCTGGAGGTATTGATTCAGCCATCACCGCCGTACTGGCTGTGGACGCGCTCGGGGCGGACAAGGTCATGGGCGTTTCGATGCCGGCCCGTTATTCGAGCAGCGGCAGCCTTACTGATGCCGAATTGCTCGCGAAGAATCTCGGCATCCGCTACGAGGTCATCGCGATTGAACCGCCGTTCAAAGCGATGGAAGGCCAGCTGGGAAAAGTTTTTGCCAACACAAAACCCAACGAGGCGGAGGAAAACATTCAGTCGCGTCTTCGCGGTGTCACGCTCATGGCGCTCTCAAACAAGTTCGGATCGCTCGTCCTCACCACTGGCAACAAATCCGAAATGGCCGTGGGCTATTGCACGCTTTATGGCGACATGTGTGGTGCGCTTGCGGTCATTGCCGATGTTTTCAAGACGGAAGTCTATGACCTTTCCCGCTGGATCAACCGCGACCGCGTCGTCATTCCAACCGATTCGATCACCAAGCCGCCGAGCGCAGAGTTGCGTCCCGACCAGACTGATCAAGACTCACTGCCGCCGTACGAAGTGCTCGACGCGATATTGCAGCACTACGTTGTTGAAAATCTGAGCAAGGACGAGATCATCAAGCGCGGCTTTGCCTCGGCCGTCGTCAACGACGTGATCAACAAGGTCACGTTTACCGAATACAAACGCCGTCAAGCCGCGCCAGGCTTGAAAGTCTCGCCGCGAGCGTTTGGCATGGGCCGCCGCATCCCGGTGGCGCAGCGTTTCCGTGCCGTTTGATTTCGGCCATAGTGCGCATGAGTTCTTCCACAAAAATCACCGTCGTCACGCCTTGCTTCAACAGCGAGCATACCATCCGAGAAACCCTTGAAAGCGTGGCGCGTCAGAAGCATCCCAACATCGAGCATATCGTGATGGACGGTGGGTCAAAGGACGGCACGCATGCCATACTGAAAGACTTTCCCCACCTGAAATGGTTTTCGGAGAAAGACGAGGGCCATTATCACGCCATGAACAAAGGCATTGCCATGGCAACGGGCGAGGCCGTGGCAATCCTCAATGCGGACGATTGCTATTGTGACGGAATTCTGGAAAAGGTCGCCGTTGCATTTGACGCGCATCCGGAATGGGACGCGCTGTTTGGAGACATCATCTTCGTGGACGGCGACGGCAAGGAAATTTTCCGACGCGAAGAAGCGTGCTGGGATCCGCAGATCATCCGGTTTGGTTTCGGCCTCGCGAATCACCAGGCATTATTCGTTCGTAAACGCACCTATGACAAACTGGGCCTGCTGCGCCACAAGGATTTCAAGAACTGCTGCGACTACGAATTCCTCGTCCGCCTTGCCCACAACAAATGCCGTGTCGGCCACATCCGCGAATACGTGGTGCGCTACCGTTACCACCAGTTTGGTCAGTCGGCGGACCAGCGCATCGTGGCGAACATGCACCGCGAGTCAGAAGCGATCCGCAAGGAATACGGTGTGCCGGTCGGATTTGTCGGCAAGCTGCTTGGCAAATACGCGCGCCTCAAACGTCAGATGGAAAAACTTTTCATCCTCGGCAAGATCGACCTTGTGCCTGGACAGGTGCGCCTTGCCCGCCACATGCGCGAGAAGACAACATTCTCCTCCAACATCGGTCTCGATAAAATCGGCAAGGTGTAGATTCAGCGCGGATCAACCTCGAAACCCTGTTCGCGATACCGCTGCAACTTGTAGAGCAACGCGCGCCGGCTGATGCCCAGCGCCTTTGCTGTTTCCGTGCGGTTGTGTTGATGCTCGCGCAATGCCTGCAAAATTGCCGCGCGCTCGATCTCTTCCAAACCATGTGTTTCATGCGCGTCAACAATCGGCGATGTCTCCGCTTCGCCCCGGACGCGCGATGGCAGGTGTTCCGGCAGGATCACTTCACCACGCGAGAGCAGTGCCGCGCGTTCCATCGAGTTGCGCAACTCCCGCACGTTGCCCGGCCAGGCATAACGTGAGAGGCGGGCTGCCGCGCCCGACGACAGCCGTGACTTGCCCTGGCTGAATTCTGTTATGAACTGGTTTGCCAGCGGTAAAATATCCTCCACGCGCTCGCGCAATGGCGGGATGTTCAACTCCACCACGTTCAAACGGTAGAACAAATCCTCGCGGAACTTTCCCGCCTTCACGCGTTCTTCGAGATTGTGATTCGTCGCTGCCAGAATCCGCGCGTTGGTTTTTAATTCCACACTCGAACCCACGCGACTGAACGAGCCGCTCTGCGTCACACGCAGCAGTTTCGCCTGCAACGGCGGCGACATGTCCGCTATTTCGTCGAGAAAGATCGTTCCATCCTCCGCCGTCTCGAACCGTCCGATACGTTGCGCCGATGCGCCGGTGAACGAGCCTTTTTCATGGCCGAACAATTCCGTCTCCAGAAGCGTCTCGGGAATCGCTGCGCAATTTACCTTCACCAGCGGGCCCGCTGCACGCAGGCTCCATGTGTGGATTACGTCGGCCAGCACTTCCTTGCCGCAACCGCTTTCGCCGGTGATGAGCACCCGGCTGTCCGATGGCGCAATCAATGCCGCGTCGTGAAACACGGATTGCATCAGCGCGCTCGTTGCCACGATGTTCTCCGGGAGCTTCTGGTTCGCGGCAAATTTCAGCGGTGTCGTTTTTGCGATGCCTGTGGCCTGGCGGACGTTGGCGAGGAGTTCATCGAGATCAATCGGTTTGGCGAGGTAGTTGACTGCGCCGTCGCGCATCGCACCCACGGCCTCGCGAATGTCCGCGTATGCCGTGACCAGCAGCACCGGCAACACCGGATGTTCCACGCGCACGAGCCGCAGTGTTTCCAGACCGGACAAACCCGGCATCCGCACATCCGAGATCATCATGTCGAAGCCGCCGCTGCGCAAAACCTCCAGCGCATGTTCTCCGGATTCCACCGGTTGCGTGTCAAACCCCTGTCCGCGCAGAAACGAATTCAAAAGACTCCGCTGCCCGGCGTCATCATCCACGATCAGGATGCGCGGTAACTTCGGAGAATTCTTGCGGACTTCGTTCGGCACGCGGACACGCTAACAAGCGCGGCGTGTTTCTGAAACAATTTCCTCCTGTCAGGAGCGCGGATCGCCGAGTCCACGAGTATTCCAAGGTTCACGGCGGGACTTCCTTCAAGCCATGTTCTTGAGACCCGAGACCCGGTGCATACGTCGGCTCAAGCGGAGAATTCAGCTGTAGCCAGGGATGAGGCAAACTGTTGCAAGACATTACCTCCTCAAGACCTCCTTAAGCTGTTGGCGGCAACTTCCGATGTTACCTATATGACCAGTCAAGATTCTTCGGTCTGAAGCGAGCGCTATGCACAATAAACAACGGACTGACCTCATCGCTCCCGCCAAAGGCCGGGGCGCACGGGCACTCCGTCTGTTGGCTCGCTTTGGCCTCGCAAGGCGCGACGAGTCCCGTTCAATCGGGAAATGTGCCTTCACTCCGAGACCGTTGCTTGAGGCTCTGTTCATCATAGCAGTTTGCGATGTGATAATTCATCTGGCGCTGCCGTTCCTTTTGTCCGGCGCGAATCCTTGGCTGGCCGCGGGCGCAGATACCACCCTGCTGTCGCTGACCGCCGGGCCGCTGCTCTGGTGGCGGTTTAACCGGCACTACAGGTCGCAAGATGAGCTGCATCGCTTGGAGATGGAGCAGCGGACGGCAGAATTGCTCAAGATCAACGCCGAACTGGAGAACGAGGTCGGTGAGCGCCAGCGCGCCCAAACTTTTCTCAATTCCGTGGTGGAGCATCTGCCGATTGCAGTTTTCATCAAGGATGCCCGGGAACTCCGGTTTGTCCTCTGGAACAAGGCGGGCGAAAAACTGACCGGGATTCCCAATGCCGAGATGATCGGTAAAAACGACTACGATTTTTTTCCCGCGCAAGATGCCGAACGTAACGTTACCAAAGATCGCGCGGCGTTTGAACGGAAGGGCGTGTTGGAGATTCCGGAGGAAATCATCCAAACGCGGAATCGCGGTGCAAGGATTGTCCATGTTCGGAAAGTTCCTATATTCGATGCTGCCGGTCAGCCGGCTTATCTACTGGGAATTTGCGAAGACATTACTGAGCGCAAGCAGGCCGAAAAGGCGCTGGCGCAGTCCAGCTCCCTCCTAAACGCCACTTTGGAATCCACCGCTGATGGCATACTTGTGATTGACGGCCTTGGTCAGGTGACCAGCTTCAACCAGAAATTTTTGGAGTTATGGCAAATCCCGCCAACCGTGGCTGCCAGGCGGGAGGACAAGGATTTGCTCCAGTATGTTTCGAATCAACTTGCTGAACCGGCAGTATTTCTCGCCAAGATCGAAGAACTGTATCACGCTCCGCAAACAAGTTCCTACGACGAGTTGAGGTTTTGTGACGGGCGCGTCTTTGAGCGCTATTCCCAACCTCAGCGCCTAGGGGAAAACGTAGTGGGACGGGTGTGGAACTTTCGCGACATCACCTCGCGCAAGCAGGCGGAAGCGGCTTTGGAGCGCAGCCATGAACTGTATCGTCGCGCCATCATCGCAGCCAACGCCATCCCCTACCAGAAGGACCATGAAGCCGACTCGTATGTGTTCATGGGCGAAGGGATCAAGGACCTCACCGGTTACGCGCCAGCGGAACTAAATTCAGCCGCTTGGAAGGGAATCATTCAGGAAACGGTTTTTTTGGGCGAGGCGGCCGGTCTTTCTCCTGCCGAGGCCGTCCGCCAAATTCTGGCCGGCGAACTCAAGGGCTGGCAAACCGACCATCGTATTCGCACTCGGAGCGGCGAAACCCGCTGGATTTCAGATTCATCGGTTCCGATACGAAATGCCGATGGGAAATACGTCGGCTCCATTGGCATTATTCAGGATATCACCGAGCGCAAGTTGGCGGAGGAAGCATTGCACCAGAGCGAAGAGCGTTTCCGTTTGTTGGTCGAGGAGTCACCTGACATGATCGGGATTTATCAGGAAGGAAAACTCGTCTTCCTCAATTCAATTGGCATAGGACTGTTGGGAGGCCAGACCAAAGAGGAATTCGTGGGCATGCAGAGCGAGCAGCTTATCCATCCGGACGATTTCGCGAGCGCCCGTGACCGTCTGCGACGCCGGCTGTCTGGAGAGACAGGCATGTACCCCGCTGAAGTCCGCTACATGCGTCTGGATGGAACGGTAATATCGGTGGAGGTCAGTGCCGCACCCATCACCTTCAATGGAAAGCTCGCGGTTCAATTTATTGCCCGCGATATCACGGAGCGCAAGCTGGCGCAGAAGCAACTCTCGGAAAACGAGGGGAGACTGCGCCTGATTCTCAAATCGGTGCCGGAATGTGTCAAACTTGTCGCCGTGGACGGGACAGTGTTGGACATGAATCCGGCCGGATTGGCGATGGTAGAGGCGGATCAGCTCGAACAGGTCGTGGGGCAGACTGTTTACGAAATGGTGGCACCGCAGTACCGCTCGATGTGTCAGGCGATGAACGCCGCCGTGTTCCGTGGCGAATCGAAGACCGCTGATTATGAAATCGTGGGACGGAAAGGCACCCGCCGCTGGTTGGAGACCTGCGCCGTTCCT
>CAYSDO010000027.1:0-2424 GCA_964429665.1 uncultured Bifidobacterium sp.
CATTGCCACATACAAACGCAAAGCAGATCCGCAAAATCCCCAACACAATTCCGTCTATGCTGCGCTGGTCGGGAGCGTGGATGACAGCGTAGGCCGAATCCTGAAAAAGCTGGACGAACTCAAACTCGCCGAAAACACCGTGGTCATCTTCACGTCTGACAACGGCGGCTTGTTGCAGAACGAGGTGACCAGCAATCTCCCATTGCGCGCCGGCAAAGGCTCGGCTTACGAAGGTGGCATCCGTGTTCCACTGTTCATCAAATGGCCGGGCGTCACCAAACCAGGCAACATCTGCGATACGCCAGTGATCACACCGGACTATTTTCCCACGATGCTCGACATGACCGGACTCGCCACGAAGAAACCATGTTCACAGGATGGCGAAAGTCTTGTCCCGCTGCTGAAGCAGACCGGCGGATTGCGCCGCAAGACAATTTTTTGGCATTATCCGCATTACCATCCCGGCGGCGCAACACCCTACAGCGCCATCCGAGACGGTGACTGGAAACTGATCGAATTCTTCGAGGACAACCACGTTGAGCTGTACAACCTGAAGGACGACATCGGTGAACAGAACGATCTCGCCACGAAGCTTCCGGACCGGGCAAAGGCTTTGCGCAAAAAACTCCACACGTGGCGAACGAGCGTTGGAGCACAAATGCCGTTACCCAATCCGGGCTATGTCCCCACCAGGTGAATTCCCGTCAGTTCGACGAATTATGCCGCAGATCAGTACTTGAGCCGGAAGAATTGTGTCCCACTCTGGAGGTTATTGGTGTGAGGACTGAAGCTGCCAACAACATCAATCCAGTTTCCGTTTGGTTCTGTCGCCTCCTGCAAAACTCCCGATCCCTGCCAACGCGCTACGACTCCCCCGCCCTCCAGGCTGATTGTTAATGCGGTGCGGATTCCGACCACCTTGCCATCGAGATTCCAAGCCGGCGCAATCTCGATACCAAGATAGGTCAGGATGATGGGGACCAGGTTTACATTAACTGGCGCCGGGGTAATCGTCCCCTTGATGGCGTCGCCACCACTCACTATAAACGGCAAGGTGAGTTCCTCCGGGGAAAATCCTCCGTGGCTGCCACCGGACGTGCCCCCATGATCGCTGACCACACAAACGAGCCACTTTACCGCCTAAATCAGTCTCACGAACTGGTCGTTAGGACAAATCGGATCAGCGTCGGTTGGATGCCGATGTGCGGGAGAGTTTGCTGGCGGTCAGCGCGCGCACGTTGGATCGTCTGCTCGCACCGTTGCGTGTGTCGTTGCGCCGTCGCGGTGGCACGCGGCCTGGCAATCTGCTGCGTCAGAGCATTCCCATCCGTGGCCAATGGACTGAGGAAGGGCCGGGTTGGTTGGAGATGGACACGGTGGCCTTGTGCGGCGGATCGCTGGATGATCGTCACCTCTGGATGCTCGATGCGGTGGACATCCGCACCGATTGGACGGAGCAGCGCGCGTTGGAAAACCGCGGCCAGCATTGCACTTTAGCGCAGTTGAAGGATATGGAAGCGTGCCTGCCCTTCGCGTTGCTGGGAGTGGATTCGGACAACGGCGGTGAGTTCATCAACCATCATGTCGTGGCCTGGACGGGGCAGCGACCCAAGCCGATCCTCTTCACGCGCTCGCGTCCCTATCACAAGAACGACAATGCCCACGCCGAGCAACGCAACTGGACGCACGTCCGTCAACAGTTCGGTTACGAGCGTTACGACAACCCGGAAGTCACGCCGCTGATCAACACCCTGTGCAAGGGTGCATTGGGGCAGATGCAAAATCATTTCCTGCCCACGCACAAACTGGAGAAGAAAGTCCGCCGGGACGGACGCACCACCCGCGTCTATGGCGAGGCCCAAACGCCGCTGACCCGGGTGCTGGCCGCACCGCAAGTGACAGCAGTAAAGAAGACCGAATTGAAGACGCTGCACGCACGGCTCAATCCGTTCCAATTACATCGCGACATCGAGCGACAGAAGAAGGCGATTGAAGCCCGCCGATTATTCCAGGCTTGAACCCCAACCCACGATGAGAGTACAACCCAAGCACCCCAAGAACGGGACGGAGGAGGCCGGACTGCCATCGCGCCCCGCCTTCCTTCGTTCTCATTGGGTAACAATCTCGGGTAACACCGACTTTTGGCGCAACGCCCCAGCGCGCCCCTCGCCTCGGGTAACACTTACTTTTGGCTCACTACGCCCAATACCCAACGCAATTCGTCGCAACCAAGTCCGGCACGTTGCTCAAGTTGGTCCCCTGCAAACCGGCCGCGTAGATGCGACTGATCTCCAAGGAACTTAATGCGCGCCGCCAGATGCCAAGATCGTCCATCTCTCCGTTGATACCGACCTCGCCGATGTTCGTGTAGGTGCCGGTGCCGTCCTGACCGATGTTGACAGGCAGCCCGGACTCAATCGTCGT
>CAYSDO010000027.1:2434-19787 GCA_964429665.1 uncultured Bifidobacterium sp.
GTCCACCAATGCACCGTTGACGTACGCCAGCGCGTTCCCGCCCCGTGTAAAGCTTACTGCCAGATGCCGCCAGCCACCCCCGGCGGTGAAGGTGCCGCCCGGCCCGTCGTAATCCTTGCGCGTGTTGGGCGTTGCTTCCCGGTAGTTCCACTGGAAGCGTCCATCACCGTCGGTGGCCAGCAGCCAGCCGGTGTTTGCACCCGACACCCAGTTCTTGTTGGCGATGAATGCCGGATCAACCGTCCACGTGTTCAGTCGCGCCCAGAAACAAATGGTAAAATCATTTGTGGCCCCGAAGCTCAAATCCGGTCGCACTCCCAGCGTGACGTAATTGAAGGAAGTGCCATTGGCCGCGCTCGAGAATTGTAACGCACCGTCGCCAATCAACCCGGCTACGAAACCCGGCGACCCAACCGCAGTGCCGTGATTGCCTCGACCCGATGCATCGATGAGCACGTTGTCGAACGACAGGTGCGTTACCAGGTCCGTGCTAATGCTCGCAGCCGAGGTACGCTGCTGGTTTGCAGCGAAGCTGAGCGCTGCCAGCATTACGATGGTTCTTAGTTTCAGATTCAATTCAGGTTTCCTTTTCGTGGCGACCAACCACAAGTTGGTGGCCATCTATCATTGTGGAGCAATCATACCTAGGCTTGGGTCACCTCAAAAGCGCTAAGATAACCAAAGCCAAACCAGCATTAAAACCGACGCGAGAGCATTCGGATATCCCCGACCATGCCCGTTCATGCTGCTCGACACCAGCAGTCGAAAACCGCACAATCAGAGCACTCATAGCAACTGCCAAATGAACACCCCAAGCCTGGGCCAAGCTCCATCAGCCTCCCCCGCACCTACACGATTTGCTTCTGTTGATGCCTATCGCGGCTTCGTCATGTTTCTGATGATGGCGGAAGTCTTGCATCTGGGCCGGGTCTCGCGGGCGCTCCCCGAATCTCATATCTGGGAATTCCTGGCCCACCATCAAAGCCACGTCGCCTGGGTGGGTTGCTCGCTCCATGATCTGATTCAACCCTCATTTTCGTTTCTGGTGGGCGTCGCTCTGCCATTCTCAATCGCGAACCGGCAAGCTCGTGGACAATCGTTTGGTTTGATGTCACTTCACGCCTGGTGGCGGGCACTGCTCTTGATCCTGTTGGGCGTGGTGTTGCGCTCAACCGGCGCGGGACAGACCAACTGGACTTTCGAAGACACGTTGTCGCAGATCGGGCTAGGCTACGGACTATTGTTCCTGCTTGGCTTCCGTCCGGTTCGGGATCAATGGATAGCTCTCGGCGTAGTCTTGATCGGATACTTCGCCGCGTTCGCTGTGCATCCCCTCCCGGCTGCCGACTTTGATTATCCCAAAGTCGGCGTCAGCGCGGAGTGGTGGAAAGAAAACGCCCAGACCGGCTTTGCCGCGCACTGGCAGAAGAACAGCAACTTTGCGTGGGCCTTCGACACGTGGTGGATGAACATCTTTCCGCGCGAAAAACCATTCATCGCCAACGGCGGCGGCTACTCCACGCTTAGTTTCATTCCCACTTTGGGAACAATGATCCTCGGTTTGATCGCGGGTGGTTTGCTCCGCGCCGAAAAATCTCCATCAGCCAAACTGCGCTGGCTGGTGATCGCCGGAATTGTGGGACTGGCGGGCGGATGGTTGCTGGGCGCGCTGGGAATCTGCCCGGTGGTGAAACGCATCTGGACACCGAGCTGGGTGTTGTTCAGCGGCGGCTGGTGCTTCCTGTTGCTTGCGGGTTTCTATGCGGTCATGGAAATGTGGGGGAAGAAAGCGTGGTCATTCCCGTTGCTGGTCATCGGCGCGAACTCGATTGCGGCGTACTGCATAGCGCACCTGTTTGATGACTTCATCTCAAAGAATCTGAAGACGCACCTTGGCCAGAGTTTTTTCAGGTTTGCAGGCACGGCTTATGAACCCTTGTTTCACGGAGCGGCGATTCTGCTGGTATTCTGGCTCATCCTGTTTTGGATGTATCGGCGGAAGATCTTTCTGCGGATTTGACCCAAACCAGTTTTATTTCGGTGCAACCCAGAATCTAATCCGCCGACAAAACGCGGATCTTGATGTTGCGAAAGTGAACCTTGTCTCCATGTTCTTGGAGAAGGACGTGTCCTTCCGGCCACTCACCGAAGTTGGAGATGTTGTTGAATTTGCTTTGGGCTACCGAGGCTCGAAATTCAGCCGAGCCGCGTTCGTAGGTCAGAATCTTTTGCCCATTGAGCCAGTGTTCGACGTGCTTTCCCTGAACAACGATGCGCGCAGTATTCCATTCGCCGACCGGATTGGGCTTCTTGCTGGTGGTCGCAGGGATCACGTCGTAGAGCGAACCCAGTGAACGATCGCCGTCACGACCCAGCTTGGCGTCGGGATGAAGATCATCATCAAGCAACTGAAACTCGCAACCTACGGAAGGTCCCGCGCCGGTCTTGTTTTCGGGGTCAAGGTTTGACTGGACGAAATACTTGATGCCGCTGTTCGCTCCAGGTGTGAGCTTGAAGTCGGCAACGAGTTCAAAACTGGCGAACTTCTCCCTCGTGATGATATTGCCGCCGCCCACGGCTCTGAAGCCGTCCGTCTTGTGGACGGTGAATGTACCCTCTGAGATTTCCCAGTATTGGGCCGGAAACTTCTCGCTCTTCACGCCCTGCCAGCCTTCGGTGGTTTTCCCATCCCATAGCAACCGCCAGCCGGCGGCTTTCTCGGATTCGGTCAAGGTATTCGCAGGTGCAGTGCCTCCTGCGGAAATCTCCTTCAGTTGCAAATTGCGCCAGCGGACCTGTGCGCCTTCCCTGGATTTGTCGTCCTTGATGCGGTGAACCTGCAATGCAATGAAGCCGCGAGATGTCAGTCCGTCCGTGATGTCCGCGCACGGCGTGCCGTTGAGCCACGTTTTGATGGAATCGCCAACGGCCTCAACGCGGACGTGATTCCAGTCCTGCGGCTTGAAAATGCGCAGGCCTTGTTCGCTGAACGCCATCCCTTGCGTCCCTTTTTCGCCATCGCCGGGGTACAGCCAGCCGCGTCGGGACTCGTCAAAGATGCCGGCGCTCCAGAGTCTTTTGCGCGGAACGTCCGGATCAATCTCGACCTGATAGCCATGAACGACGCCGGCGGGAATCTCGATCTTCTTTCCCTTCCACTCCATCTGCTTCGGAGTGTTCAGGCATTCGCTGCGGATTTGCACGCCTGAGTTCAACCGGGCGTCCACCTTAAAATCGTATTCGAGGATGAAGTCGCCGTAAGTCTTCCCGGTGCAAAGAAAGCTGTTGGGAGTATTGACCACGCTCGCACCGACAATGGCGTCGTTCTCCACGGTGTAAACAGCCTGTCCGCCACGCTGTACCCAGCCGGTCAGATCGTGACCGTTAAAGAGATTGATCCATTGCTCGCCAGATCTTGCAACAAAGGTAGCGAGCAACAGCCATGAAAGCGTCAGTGCAATTCTAAGCCGCATGAGTTGAGAAAGTATGTAGGAGCAAGACACCGGAAAGCAGACCGCAGGATCCGTCACGCAATTCTGCTTGTCTGCTGAATAGGCATGAAAAGCAAAACCAAAAGCGGGGAGTGCCGGGTTCCGACACTCCCCGCCAAGCTAGATCCCATCAGTAAGTGACCAGACGGAAGTAAACAGCCCCAACTGCCCGATTCACCGGCACCGTTGCGGCGTTCAACCCGGCTCCGACGTAATCAGAATACGGTCCGAGAACGCTGTTGGTGCTGGATTGCAACTTGTAAACACCGGCCCAAGAGAAGTTGAGATTGTTGCCAGCTTGAGTGGCAGCCAACGTTGCCTGGGCAAATCCCGTAACAGTGATCGTGCCGGTGCTGGCCGGATCAATGCCTGGAGTTCCAGTGCCATAGGTACCGTTGGGCTGCTGAACACCATTGATCCACAATTGACGGCAAGGGGCGTCGCCAGCGTAGCTTAGTTTCAACACGCCTGGCCCGAACACGCCCGTCGTGTAGATACGGTAGGCACTGTTTGGACTGATTGCACTCGTGCCTTGCACATCCAAGGTACCGCCTTCGACCGATGTATCACCGCTATAAGTGGCGACACACGCAGCCTGCAGGCCTTGGGTACAGGTGGTCACCCAATTGGAGGTCACCACAGACGTTGTTATGTTGGATTGAATAAGAGCGTAGGGTTGAGTGTTTATTTTTCTGAAGGCGAGTATGCCGCCAACACCGGTGTTGTCCATCATCTGGTATGGGGCATTACGACCGGCCTGCTCCATGCCGTAGCCAACAGTCAGAGTTGAAACCGTTCCCACGGCACCATTGTAGATTTTGCCACCGGATTGTCCGGCAGTCATCAGCGCAAGGGTTTGATTACGCCCATTGAGATCAAGGGCGGAGCCGTTTTGAATACGCAGCGGCCCGGTAAGACTTCCGGTGAGTGTGGGAATGCCGAGGCTGTGGTTGCCAGCTAGCTTGACGGTAGTACTGCCGTCAATGCGTGTTGATCCTGAGTAGGTGTTGTTGCCGGCAAGCGTCCAGGTGGAGCCCGCGGTTCCCGAGATGCTGACAATGCCGATTTGATAGCCAGGACCTTGCGGAGTGGCACCGCCAGCAAAGTTGTCTCCAAACAAAACTCCATTGTTGCCATCGTTTATCACCCCGGAATAGGTATGATTCAGACCGTCCATGATGACATTGAGTCCCGCCTGAACGCTTGATCCATTGTTGACGATCAAGCCAAAGCCATCCGGAACACGGACCACTTCGTTCTTCGGATCGTTGTTGAGGTCCAACGTACCGCCGGTCATGATCATTTTAGTACCAGGTATGCGGGCACCGACTTGTTCACCGGGTGCTGATACCCATTGGCTGGCGATCGGTGCAGCACCATCGAAGGTCGTACCGAATTTCAACGTCGCGCCGGTGTCCAACGCTTCGATGCTTTCCACGGCGTGGGAATCTCCTGCGGTGGATCCAGTAAGTGCACCGACCGCCTGGAGTACCACTGTGCCGCTCCGGAAGTAAGAGGCGCCGGTGTAATGGTTGGCGTCGCCCGAGGAGGCATCGCCTCCGAGAACCGTTGTGCCAGGGCCTTTGAACGTCACGCCGCTCGATCCCAGTATGGATACACCGAGGTAGTTGCTCGTACCCGCGCCAGCCGTGATCGTTGCGCCCAAGTCAACGAGCGTGAGGGCGTTGCCACCACCAGCGAGGGCATACCCTGGGGCGGTGAAGTTAATGTTGTGCGCTGAAACGGGGGCTCCAAGCGTCACCGTGCCGGCACCGGTCGCACCGAAGATCGCACTCGCACCGTCAGCCCAGGTCGTCGGCGAGGTCCAGTTCGCGCTTGTTGTGTTCCAGAGGAAATCGGCCGAGGCGTTGTTCCAAACATTCGGCGGCGGAACCGTGATCGTGCCCGTTCCTGTAATAGGAGCGGTTGAAGAGCTGTAAGTGCCGGCAGGCATTTCAACGCCGTTGATATAAAGTCCGCGCACGAGAGCATCACCGGCGTAGTTCAACTCAAGAGTTCCCTGGCTGGTGGACAAGCGATAGGTACTGTTGGGGCTGATGGAGCCAGGTTGGTCTATACGCAACGTGCCGTTGTTGACCACGGTGTCGCCATGATAATTGTTGGCCGTGCCGTTAAGGTTTTGCAGAGCGGTGCCTTCCTTCGTGATACCAATTAGACCTGAAGTGGCAGGATCGTCCTGGAGGCTGCTGATAATACCGCTGCTCGCTGGCGGAACCAGGTTGGTGCAATTAAAACAAAGCGTCAGCGTGGAGAGGGTGCCCACAGCGCTGTTGGTAACCCGAGCCGACGCCCCGGAGAAGAAGAAGCCGGTTTTCTGGCTGGTGCCGTTGAGATCAATGACGCCGTTGTTTTGGAGCACCTGTCGGGGCGGGCAGTTTTCGCTGCTGGGCCAACCCAACGTCCCGGCACCACTCAACTGGATGGTGCCGCCAGAGCCGATACGCATGAAACCCGTAAAGGAATTAGACCCCTCGAGAATCCAGGTGCCGGAGCCGGCAGCGAAATCCACATCCATGCGATGGGAGAGTTTCCCAGCAACAGGACTGTTGGTGACAGGCCCACCGTCCTTGATTATCCCGGAGAAAGTATGGGTATTGCCGTCACCGGTCATTTTCAAGACAGCCCGGGAATAGGGTGAACCATTGAGGATCGTACCTGTGCCTGAAGGTAAAGGCTGTCGATTCTGATTGTCGTCACCGTTTAGATCCAAGGTGCCTCCGGTAAGGTTCATGAGTCGGTTGGCAATATCGGAAACTGGAATTTGCCCCTCAGGTACACGAAGATTGTTTACTCCGTCGAACCCATTGAAATACCTCACGGTCGCACCCACATCCAACGCCGCAATGCCGTCAATGGCATAGGTAGTCCCATTAATGAGGTTGCTGACTTGGAGCAATAGCGTACCACTCCTCACAAAGGTACCTCCTGTGAAGGAGTTGCCGGCAGCGGCAGAGGCATCTCCCCAAAGTCGCAACTCGGAGGTACCCTGTACCGTCAACCCGTCAACGCCATTGATGATGCTGGCGATTGTGCTATTCGCATTCGCAGTGATAGTAGGGGTTGTTCCTGCAAGGGTCAGCGTATTGCCACCGCCCGCTATCGTATAGCCCGCTGTATTGATGGTTATATTGTGGGCTGTTACGGCGGATCCGAGGGACACCGTACCAACCCCGGTCACACCAAAGGTTGCATCATTGCCATCAGTCCAAGTTGTCGGCGAAACCCAGTTCGCGCTCGTTGCATTCCAAAGAAAATCGGACGAACCGTTGTTCCATGTGTTGTCCGCAGCATGGGTTTGCACTTGTGAAAGTGCCGTCAGCATCAAACCGGCGGCTATGAGTGAAGTATATCTTTTCATGATTTTTGGGGTCTGGTGGATCTTGTGTCTTGGTATGATCGTTCAACTATTGGCTGCTTGTTTTGTCACCGTGGTTCCATGGGACTGTTTCTTTAATGTTTTTGCCGTCCCTTTGTGCGCCGTTCTCAGCATTGACAATACAGCGCAGAAGTGTTCTGGGTTTTCGAATGCTAACACGAAGTGGTTTCTTTTCCATACCTCAATTGAGGTATGCCGGGGGACAAGGGGAGGAAAGTAATGCCGCAATCTCCAAAAATGATCCCACAACAAAGTGCGACCGCAACCAGGTTCAACTGAATAGCGGCAGCCTCTTTTTCAAAGATTGTCAGAGACCAGCGCTCGTAACCATCCGGCCTCACATTGCTACCTTGACTTCGCCACTGTGGTAACACTGGACCACCAGACTATATCCTGAACCGAATCTCCAGCCGGCACATTAAGTGGCATCGCGCCGTTGTTTAAGACCGGCGCCTTGATCTTCGATCCTTTCCACTTGTGGATTTCCGAGTGACCATCCGCAAATGAAAAGCCGCAGGCGCCGCCATGATAACTAGCCGGAAAATCAATAATCTGGGCGGTCGTGGCGTTGGGGAGGGCCATCGCCACTGCACAGGCGGCGTCATTGATACTGTCCGGGTGTTCATCCACAAGCACCCATGTTTGGGCAGGAAGCACAATTTGGCTTAACTTCCCGTAGGTTCGCCAGGGCCCGGGCGAATACGCTGAAAGCCAGCCCCCATTGTCGAACACCTGGCTCATGGAGTTGCTACGCACGCGCGGCAGTTTCTGGCCTCCGACGGTTACAGTTGCCCTGTCCGCCGGACATCTCCAGATCGCGAACCCCTTGTTACCAACGTAACGCATGAGAGGGCTTTTGGCGAGGTCTTGATCAACATCCCAGTTGCTTCGATTGCCGCCACTAAAATCCAGTCCACCGGTACACCAATTCACTCGCTTCAGACCATCGTTGGTGTCCAACGAAGCGAGCAGTAAATCGTTGAAATCATCAGGATACATCCGCCAGCCGAGCATCATCTGGCGCAGGTTGTTCATGCAACTGATGCCCTGAGTCTTCAGTTTTGCGCGACTCAAAGCCGGCAGAAGCATTGCAGCGAGGATCGCGATGATTGCGATTACCACCAGCAACTCGATCAACGTAAACGCGGATACAACATGACCGTTGGGTTTCGATCGGGCAGACCCTTCGGCCATAAAGCATCCACGCGCCCGACGTTGTTGGCTGACTTTTTTCATAAAGCAATAATTGGTTCGCACTCATTCATAACAGTACCTGGTTTCGTCACCAGACAAATCGTTCCATTTACAAAAATGGGGATGGCCGGGCCACGCGTGACGTGACCAATTTGAGAATTCTTGAAAAAACCTCATTTACATCCTTTATCGCATCATCCATTTTCATTTTGCTCCCGAGTTGAAGCAGCTTATGCCGCATGATCCTTTTCCAACTGACCGCCGCAAGGCCGAAAAGGCCGCCGGATTTACGCTGATAGAACTCCTCGTGGTCATTGCCATCATTGCAATCCTTGCTGCAATGCTGTTGCCCGCACTGGCCAAGGCCAAATCCAGAGCGCAACAAACTTATTGCCTCAACAACCTGAAGCAGATCGGGCTTGGAGTTGCCATGTATGGGAGCGATTACAAGGAGTGTTTTCCCTATTGCAAGAGTTGGGGAAAAGCATGGGGGGCTGATCACGCGCTCGGCACAGCTTATTTGCCAGAGCTGCTCCAACCCTACATCGGCAGGAACAATGGATCCAACCAGCCAGCCACAACAAAGCCGACTTCCAGCAGTTACGCTTGCCCTTCAGGCTTGGAAGCAAAGGACCCGGCAGTCTCGGGTTTCGCAACAATGCTCAAAGATAATGATTACCTTACCTATGTTTGGAACCACATTTACATGACCGCGGACCGATCGAATTATGACATTCAGAATCCGGTAAGCGGGCGCAAAACCAGCAAGGTCGTCAACCCGTCATCGGCAGTTCTGTTATGGGAAATGCCTTACTGGACCGCTTCAGCCGCGCCTCATCGCCTCGGCCAGAATTTTGTATTTGCCGATACGCACGCCGCGTATGAAAAGCGCAATCCGAAGGAAGTGGATTGGTGGCTGTATCACAGCCGGCGCGGCTGGGCAGACAACAACCCTACCGGACTGCCCTGATTGATTTCGAAACCGCTTCCTCCTAGCCCCCACCTCAGACTGCTCGAACAATTCCTCTGTCAAAACGCGACAGTTGATCACCTGCGAACTATTACAATTGCAGGCAAAATACCCTTTCCCAAAACGGTCATTTAAAAGCAGGAGACGGTTTTTCGATCAAAAGAAATGTCAGCAAGTCCCGGAGTTCGTCGGGTGTCAGCGCTTTGTCCAAGCCGGTGGGCATCAGGGAGATTTTCATCGGCTCGATTTTGAGGATCGAGTTCTTCGGAAGCCTAGCGATCTTGCCACCGGCCATGGCGATGTGGAGTTCGGTTGCGGTTTCACCCACGCGCGTGCCGCTGATTTCTTCTGCGTCCTTGAGTTGAACCACGTAGCCAACCGCGTCTGGGTTGATGGTGGCGCTGGGTTCGACGATGTCCCGCAGCGTGCTGGCGTAGTCGCGGTGAATCACGTTGCTGAGGTCCGGGCCAACCGACACACCTTCGCCACGAATCTTGTGACAGGTGATACACGTGGCCTTGCCCCGGAACAAATCGCGACCGGCATTCCAATCTCCCCCGACGATTTCGGGAATGACGCGCGTGGTGTCCTCCGGGGCGGCGGGCGCAGCGAAGGGGAGGAGGAATCGTCGCGTCGCCAAGGTCCGAGGCCGAGGATCGCGCGCGGTGAAATAGGAAACCTCCAACTTCCGCGCGGGCGTGGCCAGCGTCAGCGTGAGCGGCAACCACTGATTTTCTCGCGGCTCGGCAAGGGTGAGTCGAGCTTCGTGTTTACTGATTCGATCCACGTTTGCCCCGGAGCAAGCGAGCGTTAGCGCGGCGTCGCTCTTGAAAACGATGGTGACGGTTTCCGGCGCCGGCACGTAATCGAGCTTCGCGCCGGGCTGAGTGGCGGGGATCAGCATTTGCCACAAATCCAGTTGTCCTCGGAGCGTGAGCGTTCCGCGCGTGGTGATTTTCTTCCACAGCGCGTCATGCGTGGCACTGGCGCGCGTGAACTCCCGCGCTGCGGTAAAATCTGGATGCGGCAGCCAACCAGTCCAAGGAGTGCCCTTGCTCCCGCGCCATTCCACGGCGAGGCCCGACAAATCGTGCGCCACGTCAAGCGCGCGGCTTTGGCCCGCGACGGCCACGGCATAATGCACCGCCTGCGTGCGCGGCGCCGTTTGCAAGACAAGACTGCGGCCATCATCGCCCAGCCAGGCATGGCTGACCACCAACGTAGGTTGCCTTTCCCGCTGCTGCATTTTCACAACTTCATAGCCGGGGCGAATCGTCTCCAACCGATCCGCAGCTTCGACGTAACGCCCGGCGGTGATCCGGCTGCGGGCCGCTGCCTCCTGCCAGGTCGCGGCGTTGAGCGGGCGATCGAAGCCGATCACGGTTTCGGTTTCGCTCGCGGGCCAGGTGAGCACGGGCTGCGGCGTGGTCTGGTCGGTGTGGCTGATCTTGAAAATACGTCCCTCGCCGGTCGGCCCGGTGCCCCAATCGGGATCGCCGCTATGGCAGCACACCACGAGATCACCCTGCGGCGAGATCGTGCAATCCACCGTCAACATGCCGAGCCGCGCGAACAAATCTGTGCGCGCGACATAGCCCGCCGCCGTTTTCGCGAGCACGGTGCGATAAAGTTTGCCGCGGGCTTCGCCGGTGACGATCGCGTTGTCCGCCCAGAATTCCGGCCCGAAACGGCCGTGCCCGGACGTCGGGCCGTTGAAGCGGAAACCGCAGGTGCTCTCGTGTTGCGGCGCGTAATCCCAAACACTCGGCTCGTCCACCACGTTCGTCAGCCAGCGCGGATGCGCCGGGGGAAAACCGTAATGCCGCCCCGGTTGGAGATGCAGGAGTTCGTCGAACGGATTGCCATTCGGCACCCAGGTCGCGCCTTCCTGATCCGTGCCGAAAAGATCGCCGTGGCGATTCCATTGCAGCGACATGATGTAGCGCAGGCCGGTGGCAAGCGTCTCCACTTTGCCCTTCGGCCCGAAACGCAGCAGGCAGCCACGCCGCTGCGCAGTGGAGTAGTGTTTGACGTTGGCGCTGTCATTCCAATAGGCGTTGCCGGGCGCGGAGTTGCCCATGGTGACGTAAAGCGCGCCATCCCGGCCAAACGTAAGCGCCATGGAACTATCCACGCGGCGATGCATGAGATACGGCGCTTTGACAAGTTCCGGATCATCGAACCCTTTCACCACGGTCTCGCGCCGGTCAGGGATTCCGTCGCCGTTGGTATCGCGGTAGCGCACGACTTCGTCGGTGAGCACCGTGTAAACCGCGCCGTCTTTTACGACCAAGCCGAGCGGATAATTCTCGCTGCTCTCCGACCAAAACGTTTTCACCTCATCCTCCAAGCCATCACCGTCCGTATCGCGCAACAGGTGAAAGCGGCCGTCGTATCCTGCGGCAAACAGCCGCCCATCCGGCGCAAATTCAACGTTGTTAAGATTGCTTAGTTTTACCGGCAGTTCGCGCACGGTGAACCCGGGCACGAGGAGGTGTACCATCTTGTTCGCCGGCGCGAAGGCGGGCTGGCTCTCCAGCAACTCCTGCAGCCAAGGCGCGACTTTCTCGGCCCAACGCGCAGCGTGTTCGCGCAAGCCCGGCCCGCTGAAGTGGACGCCTTTGCCGCCGGAGTCTCGCCACTCGCTCTTGAGGGCGTCGCTGTCCGGGCCTTCCAACGCAACGCCGTCCTTCCACAGCGAAGCCTGCGCCGCGCGGATGTCGGGCGAGGCTTCGTCGCCGGGCACGTGATAACTGACCTGGGCGACGAACCACGGCGCGTCCCAGCCGATTTCGCGTCGCGACTCGCGGATGACGCGCTCCAGATACTCGCGGTAGAGTTTGCCCGGCAACGTGCGCGTGGCGTCCGCCTGATTCGCATCGCTCTCGCCTTGATGCCAGAGCACGGCACGGAAACCGCGCGTCCCGAGTTGTTTCATGCGGGCAATGAACATATCGTAGGCCTCGCCTTTGCTCTCCCACTCCCCCGAGGAAATCTGACGCACACGGGTGGTGATCGTCGGTGGGTTCGGAAACCTGTCTCCCCTCGGCAACCACTCGCGCACGCTGGTGGCACCAATACCACAAGCAATAAAGCCCACCGGCACATCAAACCGTTGTGCCATCGCGTCGCCAAACGGGGGAAGAAAACTCCCACCATCACCACTTGCGCCGGGTTGGGGATCGTTGGCGAGTTGCCAGCGTTCGCCATCGAATGTGGCGACGTTGCTCGTTTTTGTGGATTGCTTCTCCTCGCCGTGATTCGCCGAGTTTGATTGTCCGGCGACGACAAACACTTCACCCACGCCGACGTGCTCAACGGTCGCTTCGCCGACAACCTTGTCGCCATCCAATGCCCGGACCTCCAAGCGGTACCATCCACCTGCGGATATCTCCAACTTTCCCCGAAAAGCTGACTCATGAATTTCCGTTGCGGACTTCTTCCATTCGCCACTCTTGCCGTCAGAAATGACCCGCACCTCCACTGCGCTCGCTTTGATATTGTTGCCAAGAACCCCGGCGATGATCACCTTCCCTTTGTCTACCGCATTTCTTTGAACCACCTGATAATCCAGTGGCGATGTGAGCGTGAGCGAGGCGGCAAAAGAGCACAGCGACGAAGCGACAAACAGGCAGGTGAGGAGGATTGTTCTGAGATTCCGGCTTCGCATGATCGGGCAATTGTGCATGGACAATGTGGGTTTCGACAATGCTTCGTTTCCATCGGTGAAAACTTTTTTGTTCGGTTTGGGCCTTCGGCGGGTTTTTACTGATGATTGAACATGACGGACCACCAATCCCTGCTCGCCGAATACGTCCAGACCGGATCCGACTCCGCATTTCGCGAACTCGTGTCCCGCTACGTTGATCTCGTCTATTCCACGGCGCTCCGGCTGGTTGGCGCGGACACGCATTGCGCAGAAGATGTGGCGCAAACCGTTTTTGCCGACCTGGCTCGTCTCGCCAAAACACTGCCGGCGGACGTAAAACTCGGCGGCTGGTTGCATCGGGACACCTGCTTTGTGGCGGCCAACCTGATGCGCGGCGAACGTCGTCGCAAATCCCGCGAAAGGCAGGCTACCGAAATGAATGCTCTGCAAAATCACTCCGAGACCGACTACTCCCTCGTCGCGCCAATTCTCGATGAAGCCATCAACGAACTGGGCGAAGCGGATCGCACTGCCATCTTGCTCCGGTTTTTCGAGCAGCAAGATTTCCGAGCCGTCGGCCAGGCACTGGGCAGCAACGAAGATGCTGCACGCATGAGAGTGATCCGCGCACTCGAGAAACTGGAGCATTACCTGAAACGTCGCGGCATCACCACCACTGCCGCCACTCTCGGTGTGGTTCTAGCGGCCAACGCTGTTCAAGCCGCACCCGTTGGACTGGCCGTGACGATCTCAACCGCCGCTGCTCTTGAGGGAACAACCCTCGCTTCCGCCACTACCACAACAGCAATCAAAACTATCGCCATGACAACGACAAAAAAAGCACTGACCACGCTCGCGCTTCTTGCATTTTTAAGCATCGCAACATACGAGATATTTCACACGAAAAAGTCCGGAATCCAATCCGTCCAGGCTGGCTCGGTTTTGGAAACAACCACGGTGACTCCGGGCAGTGGCGCAACCCAACCCGGCCCGGCTATTCTTCGACCCGGCCGCGATAAACAGGCGGCTTCAACCGATGTCGTAAATCTCGCTGCTGACTTGAATGCCGAGCTCCACTACATAACTAGTTCCAAGCTTGGCACTCACAGTTATCCGCCTAGTAATGTCATGAGAGCGCTGCTCGCCTTTGGGACCAATCGAAAGAAGGCTTTTGCGACGCTCCAGGAGGCATTGAACGATCCTGAACTTGAAGTTCGCCTTCGAGCCATTTCCGCGATGGGCTTCGTTGGAGCCATTTCAACACCACGGAATTCCCAATTTGTCGGCGTGGGTGATCCCGCACCGGAAGCAAAGCCGTTGCTCTGGAAAGTTCTCCAAAAGGGTGATGCTGAACTCGCCCCACTAGCTCTGTCATCCTTGCGAACCATTGGATTTGAAGCCATTGAGATTCCCGACCTGACGGACTTGATGTCGCGTACTACAAACAATCAGTTGCGACGCTACCTGCCTGAAGCAATTGCGAAGGCCATCCAGACCGATCCGGCGGGGGCCGCGCCGTTCATCGCCAACATCGAATCTATGCTCAGCCATACGGACACCGGGATACAGTTTGAGGCTGCGTGTGCGCTTGCCAGATCCGAGGCGGCCAGAAATCCACAAATACTCGAAACCCTTCTCGCCGGATTGAAAGGCACAGGCAACCTGCAACAACTCATGGCATTGGAAACATTCCAAGGGCTGGGTTCAGCCGCCGATCCCGCCCTGCAAGCCATCCTGGATTACGGAGATGCAACAACCGACGAAGTGATGAAAGCTGTCGCTTACAAAACCATTGGAATGATCAACGGTGAAACCCGCAGTGGTCTGCCGGAAGTGGATGAAGCCTTGAAGAAACAGGAAAACATAGCCTCATGGAATGAAAAATTTGTTTCCGGCAATTACACCCGCCAGGATTTGATGGAAGCTTTGAAGGAGCCGATGGTGTCTGTGACGGCTGCGACAAAACTTGGAGAACTGGGCTCAAATGCCCAGGAGGCGGTTCCTGATCTGATTGCCGCATTGGCGGGTCAGGACCAATCAGCACGCGATCGGATTGTTGAGGCGATTCATCAAATTGATCCTCAAACGGCCATTGCCAAGGTGGAGTTCAAGAACATCGCTGCTGCCTCGCTGACCGCCTTCCTGGCTCTGGAAGCGAGTTCCGGCCAAAGACCTCAAACGCCATTGACGGCACTTCTGGAGAATAGCATGAAGGGAAACTCCGAATGGCAGACGCAGCAGGAAGTTGTCAAATTGGCAAAGGCGATTGCCGCGGAGAATCAGCAAGTCTATAGCGCCTTTGCCGACAAGCTCCTGGAAGTTGAACCGAATCTGGTGAGATTCATTCCAGTACCGGCCGCCAGATGATTTTGCAACAGGATTTCAATCCAATTTGCCAAACTTCATTCCTTGCAACAGGACGCAGCTTCGAGTCTGTGGAAATACTCACAACGTTTTCAATCTCTTGTTTTGAAGACCAACTCGTACTCCTGACCTTTTTTCATCTGAATTAACAATGACCCGTCAGCGTTAGGGGCAGCAGGCACAGGAACACCTTTGCGGGTCACAGCGGCAATAGCCTGCCCTTTGGGAGGCTGGATCCGCACAGGTCCGTCGCTGGTTGACTTCAATTTCGCAGACGTCGCATGACCATCCTTCCAGGAAAGATCAACCTCAACTCCGCCGCGGGCGCGGAGCCCCCTGAATGAACCTGAGGGCCAGGCCGAAGGAAGCGCTGGCAGCAAATGAATCGTCGGTGTCGCATCTCCCGAAGATTGCATCAGCATTTCAGCGATCCCTGCGCAACCGCCAAAGTTGCCGTCAATTTGAAACGGCGGATGAAGGCAAAACAAGTTGTCAGACGAGCCACCACCACCTGTCATGTTCACCGCAGAACTCTTGACCGGACGCAACAACATCTGGAGAAGTTTGAATGCACGATCGCCCTCACCCAGTCGCGCCCAGAAGTTGATCTTCCACGCCAGTGACCAGCCCGTGCCTTCATCGCCGCGACCTTCGAGCAGCTTGCGGGCAGCTTGTGCAAGTTCCGGAGTCCGGGTCGGCGATATTTCGTCGTAAGGATGCAGCCCGTACAGAGGTGAAACATGCCTGTGATGAGGCTCGGGTTCGGGATACGGCTTGAGCCACTCCTGCAATCGTCCGTCCGGCCCGATTTGGTTGGGCGCAATGCGGGCGCGCTTCTGTTCCAGTTCGCGGCGAAGTTCCTCGTCAACACCAAGAATCTCCGCTGCACGCTTGGTGTTCTCGAAAAGCTCGCGCAGCAGTTGCATGTCAATCGTCGGTCCCATGCAAACTTGCGCCGTGCGACCATCGGGCAGTTTGAAGGAATTCTCGGGCGAATTGGACGGCCCCGTCACCAGCCAATGGTGATCAGGTTCTTCCCAGATGTTATCCAGATAAAACAACGCGCACTCCTTCATGATCGGATAGGCCCAGGCGAGAAATTTGCAATCGCGCGTATAAGCATACTGCGTCCACAAATGCTCGCACAGCCATGCCGACCCGCTGGTCGTGGCGCCCCAGGAAGCGTGCTCGCCCGGCGCGGTGAATCCCCATGGATTGGTGATGACATGGGCGATCCATCCGCGTGAATTGTAATAGGCCTTCGCAGTCTTTCGGCCCGGCACAACGAGCGATGCGATGAGTTTGTTCATCGGCTCCTGGAGTTCGGAAAGATTGCCCACCTGCGCAGGCCAGTAATTCATCTGCACATTGATGTCCAAATGCCAGTCTCCATTCCACGGAGTCTGGATTTCCTCCGCCCAGATGCCCTGCAAATTCGCCGGCAGCCCACCCGGCCGCGAGGAACTGATGAGCAGGTAACGCCCGAAGTTGAAATACAAGGCAGCCAGTTCAGGATCGCGCTCGCCCTTGGCAAACCCTGCGAGCCGTTGCGCCATTGGCAGCGCTGCATTCGGCGAAGGCAATCCATCGTTTAATTTCAACGCCACTCGGTCAAACCACTTTTCATGATCAACCTTCTGAGTTGACCGAAGTCTGGCAAAAGACTTCCTTGCCGCCTTGTCGAGATCGCGAAGCGTTGCAGCAGCCGGAGCGCTCAGTCGCCTTCCTGCAAACCCTCTGTAATCCGTGGCGGCAGCAAAAAGCAAAACCACATCGTCGGCTTTCTCAATCACCAGCTGGTTTGCCTCTGCCTTCACAGTGCCACCTTTGGCGAGCACACGAAGTCGGGCGGCGTAACTCACACCCTTGCCTCCACGACCGTCGTTGAGCGTTCCTGTCATCAACAACTCGCGGTCGTTCACAGCCACGGTCTGAAAGCGCTCTTTCCGATCCAATGCAATCCTCAACGACACTGACCCAGCGTGGTCCGCACCAAACCGCGACACAAACACCTCGTCTGGCGCACTGATGAAATGTGTCCGCTCGAACTTTATACCGTTGGCTTCGTAACGAATCTCACCAAGAGCCGATTGGAGATCGAGCGTGCGGGTATAATTCCTCATCGGCGTGTCACCAAATGTGAGCTTCAAATCGCCGAGCGTCTGGTAGCAGCCAAAGGGCACATTGGCGCCGCTGCCATGCCCGGATCCAGCACCTTTGCAGGTGAAGTTCTTCATCACAAGATCGGCCGCCTCGGGATTCTTTCCCTCGGCGAGCAGGCCCAAGAT
>CAYSDO010000027.1:19797-22239 GCA_964429665.1 uncultured Bifidobacterium sp.
CGAGCAGGCGGCGTATCTCCGGCAGCGATTTGTAGGCTTCATCGCGATCGTTGTCGTCTGGTGAACCTGACCAAAGCGAGGATTCGTTCAGGACGATGCGCTCCTCGTTCACGCCGCCAAAAACCATCGCGCCAATGCGTCCATTGCCCAGCGGTATGGATTGGTAGAACGTCGTTGCAGGCGCATCGAAAAGCATCGTCGCGGAGCTGTCATATCCAAAAGCCGCCGGGCGGGAAAACCAAAGCGTTGATACAAGCATTGCCGTCAGGTGGATTGCATTCATATTTGTTGTTCCTTCAGAATTGTTTTGTTGTGGTGCATTCAATCCCCGCTGCTATTTGCGTCGCCGCACGTCGAGATAAACCGCCGCCAGCACGACGACGCCCTTGACAATGTATTGGAGCGAGAAGTGAACGCCCGCCTGGTTCAACCCCTTGTCGAGGATGCCGATGATGATCGCGCCGATAAGCGTGCCGCGCATGGTGCCGATGCCGCCCGTGAAACTGGTGCCGCCAACCACAACCGCCGCAATGGCGTTGAGTTCAAACCCCTGACCCGATGCCGGCTCGGCCGAGTAAAGTTGCGAGGCGTGAATGATCCCTGCAAGTCCCGCAAGCAGCGAGCAGATCATGTAGACTACAACTTCGTTGCGTGCGAGCGGGATGCCCGTGAACCGCGCCGCCTCGCGGTTGCCACCGATGGCGTACAGGTGCTGACCAAACCGCGTGCGATGCAACAACACGGCTGTCACCGCGAATGCCGCAATCATCAACAGCACAGGCACGGGCAGAAAGCCGAAGAGCCGCGCGTTGCCCAAAGCGAGAAACACTGTTTCCGAATCCGGCACGGCAAGCGGACGACCTTCGTTGAAGCGCAGCGCAACACCCCGGGCCACAAGCATCGTCGCCAGCGTGATGATGAATGCCGGCATCCGCGTGCGTGCGGCGCAGAGTCCGTTGATTGCACCGAAAAGTGCCGCCACTCCAAATCCCGCCATCAAGGCAATCGCAAGTCCTGCCTTGGCAAGGACGGCAACCGTTACGGTCCCAATGAGTGCAACCACTGCGCCGACGGAGAGATCAATGCCGCCGATGAGAATCACAAGCGTCATGCCGTACGCAAGTATGGCATTCACAGAAATCTGCTGCGCCAGGTCGATGATGTTTTCAAGGCCGAGGAATTGCGGCACCCAGATGCGGAACAAACCCAGCAACACCACAATGGCCGCGAGCAAGGGCAGAACCTGGCGGCTGGATTTGAGCTGGGAGTTCATCTGCAACATCAATTGCGGGTCAGTTCGGTCATGACTTCTTCCGGCGTGATTTCCTGGGCCGCCACTTCGCGCACGATCCGGCCATCGCGGTAAAGCGCGAGCCGATGCGACAGGTTCATGACCTCGGGCAGATCGGAGGAGATCAGAATCACTGCCATCCCCTGCTCCACCATGCGATGGAGGATGGCAAACATTTCTTCGCGCGCCCCGACGTCCACACCTCGCGTGGGCTCGTCCAGGATCAGAATCCCCGGCGGATGCTCCATCCATCTTCCGACAACAACCTTCTGTTGATTGCCTCCGGACAGGCTGCCGATCGCTTGTTCAGGCTCGGAGGTCTTGATTCCAAAATTCTGCACGGCGCGTGAAACAATTTCACTGCGACGCTGTGAATCCGGAAAGCATCCGCGAATCCACTCGTGTGCCCACGGCAGCGCCAGGTTATAGGCCACTGAACCCGTCATCACCAGGCCCTGGCGTTTTCGATCCTCCGGCACCAGCGCAAGTCCGGCCTGCAAGGCATCTTCTGGACTCTTGATGGCGACGGGCTTTCCTGCCACCAAAATCTCCCCGCTGTCCAGAGAATCAATACCGAACAACGCTCGCGCCAGTTCGGTGCGGCCTGCCCCCACGAGGCCGGCAAAGCCAAGGATCTCGCCGTAGTGCAATTCAAAGCTCACATCCCGCACCTTTTCGTTTCGCAGATGACGTGCAGTCAACGCTAGGTTGCCGGGCTTCCACGGCGGTCGCGGATAATGCGACTTAAGATCCCGACCGACCATCAGCCGGATCAATTCGCTTTGATTCAGGCTGGTGCTCGCCTGCGTGCCCCGTGGGATAGGCGGACGCGGTACTGAGCCGGAGGCTGGCGGCATTATCCCATGGGGCGGGCCGACGGAACGTCCGTCCCGCAACACGGTGACGCGATGAGCCAGCCGTTGGATTTCCTCCAGCCGATGTGAAATGTAAATGATGCCCACCCCTTGGCTCGACAGCCGTTTTAATTTGAGAAACAAGGCTTCGGTCTCAGCGTCTGACAACGAAGCGGTCGGCTCGTCCAGGATCAGCATCCGCGCTCGGGTGGAAAGCGCGCGGGCAATCTCCACCATCTGTTGTTGGGCCACGCTCAGGTCGGCCACCCGCGTCTCAACGGCGCTGAGGTCAGGAAG
>CAYSDO010000028.1:0-21807 GCA_964429665.1 uncultured Bifidobacterium sp.
AAGGCGGGCATCATCAAGCCCGGCATTCCCGTTCTCACCACGACCCGGCAACCGGTGGCATTGCGCGTGATTGAACAGGTGGCGCACGACAAACACACAAAGCTCACGGCCATCAACACGGAACCTGGAATTTGGAACTTTGAACACCTCTCCCTTGGTGGGGAACATCAGCATCTGAACGCAGCGCTCGCTGTAGCAACGGTCGAAGCGTTGCAAAAAGCAATACCCGTCAATGCAGAGGCGATTCGTCGCGGTTTGGAGAAAGTTCACTGGCCGGGCCGGTTGCAACTCGTTACGCGTCCGACGGGTCAAAGGGTGTTGTTGGATGGCGCGCACAATACGGATGGAGCAGAGGTTTTGCGCACGGCGATTCAGCGCGAAACGCCCGTTACTCTCATTCTCGGAATTCTTGCCGACAAAGACTGGCGTGCCATGTGCCGCATTCTCGCGCCGTTGGCGAATCGCGTGTTGCTCGTGCCGGTGGCCAGCGAGCGTACAATGCAACCACAGAAACTAGCCATCGAATGTCGCGACGCGAATCCTGTCGGCAACATCGCCGCGTGCGAATCGCTCGCAGATGCAATCGTACGCGCTGGGAATGATCCGTTGATTGTCATCGCCGGCTCACTCTACCTCATCGGTGAAGCGATGGAACAACTCGGCCTCAGCCCTGTTCCTTCCACTGACGAAAAGATTTTGAACAACTGGCAGCCCGCGAAGCTGAAGGAGCGGTGACGGATTGATGGCGCACAAACCGGGCCGCACGCGTGCCAACGCAAGATTTTTTCTTCGCCACCGAAAACTTTATTTCTCGCAAACCAGCCAGTTCAAAAACATCTTCGTCCCAACAACTGCGGCACGAGTGTTGCAGTTGTTGAAACTGATGAATCCTTGGGCAGCAAAGCCGGAACTTTCGCAGGACGCCGCCGAGTGGCTTGGCGATGCGCACCCGCTCGTCGCACAACTCGGTTCGGCGGATGGACTCGTGTCGCTTTCGGCGCTGTCGGATTCCCTTGCGGTTCAGCCTGTCAAGAGCCTTCCCGCCCTCCGTGATTTTCTCCGGCGCTACCATTCGCAGGTGTTGTTGCCACTTGAACTGGTCGCCATTCGTGACGCGCACGTGCATGCGGCGAACAACCACGCGCGCGAACTCATTGCGTTCGATCAACAACTTTCTGCCGAGCCAATGCTGCGCGAGTTCGCCAGCGCGAGCCGCCGCATCGGTCAGGCTCAACTCCAGATGCTCCGTCCCTTGCGCGATGAACGCATCGTCCAGCGATATCTTTTAGCGGTGGATCGCGGTGAGGCGCACGGCTGGCATACGCTGGTCTATGGGCTCACGCTCGTGGTGTATTCGTTGCCGTTGCGGCAGGGCCTTCTCGGTTACGCCCAGCAAACCACGCGCGGGTTCATCCACTCTGCGGCTGGCTCACTCAAAGTCACTGAAGCGGAATGTCGCGCACTTTTCGAGGAGCTTTGCGAACCGTTGCCTGCCGCCGTCGAAATGCTCGTCGCAAAGCCTGTTGTGGTCTGATCGGACAGACTTGTTTTAATCTTCTGGCCAGATACCTCGTTCCAGAGTTTTTACTCGCCTTCGAGTCGTTGCTTCTCCAGATATACGGCGTCATTGACCCATGAAACTGCACTCACTCGACCTGATTATCATAGTCGTCTATATGCTTGGCACGCTTGGTGTGGGTTGGTGGTTCAGTCGCAGGCAACGTAACATCCGCGACTACTTCCTCTCGGACAACAACGCGCCGTGGTGGGCCTTGATGGGCTCAATCGTCGCCACCGAAACCTCCACCGTTACGTTCATCAGCGTACCGGCGTTCGCTTTTGCTGCGACCGCCGGCGGCGTGGGCGGCAACTTCACATTCCTCCAACTGGTGATCGGCTATCTCATTGGACGATGCGCTGTGGTGACGGTTTTCATACCGCTTTATTTCAAGGGTGAGCTGTTTACCGTTTATCAAGTTCTGGATCAACGTTTCGGCGGACGCGTCAAACGCACGGCGGCTTCACTCTTCCTTGTGACGCGATCCATAGCCGATGGCATCCGGCTTTTCCTTACCGCCATAGTCCTTGTTGCGCTCACGGGCTGGGCTGATCCTGCTTCCATCCTCATCATCGGCGTGGTGACGATTGCCTACACGTATCTTGGCGGCATGGCGGCGGTGATCTGGACGGATGCCATCCAGCTCGTTGTCTATCTGGTCGGCGCGGTTGTGGCGGCGTTTGTGTTGCTCGGAAAAATTCCCGGCGGCTGGAACGAGGTGGTTGCGGTTGGAACTGAACTGCACAAGTTCACTGTGTTTGATTTCACGTTCGATCTCGCGCGAGGCTACACGTTCTGGGCTGGGGTGATCGGCGGCGCGTTTCTCACAACGGCCACACACGGCACGGACCAGTTGATGGTGCAACGCTATCTGTGCGCCAAGACTCCGCGCCAAGCCTCGCTCGCGCTCCTCACCAGCGGCGTGGTGATCTTTGCGCAGTTCGTACTCTTCCTGCTTATCGGAACGATGCTGTTTGTTTTCTACCAGAAGACCGCCATTCTGCCGTCGGAAGTTGCCGCCAAGGCCGACCGGGTGTTTCCTCACTTCATCGTCACTCAACTGCCCTCGGGGCTGGTCGGCCTCGTGGTCGCCGCGATTTTCGCCGCAGCCATGAGCACGCTTTCGTCGTCGCTCAATTCACTTTCGGCCACTGCGGTCACGGATTTTTACCGCCCGTTGTTTGCGCCAGACAAATCCGAAACGCATTACTTGAATGCCTCGCGCCTGTTCACCGCCATCTGGGGTGTGGTGCAGATTGCAGTTGCCATGCTCGCCATCGCGATGAAAGGGCGCGGTGTGGACGCCGTTCTGGCCGTGGCGTCGTTCACCAACGGGCCTGTGTTGGGATTGTTCCTGCTCGGTTCGTTCACCAAACGAGTTGGGCCGTGTGGCGCTCTGGCGGGTGTCATGATTGGAATTTGCTGCATGGCCTTCGTATGGCTACAGATCAGGATTTCCTGGCAATGGTATGTTTTGATCGGCTCGCTGATCACGTTTGCTTCGGGCTGGCTTGCGAGTAGATTCCTGGAGCGGGAGCAGCGCACCCAGCCCTAGAAGCACCGGCATCTTGCGGGCGGGACGCCGGGTCTCCCAGGAAAAACAGTTCGCCCCGCCTGCCATTTCTCAGCCAGACTTCCCAGGTTGAATCAACACGAGCAATTTGATGCGCTCCTGAAAAGCCCTGCGCCTTTCCTCGCCCTCGCTCCCATGCAGGACGTGACCGACGCCGCGTTTTGGAAACTCATGCACCGTTACGGCGGCGCGGATATTTACTGGACGGAATACTTCCGCGTCCACGCCGTGTCACGACCGGAGAAATGGATTCTCGAATCCATCGAACAGAATTCCACGGGCAAACCCGTCATCGCGCAGATGATCGGAAACGATATTCCATCACTTGTCCGCACAGCAAAGGAGCTTCAACAACTTCCCGTCGCCGCGATTGATCTGAATCTCGGTTGTCCTGCGCCCATCGTTTACAAGAAGTGCGCGGGCGGTGGACTGCTGCGTGAACCGCAACGGATTGATTCGATCCTTGGTGCATTGCGGGATGCTGTGAACATCAAGTTCACGGTGAAGACGCGCGTAGGCTTCGCATCACCTGTCGAATTCGACACGCTGCTGCCGATCTTTGCGAAGCACTCGATTGACCTGCTCACCGTTCATGCACGCACCGTGGCGCAGATGTATCGGCTGCCGGTGCATTACGATCTGATCCGGCACGCATCCGAGGCGATGAAGTGCCCTGTGTGCGCGAACGGCCATGTCTATTCCGCCGATCAAGCCCTGGAGGTATTGAACCAAACCAAGGCGCGAGGGCTGATGATTGGACGCGGCGTGATTCGCAGCCCGTGGTTGTTCAATCAAATCCGCCAGCGGTTGCGCGGCGAAGCGATCACCTACCCGCGCGGGCGCGACGTTGTGGACTACATCCGCGCGCTGTGGGAATCACAGGCCAGTTTCGATGCGCCGGAAAAAATCCAGGTCGAACGCATGAAGAAGTTCATGAATTACATTGGCGAAGGCGTGGGAGAGGACGGCACCTTCCTCCACCAAATCCGCCGGGCTGAAACGAAGGAAAAGTTCTTCACAATCTGCCAGGAGTTTCTGGATCACGACGAACCGGCACGGCTGGAACCGACTTCAGATTCGGAATCCAAGAAGCCATGAGCCACAAAAGAACGCACAGATCGCAGAGAGACTGACAATGATTCTCCCTCTCCTCGGTGGGAGAGGGCCGGGGTGAGGGCGAGCGTTGCAACAAAGCTCCTTGTGCCGATGATTCGCTTCAGCAACTGCGGAAACTCAAAGTTTCTTTCCCGTCAACCGCTCGTAGGCTTCCAGATATTTCGCCCTTGTTTTGGTGACGACTTCCAGCGGAAGCGCGGGTGCGGGCGGGTTTTTGTCCCAGTCGAGCATCTCGAGATAATCGCGGACAAACTGTTTGTCGAAGCTGGACTGACCTTTGCCAGGTGCGTAGGAGCTGGCGGGCCAGAAGCGCGAGGAGTCGGGCGTGAGCACTTCATCAATCAGGATCAACTTTCCCTCGAACAGGCCGAACTCGAATTTCGTGTCGGCGATGATGATGCCGCGCTGGCGGGCGTAGTCGCGGGCAAACTTGTAAATCTTCAGGCTCAGATCGCGCGCCTGATTCGCGATTTCATTTCCGAGAATCTTTTGCGCTTCCTCGAACGAGATGTTCTCGTCGTGGCCGGTTTCGGCCTTGGTGGACGGCGTGAAGATGGGTTGAGGCAGCTCGGAGGATTCGAGCAATCCAGCAGGCAGCGGAATCCCACAGACGGTTTGAGATTTCTTGTATTCCTTCCAACCCGATCCTGCGAGGTAGCCGCGCACGATACACTCCACGGCGAGAGGCTTAGCCTTTTTGACGATCATCGCCCGCTTGGCAAGTTGGGTTTTCAGTTCGTCTGTGACACCGGCCAATGCGGGTACGGCAAATGAATCACCTGCTTTGGCGAGCCTGTGATTGGGCACCAGATTTTCCGTCTGATCGAACCAGAAGTGTGAAATCTGGGTGAGCACTTCACCCTTGCCGGGAATGCCATTGGGCATGACGCAATCGAACGCGGAGATGCGATCGCTCGCGACGAAGAGAAAGGCGTCGCCGAGGTCAAAGATTTCGCGGACCTTGCCGCTCTTGAGCTTTTTGATGCCGGGCAGTTCGAGATTGAGCAGGATATTGTCAGTCATGCGCCGGAGAATTTGGAAAAGGAGCGCACCAGAACCAAGCGCAAAGTTTTCCGTATTGAGCTTTTCAGCAGGAGGACTATTTTTCCGTCATGCCGATTTACGAATTTCATTGCGGGAAGTGCGAGAAGGACAGCGAAATCCTGGTACGCTCCAGCCATTGGGAGGGAACGAAGTGCCCCCATTGTGGTTCGTCCAAACTGGAAAAGAAGTTTTCGACGTTCGCAGCGAATAACGCCGGTAACGGGGGCGAAGCTGCTCCGAGATGTTCGGGCGTGCCGAGTTCCTGCGGCATGTGCGGCACAGGCAAGCCGCACCGGCACTAATTAGTCACGCTTTGTCACAACCGCCTCGCGACAGTTTCTGCCAGTCGCCCAAGCCACAATTCCGGTTTCAACATTGCGCCATGGGTAGTTGTCAGGTCAGTCAACGCGTGGACGGAGGTGAACTGGTTCTTCCGATTGCGGGGCAACCTGGTGATGCCACCAAGGCCGATGCATGGAACATTTTCCTCCTTACAGAGACGCGCAAGTTCGCCTACGCCCTTGCCCATGACGGTTGAACGATCAATTGATCCTTCGCCGGTAATAACAAGGTCGGCCTTGCGGATGTGACGGCGGAAGTTCGTCTGCCTCACGAACAATTCAAATCCTGGATGGAGTTTGGCATTGCAGAATGCAGCCAGACCAAAGCCAAGGCCGCCCGCTGCCCCGCTCCCGGGCTGTGAAGCGAACTGCCTGCCGGCTTTTGCAACCGACGCAAGTCGCTTCAGATTTGCCTCGGCGCTGGAGAGGTCTTCCGGACACAATCCTTTTTGCGGACCGTAAATGCGCGTCGCTCCGCGTTTGCCCAGTAAAGGATTTCTCACGTCCACTGCCACTACAATGTCCGCAAGTTGGCTTCGTGGCGGAACGTGGATTGAAACAAGTCGGCGCAGATCAGTCCACTTCAAGATGGGATTGCCGTCATCGTCGAGAAAGGTCCAGCCGAGCGCCCGGGCCAGACCAAAGCCGCCATCGTTGGTGGCACTGCCGCCGATACCGATGATGATTTTAGCGGCGCCGCGTCGGGTTGCCGTGCGAAGAATTTTAGCCAACCCAAATGTGTCCAGATCGAATGGATGAAACCGCCCGCGCGGCAGCATGGCCAATCCGACCACATTTGCAGATTCAATCAGTGCAGTCCTGGATTTTGCCTCCCACCACCAGGTTGCGGCGCATGACCGGTGCGCAGCGTCGATGGTTCGGATCAATTGAGGTTTCGCGCCAAGCGCCGCGCTGGTCAGTTCGCCAAATCCGTCACCACCGTCACTGATGGGCTGCAACTGAAGAGTATCGTCAGGTCGCACATTCCGCCAGCCACGCGCGATGGACTCGGCGGCGGTGCGGGCCGTGAGCGTGCCTTTGAATTTGTCTGGCGCTATCAGGACTTTCATTGCCGTCCACGGTCCTGAGTCCCGAGTCCACAGTCAATCGCAACTGTGCAAATACCGTGGCTGATCCGGGCCTCTGGACTTTGGACTCAGAACTGGCTGTGGAGTTTTGGCTTTGCCGTTTCGACGACCTGTGCCATTCTACGATCAGATATTGAACTTATGAACAAACCGAAAATTATTGCCTACTTGAAACCGAGTTGCGGCTGGAGCATGGGTGTGCGGGCCGTGATGAAGAAATACGAACTTCCTTTCGAAGACCGCGACATCATCAACGATCCTGTGCAGCGACAGGAGATGATTGAGAAGAGCGGTCAGATGCTCAGCCCTTGCGTCGAAATCAACGGCCACATGCTGCCTGACATCAGCGGAGAGGAAGTTGAAGCCTGGATGCTTGCAAATAAGGTCGTAGTTCCGAACGACCGCAAGCCCGATGCGCCTACAAATCAGCCTTGCGCCCATGAAATGACTTCTACACCGCTGAACTTTTTGAAGCGCTGAACTTGAAGGATGATTCGCTGCCGCGTTGGATAACCAGCGCGGCATTTTATTTGAGCAATCGGCAACAAGTCGCCGATCGAGCCAATCTGCTTCTAAACTTCTGTGTTTCGTCCGTGCTCTATCTGTGGCTAAATCTCGCCCACGTTAAACAATGCAAGATCTCATCTCCAAAGCCGCAACGCTGCTTGAGGCTCTGCCTTACATCCAAAAATTCAGCGGCGGGACATTCGTCGTGAAATACGGCGGGTCTTTCATGGACTCGCCCGATCCCGCCGTGCGCAACGGGGTGGCACGTGACATTGTTTTTCTGGAAGCGGTTGAGATCAATCCCGTGGTTGTGCATGGCGGAGGCAAGGCCATCACACGCGCCATGGAAAAAGCCGGTTTGAAGGCGAACTTCATCCAGGGCCAGCGCGTAACGGATGAAGCCGCGGTGCAAATCGTGGACGACGTGCTGTCGCGCGAGATCAACCCCGAAGTCGTCGCCACAATCAATTCGCTTGGCGGCGTCGCAAAGGGTTTCGCCGGGCCGGATATTTTCCATGCCCGCAAGCTGCTGCTCGAAGACAAAGACAACCCCGGCGCGAAGATTGACGTGGGTTACGTGGGCGAGGTCATCGGTGTCAACACTGCGCCGCTGCTGGAGTGCATTGCCAATGGCATCACACCAGTGATCAGCCCCACCGCACGCGGCGAGGATGGGAAGATTTACAACTGCAACGCCGACGTGGCTGCCGCGCAGGTTGCGATTGCCCTGAAGGCGAAACGGCTCGTGTTCATGAGCGATGTTCCGGGTTTGATGCGCGATCCGAAAGACCCCGCCACGCTCATCGCGCATTTGCAGACGAACGAAGTGCCCGGGTTAAAAGCTGCCGGCATCGTGGACAAAGGGATGATTCCGAAGGTGGACAGTGCTGTGGCCGCAATCAGATCTGGTGTGGAAAAGGTTTCGTTCGTGGATGGTCGAACACCCCACTCATTACTGCTGGAGATTTTTACCGACGCGGGGGTTGGGACGGAAGTAGTGCTTTGACGCAGCGGCATCTGCGTCAAAGCCCAAGATTTGGAATCCGAACTCAGAGTCGCTTCACTCGGATATTTCTGTAGCGAATCGTACTCTTGGGATCGTGGCCTTGAAGGCAGAAGGTACCCTCGTCAAGCTTGCGGGTGTAATCCTTGTTTGGCTGTGCACCAGCCGGCTCGTTGTATTCCAGCACCTTCTTGCCGTCGATCAGAACCAGGACTTTATTGCCCTGAACAATGATTTCCTGTGTCCACCATTTGTTATCCTGTGCAGCAGTGAGGCCGGTGTTGGCGATATCATAAAGGCTGCCGGTCTTCTTCCAGTCGCCGTGGGTGTTGTTCACCTGGCACTCGATGCCAGTCCTGGGCCAGCCCTCGGCCTGATACTTTGTGTGAAAGTAAATGCCGCCATTCGAGTTTGTATCCGTCATGACTTCCACCTTGAGGTGAAAATTCTTAAAGGGTTTGTCGTCACCAACGTAATAAAGGTGAGCCACCTTGCCATTCGCCACAAAAGCACCGTCCTTGATGGTCCATGTGCTGGGGCTGTCGGCAGTCACTTTCCAGCCGTCGAAGGTCTTGCCGTCCATCAAAGACGTGAATCCCTCTTCCGTATCAGCGGCGGAGAGGTTGAAAGATGCAGTGGCGAATGCGAGCGCAGTTACCATGGCGAACAGTTTAGATTTCATGAGCGCAGAATAGAAACGCCCACCGGACTTGCCAAGCGCAAATTCCACCAGTCTGGCTCGTGCTGCACAGATTGTGTCTCAATCTGCGAAGCAACCACCCAATGCAACTGCCGCGCTTTGATAAAATTATCGCGGCTTGAACTTTGCCCGCGACTCGAACATAACATCCCACATGTTAGCCCGCGTTTGTTCCGCCGCCGTCAATGGCATCGAGGCATTTCCCGTCGAAGTCGAAGTCAGCGCTGGATATGGTGATACCAAGATAATCATCGTCGGTCTGCCGGACGCCGCCGTGCGCGAATCACAGGATCGCGTCACCACCGCGCTCAACAGTTCCGGGTTCAAATTTTCCTGCGGTCGCACCACCATCAACCTCGCGCCCGCCGACGTGAAGAAGGAGGGTCCGAGCTTCGATCTGCCCATTGCGCTCGGCATGTTGGCGGCCAGCGAACAGATTGAAACGGATCAACTCGATAACTTTATCGCAGTGGGTGAACTCGCATTGACCGGTGCCGTCCGGCCTTGCAAAGGTGTTTTGCCAATTGCGATTCGTGCCAAACAGGATGGACGCGCGGGTGTACTCGTCCCCGCCGAAAACGCCGCCGAGGCCGCCGTAGTGGAAGGCCTGCAAGTCATCCCAATCCAGAATTTGCGCGAGGCCACAAACTTTCTTGAAGGTCAGATCACCATCAAACCGACGCGAGTGGACATCGCAAAGATTTTTGATCAACCGTTGGATGACGACGTGGATTTTGCCGAGGTCAAAGGTCAGGAATCTGTCAAGAGGGCTCTGGAAATCGCGGCGGCGGGAGGCCACAACGTCCTGCTTATCGGTCCTCCTGGCACAGGCAAGTCAATGTTGGCGAAACGACTCGCCACGATTCTGCCACCGCTCACGTTGGATGAAGCGCTGGAGACGACGAAGATTCACAGCATCGTTGGTTTGCTGCCCGCAGGGATGGGGTTGATCACGCGCCGACCGTTTCGAGCTCCGCATCACACAGCGAGCGATGCGGGTTTGCTGGGTGGAAACATCAACCCCACGCCCGGTGAAATCTCCCTGGCACACAACGGCGTGCTGTTCCTCGACGAACTTCCCGAGTTCAAACGGAGCGTGCTGGAGACAATGCGTCAGCCGCTGGAGGATGGCAAAGTCACGATCTCGCGTGCCGCGGGCACGATGACTTTCCCGAGCCAGTTCATGCTCGTGGCGGCGATGAACCCGACGCCTGATGGAAAAATGCCGCATGAATCCAAGAGTTCCCCTCGCGAGATTCAGAATTATCTCGGCCGCATTTCTGGGCCGTTGCTGGATCGCATTGATCTGCATGTGGAAGTTCCGGCGGTCAAGTTTCGCGAAATGACGGGCGACAAAATCGGCGAAACCTCCACGCAAATCCGGGAGCGCGTCATCGGCGCGCGTCAGGTTCAGCAAAAACGCTTCACTCATAAACCCAAGATCACCTGCAACGCGCGCATGGCCACGAAGGAGATCAAGGAGTTCTGCGCTCTCGATGAGGCGACCAAGGAACTGCTCAAAAACGCCATGGCGGATTACAACCTCAGCGCCCGTGCGTATGACCGCATCCTGAAAGTCTCCCGCACCATCGCCGACCTTGCAGGGTCGGAAAAGATTTCATCGGACCATGTCAGCGAGGCGATTCAACTGCGCTCGCTGGACCGGCAGTTGTGGGGGTGATTCGCAACCAACGACGGCCGTGCCTCCGGGGTGTCAGTTGCCGTTGGAATAGTGGTGTGCCACGACATGGCTTTATCGCGCCAATCAATGGTATTCACGACGGCCTGCAATAGTTGAGAAGTTGAGATTACCCCCACCTTTGCTTCTTCTCTGTTCGGCAAGCGGCTTGCTAAATGAAGGCCTCGCATGGTTCTGCAAAGCGTTTTGCATGATTTTGCGGGGTGAAATTCAGAAATAACATTCATCCTACTGACGCAAAATGACCGCTGTGGCAAAAACAGAACTGAATCAGCTAAACTTGGATGCTGCCTGCGGCAACGGATTTTTTGACGAGATGTTTGGTCGTGAGGCCAGCGCCCTTGGTCATTATCAAAAGTTGCGTGGCGCGTTCAATCAGATCACTCACGACGATTTTAAGACCAAGCGCAACTCCGTTGATCTCGCGTTTTTGCGGCAAGGCGTGACGTTCAACGTCTATGGCGATTCACGCGGCACGGAGCGGATTTTTCCGTTCGATCTAGTGCCGCGCATCATTCCCGCCAAGGAGTGGGAGTTGATCGAGCGCGGTCTTGTGCAGCGCATCACCGCGCTGAATCTTTTTCTCCACGACATCTATCACGAACAACGCATTGTGAAAGACGGTGTCGTGCCTGCACATTACATTCTTTCAGGGAAACATTTTCGCCGCGAGTTCGTGAACTTCGCCGTGCCCAAAGACATCTACATTCACGTCTGTGGAACGGATTTGATCCGCGATGACAAGGGGCAATACATGGTGTTGGAAGATAATGGTCGGTGTCCCAGCGGCGTGAGTTACGTTTTGGAAAACCGGCGCGCGATGAAGCGAACGTTCCGTGGATTGTTCGAAACGATTGGCGTGCGGCCCGTGGAGCACTATCCACAGGAACTGCTCAAATCGTTGCAACACATCGCGCCTGCGGGTGTGGCAGAACCAACCATCGCTTTGCTGACACCAGGCGCGCACAACTCAGCCTATTTTGAACACACCTATCTCGCCCGGCAGATGGGGATTGAAATAGTCGAAGGACGCGATCTGCTCGTCCGCGACGATCATGTGTTCATGCGCACGACCAAGGGATTGAGGCCGGTGCATGTGATCTATCGGCGCATTGATGATGATTTTCTTGATCCGACTGTGTTCCGCCGTGATTCGATGTTGGGTGTGCCGGGGTTGATCCGGGCTTATCGCGCTGGGAATGTCTCGCTCGCCAACTCCATCGGCACAGGCATCGCCGATGACAAGGTGATGTATTACTTCGTGCCAAAGATGATCGAGTATTATCTTGATCAGAAACCGATCATCCCGAACGTGCCGACGTATCTCGCCAGTGAGGAGGCTGACAAGAAATACATTCTCGCTAACCTCGAAAAACTCGTCGTCAAGGCCGCCAACGAATCCGGCGGCTACGGCATGTTGATGGGACCGAAGGCGGCGAAGGAGGAGATCGCCGAGTTCCGCAAACGCATCGAAGCCGACCCGCGCAATTACATCGCGCAGCCGATGATTTCGCTTTCCACACATCCGACACATGTGGATGGAGGCTTTGAAGGCCGCCATGTGGATTTGCGCCCGTTCATATTGTGCGGCGAAAAAACTGTGATAGTTCCCGGCGGCCTCACGCGTGTGGCATTGCGCAAAGGTTCGCTCGTGGTGAACTCGTCGCAGGGCGGGGGCAGCAAGGACACTTGGGTATTGTATGGAGACGAATAAATGTTAAGCCGCGTTGCCAACTCGCTTTACTGGATGTCCCGCTATATCGAGCGGGCTGAAAACGTCGCGCGTTTGCTTGACGTGAACCTGCAACTGCTTCTCGATTTCCGCAGTCTTGACGATGAGAAATTGCGCGCCCACTGGTTGCCCATCGTGCAGACGACTGGCGATCAGGAATCGTTCGTTGAACAGCATCAGCGTGCCACAGCCGCAGCCGTGGCAGATTTCATGGTGTTTCGTCAGGAAAATCCCAACTCCATCGTGTCTTCCATTTGCAGCGCGAGAGAAAACGCTCGCATGGTGCGCGATCAGATTACCCAGGAGACATGGGAGGAATTGAACCGTCTTTATCTTTTCATGCTTTCGCCGCAGGCGCGGCAGATGTGGATGGACAGCCCGACGGATTTCTTCAATCAGATCAAAGCCAGTTCTCTTCAGTTGGTCGGATTGAGTGACGCCACTCACATTCACAATGAAGGCTGGTGGTTTAGTGAAGCTGGGCGTTACATCGAACGTGCGGACAAGACTTCGCGTATCCTCGATCTGCGCTATCACACCCTGCCGCTACGCGGGCTGCCCAAAACGGTCAATCAAAACGACGCGCTTGAATGGTCCGCTGTGCTGCGTTCATGCAGCGCATGGGATGCGTTCAAATCAATCTACGGCGCCGAAGTGCATCCCCGAAATGTTGCTGAATTCCTTTTGCTGAACGAAGACTTTCCGCGCTCAATCCGGTTTTGCGTCGAGCGGCTCAATGACTCTCTGCGGCGCATATCCGGTGTATCCGACCGGCGCTTCTCCAACGATGCGGAAAAATTATGCGGGCGGTTTGCGGCAGAACTGCAATTCTGCACAATCGAGGAGGTCTTCGATGCCGGGTTGCATGACTATCTCGACCAGGTGCAACTCAAACTCAACAATATCGGCGAGGCGCTCTTCAATGCATACATCTTCAAGGCGTTCGATACTGGCGGTGAAGAACATTTCGTACAGCAGGAGGAACAACAACAGCAGTCCGGGATTCCAAAAGTATGAACCGCATCGGGATTCTCACCGCAGGCGGCGACACGCCCGCGCTGAATGCCACCATCCACGGCGCCGTCGTGCGCGCCAACAAACTCAAGGTCGAGATCGTCGGCTTGATCAAGGGCTTCAACTGCCTGTTCAATCCGCGCGTTCCGCACGTTCATCTCAATCCGCTCTACCAGGAGATCCCTGAACTCGATCCCACGAAAGGCGGCACGCTCATCGGCTCATCGCGCGACTTTGTTGATCCCGAAAAAAAAGACGACCTCGATCTCGTCGCCTCGCGTCTGAAGAAGCTTGGCATCGAAGGGCTCATCTGCATCGGCGGCGATGGCACGCTCAACGGCTTGCAACCGCTCGCCGAACGATTGCCAGTCGTACTTGCGCCCAAGACGATTGATAACGACCTCGGCCTGAATTATCCCAGCGAGCCGGACGAGTGGGTTCGCACGAATGACGCTTCGGCCAAATCCGGCTTCCGCTACAAACGCGCCGCATCCAACGCTGTCTTCGACCTCGATCACATCGTCAATTACGCCACTCCCGGCTACGCCACGGCGGTATTTGTTTCAGCGCAAGGTGTCGAGCGCATCCGCACCACGGCGGAAAGTCACCGGCGCATCGCAATCATCGAAGTCATGGGCCGCCACTCCGGCTACATCGCCCTCGGCACCGCGTATGGTCGGCCCGACATCATTCTCATTCCCGAACACGCGCCCGATCTCGAACTGCTCGTGCAACGCGTCAAACATCTTTACGACCTGCAAAAGAACGTCGTCATCGTTTGCGGCGAAGGCATCGTGGACGAACAGGGCCGCGAACTTGGCGCGGAAACTAAATCCACCGACCCGGCGGGCAACGTCGTCTTGAGCGGTGCTGCCGAAGCGTTGCGCACGAAGCTGATCCAGATGATCGGTGACAAATACTTTCAACTTTACCGTCGCGGCGATTCTGCCAAAGAAGCCATCTTCACTCGTAAAGTCGGCCACACCCAACGCGGCGGTCGCCCGATTCTCTTCGACCGTTTCTACGCCGCACAACTCGGCGCGGAAGCAGTCAACCTGCTCGTCGAAGGGCGCAACAACGCTGTCTCCATTCTGCAATACAACACGGCGAAAGGTTTTCACGTCGAGGGCTACGACGCGAATCGTTTTCGCGACCGCTGGGGACTCATTCACGCGCGCTCGATGCACCCTGCCCTTTACGATCCCAAGTTGATGAAGCCGTCGCGGATGGGCATTGATTACTTGCTGCCGATCTTCACCGACGCCATCGGCGAAGACGACGCCGAACACATGCGGCAAACACTGTTTGCGTCGGGCAACCTGGCGCAGCCTTATCACTCCATCAACACGGACGTCCACAAACGCATCCGCTATCATCAGGAGGCGGCAGCTTGATGTGCCCTCAATCGAGTTCGGACAAATTGGAAGGGAGGCAAACGCCCGCCCTCACCCCGGCCCTCTCCCCCAGGAGAGGGAGAAACGCGCGCCGTCTCAACCGTGAACCTGCGGACGAATTCAACATGTCACTCTCGAAAAACCAAGCCGCACACTATTGCCGCTCCCTCTCCCCGGGGGAGAGGGTTGGGGTGAGGGCGAGCGTTCCACAAACTCTCTCAAAATCGGCAATCGTAAATCGCAAATCGTAAATTGCCATGTCCATCCACGTCGCGCTCCACCACAAGACGCATTACAAATACGATCGGCTGGTCAATCTCGGCCCGCAGGTCGTCCGGTTGCGCCCCGCCCCGCATTCGCGTACCCGCATCCTCAGCTACTCGCTCAAAGTCACGCCCGAAAAGCATTTCCTGAACTGGGTGCAGGACCCGCAGTCGAATTATGCGGCGCGCCTCGTCTTCGAAGCGAAAACCCGGGAACTTTGCGTCGAGGTAGATTTGGTCGCCGAGATGGCGGTGCTCAATCCATTCGACTTCTTCCTCGAACCGGATGCCGAGCGTTTCCCATTTGAATACGATCCTGCGCTCGACCACGAACTCGCGCCGTTCCAGAAAAAATGCTGGCTCACGCCGAAGTTCACCAAGTATCTCGCCGCTGTCCGCAAAGAGATTCTTGGCGAAACAAAACGTCTCACCAAAAAGCAGCGGCAAGAGATTCCTTTCGAGAAAAAGCCGCGCACGATTGATTTCCTCGTCGGCATCAATCAAAAACTCTGGAAGGACATCAAATACACCATCCGCCTCGAACCCGGCGTCCAGACGCCGGAAGAGTCGCTCACAAAGACGAGCGGCTCGTGTCGCGACTCGGCATGGTTGCTTGTGCAATTGCTTCGGCACTGCGGCTTGGCCGCGCGCTTTGTCAGTGGCTATCTGATCCAGCTCAAGGCCGACGTGAAATCACTCGACGGTCCGAGCGGCACGGAAGTGGATTTCACCGACCTGCACGCGTGGTGCGAAGTTTATCTGCCGGGCGCGGGCTGGATCGGACTTGATCCCACGTCCGGTTTGCTGGCGGGTGAGGGCCATATTCCCTTGGCCGCCACACCCGACCCTACGAGCGCGGCGCCGATCAGCGGCCTGATTGACGAATGCGAATGCGAGTTTAGCCATGACATGAAGGTGACACGTATCTTCGAGTCGCCGCGCGTCACGCTGCCCTACACCGACGACCAATGGAGCAAGATCGAGTCGCTCGGTCACGCGATTGACGCCGACCTGAAAAAGGGTGACGTGCGTCTCACGATGGGCGGTGAGCCGACGTTCATTTCGATTGATGACCCGGATGGACCGGAGTGGAATTTCACCGCCGTCTCGCACAAGAAACGTGTTCTCTCCGGCGAACTCATCAAGCGCCTCCGCAAAAAGTTTGCGCCTGGCTCGCTGCTACACTACGGCCAGGGCAAATGGTATCCGGGCGAGCAGCTCCCGCGCTGGGCGCTCGGTTGTTACTGGCGCAAGGACGGCGTGCCGATCTGGAAAGACGACTCGCTCATCGCCGATGAGTCGAAGGATTACGGCTACGGCGCGAAGGATGCGAAGGCGTTGATGGAAAGAATCGCCCGCGTCACCGGCGCTGATCCGAAATACATGATTCCCGGTTACGAGGACGCGTTCTATTACACATGGAAGGAACGTCGCCTGCCGTCGAACGTCACGCCGGAAAAATCCAATCTCAAGGACAAGCTCGAACGCGAGCGTATCGCGCGCATCTTCCAAAAAGGTCTCGGCGAAGTCGTCGGCTACGCGCTGCCGATCAAGCGTTGTTACTACGGCAATCAACTCGGCTGGATGTCCGGCGCGTGGTTCTTGCGCGATGACGACACGCTTTGGCTCATCCCCGGCGATTCTGCCATGGGCCTGCGCCTGCCGCTCGATTCCATCCCGTGGGTCGCGGACAAGGATTATCCGTGGAACTGGCAGCAAGATCCGTCAAATCCGAATTTGCCGGCGTTGCCGAAGGAATTTCCATACAAACTTCGCAAGCCGGAAAGCACTGGCCAACATTTCATCCGGCGCAAAGGCGGCGCGCCGATGCCCGCCGGCTTCGGTCCGGGCCAACGCGCGCAGGAACTCGGCGAACTCGAAGAGGAACGCGTTGAGCTGCCGCCGTTGCCGCAGGAAATGGAATACGATCCGAACCGGCGTCCGGTTCAAGGCCAGTCCGCGCCGTGGATTGTCCGCACGGCAATGTGCGTCGAGCCGCGCGATGGACGACTGCACGTCTTCATGCCACCGGTCGCGACCACGGAAGATTATCTTGATCTCGTCGCCGGCGTTGAAACCGCCGTCACAGAGCTAGGTCTGCCCGTCATCATCGAAGGCGAAACACCGCCGCGCGATCCGCGCCTGAACAAGCTCGCCGTGACACCCGATCCCGGTGTCATCGAGGTGAATCTGCATCCGAGCAAATCGTGGGACGAACTCGTCGAACGCACGACCGTGCTTTACGAGGAAGCGCGCCTCACGCGGCTTGGCACGGAGAAATTCATGCTCGACGGTCGCCACACCGGCACGGGCGGTGGCAATCACATCATCATCGGCGGCGAAACGCCCGGCGACTCGCCGGTGCTGCGTCGCCCCGATCTGCTGCGCTCGCTCATCGCGTATTGGCAGAATCATCCGTCGTTGAGCTGGCTGTTCAGCGGTTTGTTCATCGGCCCAACGTCGCAAGCGCCGCGCATTGACGAAGCGCGCAACGACTCGCTTTACGAGCTCGAAGTCGCGTTCAAGGAGTTGGAGCGCAACACCAAGACGTTCGGCTACACACCGCCGTGGCTGTGCGATCGGTTGTTCCGCAATTTGCTCATCGACGCCAGCGGCAACACACATCGCTCGGAGTTTTCCATCGACAAACTCTACGCGCCCGAAAGCAGCGCGGGCCGGCTGGGGCTGGTTGAAATGCGCGCGTTTGAAATGCCGCCGCACTCGCGCATGAGCCTTGCGCAACATCTGTTGCTGCGCGGTCTCGTGGCGAAGTTCTGGAACGAGCCTTACAAAAATAATCTGGTGCGCTGGGGCACGGACATCCACGACCGCTGGATGTTGCCGCACTTCTGCGAGACTGATTTCAAGGACGTCATCCGCGATCTGCGCGATGCCGGGTATTCTTTCGAGTTCGATTGGTTCGCGCCGCACTTCGAGTTTCGCTTTCCGTTCATCGGCGATCTCGCGCAACGCGACATCAACATCGAACTCCGCACCGCGCTCGAACCGTGGCACGTCCTCGGCGAAGAACCCGGCGGCGGCGGCACGGTGCGCTACGTGGATTCATCGGTGGAACGATTGCAGGTCAAAGCAAACGGCCTCACCGGCGATCGTTTCGCGATCACCGTCGGCGGCTATCGACTGCCGCTGCAACCGACCGGCACGAACGGCGAATTCGTTGCTGGCGTCCGCTATCGCGCGTGGCAGCCGCCGGAATGTTTGCAACCGACGATTGGCGTTCACACGCCGCTCGTATTCGATGTCGTGGACACCTGGAACGGTCGCAGCCTCGGCGGATGCACCTATCACGTCGCACATCCGGGAGGTCGCAACTACGACGTGTTTCCCGTGAACAGCTACGAAGCCGAGTCGCGTCGCCTCGCGCGCTTTTTCCGCAACGGCCATTCGCAGGGCAAATTCAAGGTCGCGCCGGCGAAGATCAATCCGGAGTTTCCGTTCACGCTCGACTTGCGCCATGTCTGACGCGGACGACAAGAAAACTCGCACCCGTCCGCCGCGTGTGTTAAAAGTCTCGCCGAGCATGAGCGAAGCGACGGCTGCGGAAGCAGTAAAAAAAGCCGCCGGACTGCTGGAGGGTTATCAGCAGAGCGCAGGGGCGTTTGATGAATTGCTGGGAGGCAATCGCGAAGTGCGTTCGCATTACGCGAAGCTGTTCGGCGCGTTGGAGGATTTTTCCGAGTCTGAGTTGCAACGCCGGGCGGACACCTGCAAGCGGCTCGTCCACGAGCAGGGCATCACCTACAATGTCTATGGCGATCCGCGTGGCATGGAGCGTCCGTGGGAGCTTGACCCAATTCCGTTCGTCATTGCGCCGGAGGAATGGGAGACGCTGGAAACCGGCTTGATCCAGCGCGCGACGTTGCTGAACAAAATCCTCGCGGATTGTTACGGCGACCAGAAACTCATCCACACGCGTTGGCTTTCTCCGGCACTGGTGTTTGCGCAGCCGGATTTTTTACGCCCGTGTCATGGGATGCGCGTCGCGAACGACACCTATCTGAATTTTTACGCTGCTGATCTGGCGCGCTCTCCAGATGGACGCTGGTGGGTGGTGTCGGATCGCACGCAGATTCCGACTGGCGTCGGCTACGCGTTGGCGAACCGCTTGGCGACCTCGCGCATCTTGCCCGAATCGTTTCGCGACAATCACGTTCATCGCCTCGCTGGATTTTTCCGTGAGGTGCAGAATTCCCTGTCGCAACTTGCGCCGCGCCAGCAAGACAAGGCGCGCGTAGTGATGCTCACGCCCGGGCCGCACAACGAAACCTACTTCGAGCAGGCGTATCTCGCGCGTTACCTCGGTTACATGCTTGTCGAGGGACAAGATCTCACTGTGCGCGACAATCACGTCTTTCTAAAAACACTCAGCGGCCTCGAACGTGTGGATGTGATTCTCCGCCGCGTGGACGATGACTTCTGCGACCCGCTTGAGTTGCGAAATGATTCGATCCTCGGCGTACCCGGTCTCGTCGAAGCGATCCGCGCGGGCAATGTCACCGTTGCCAACGCGCTCGGCAGCGGCGTGGTGCAAAGCCCGGCGTTCATGTCGTTCCTGCCGGGTCTTTGCGAACGCATTCTCGGCGAACCGCTCAAGTTGCCGTCCGTGGCGACTTGGTGGTGCGGTCAGGAAGCGGCGCGAAAATACGTGCTCGAACATCTCGACGAACTCGTGGTGAAACCGGCGATTCGCTCGCGATTGCGCACGCCCGATCCCGACAAACCTCTCAGTACTGCCGAGCGCGAAGCGTTGAAGCGGCACATCGAGTTCGATCCTGATCTGTTCGTGGCGCAGGAGCGCGTGAAACTGTCGTCCGCGCCCGCGTGGAATGACGGCAGGATCGAGCCTGCTCCTGTCGGGCTTCGCGTGTTCCTCGTCGCGACGCCGGAGGGTTATCGCGTCATGCCTGGTGGATTGGCGCGCATTTCGCCCGACACCGGTGGCAGATTTATTTCAATGCAACGCGGCGGTAGCAGCAAGGACGCATGGGTCACGTCGTCGACTCCGGTGGACGAAGACACGTTGCTCTTCGCGCCGGGCAAGAACATCGAACTTCGCCGCACGGGAAACAATCTGCCGTCGCGCCTTGCGGACAATTTCTTCTGGCTCGGTCGTTACTCGGAACGCGCCGATGCGACGGCTCGACTGCTCCGCACTTCGCTCCAGCGTTTTAATCCTGAGCGTGCGGGTGGCGCGTTGCCGGTGATCGTGCCGCTGCTTGAAACACTTCAGACGCAGGGGCAGTTGCCGGGGATTCTGGACAAACCGGAGTTGCGCCAGAACTCCGAGGCGTTCGAGGCGGAATTGCTCGGCGCAATCTTCGATCCGTCACGGGCTGGAAGTTTGCGGCAGATCGCCGATCACTTGCAACGGCTCGCAATGCTGGTGCGCGACCGTACTTCGAACGACATGTGGCGCGTTTTGAGTCAGCTCAACGACAGGCTCGGCAGCGGCGATGCGCACATCGCAAAAAGCGGAAGCGACCTTTTGCCGACGGATTCAAGCCAACGCGCCGTTGACACGGATTCTTATACTCGCGATGAGGGCATCGCGGACACCGCTGGTGAGGCTGCGTCGTTAACACAATCCGTGATGCTCGCGGGCGATGCGGTCCGGGTGTTGAGTCAGACGTTGCTTGGTCTCGCTGCTTTCCACGGTCTAGCTCGTGAGAACATGACGCGCGCACAAGCGTGGCGGTTCATTGACATGGGGCTGCGGCTCGAACGCGCTGTTTATCTTTGCACGTTGCTCGACGCGACGTTGCGCCGTCCTGAATCGGAAAATCCCAGCGTGCTCGAAGCGATCCTTGAAGTCGTGGACAGCAGCATCACGTTCCGCTCGCGTTACAATCTGCTCGCCACCGTGCCAGCGGTTTTTGATCTCGTGCTGCTCGATGACAAGAACCCGCGCTCTGTGCTGTTCCAGATCAATCAACTCGCAAAACATTTCCGCCATCTTCCGCAGGAACGCGAGAATGCTCCGGGGTCTGGCAAAAACATTTTGGCTGAGTGCTTGAAGCGACTGGAGCGGATGGACGCGCGCGAATTGGCGACGCGACCCGAAAAATGGCCGGACAGCGAATTGAGCAAAACGATCCAGCAGACGTTGCGCGATCTGCCGAAACTTTCGGATGCGATCGCGGCAGGTTATTTCGCGCACTCGACATTTTCGCGCACCGGCAGGGAGTCCGCGTCATGATCTACAACATCACGCATCGCACGCTTTACGATTACACCGCGCTGGTATCGGTGTCGCAACAGGTCGCACGGCTTCAACCGCGCGCCACGGCATCGCAAGCGCGGGAAAGTTTCTCGTTGAAGATTTTTCCCGAACCGACGCTGCGCAAGGAGCGCGAAGATTATTTTGGCAACCAGCTTTGCCTGTTCAGCATCCAGGAAGTTCACAGGAAGCTGGAGGTCATCACCCACAGCCGTGTGCGCGTGCAACCGGGAAAATCCGTTGCGCCCGAAACGTCTCCCGCGTGGGAGGACGTGGCTGCGCTTTTCCGCGATCCGGTGTCGCCCGAAGTGGTCAAGCCGTATGAGTTTGTTTTTGATTCGCCACAAGTGCGGGCGTCGTTTGAACTGGCGGATTACGCGCGGGAAAGTTTTGCGGCGGGCACACCGTTGCTGGCGGGTGTCTCTGACTTAAACCGCCGCATCTTCACCGATTTCAAATACGATCCCAAGGCCACGACCGTCGCCACGCCGCTGGAGGAAGTTTTGCAAAAGCGCCGTGGCGTGTGTCAGGACTTCG
>CAYSDO010000029.1:0-21634 GCA_964429665.1 uncultured Bifidobacterium sp.
TGTCGTAGAGCGCGTCTTCGAGCGCTTCGTCGGCCAGCCCATACCATTGCTGGAGGAAGTAGACGCGCAACATCCGCTCCAGCCCGATGGGCGGACGACCCCGTTCCCCTTTGGGATAAAACGCTTCGAGGACGGCCAGCAGTTTGGCCCACGGAATCACTTCCTCCATGCGGGACAGAAACTTCTCGCGGCGGGTGGTCTTCTTCTTGGCGGCAAACTCGGTCTGGGAAAAACTCATCTGGTGGGTCATGCCTTTCAGACGCGATAATCCGCCTCTTCGTTCAAAAGAAATCCACGCCGATTAAATCAGCGTTTCCTTAAGAAGACTTCCAGTCAAGTCTTCGTGTCGAGAACGAGTTTCCTCTCACGTTCATCCAGCATCCGCCATTTGCCGGGGGCGAGTGTGCCAAGTTCAAACCTGCCGATGCGCACGCGGATCAATCGCAACGTTGGATGGCCGATGGCGGCAGTCATGCGACGCACCTGCCTGTTCTTGCCTTCAATCAGTTCAAGGCCAATCCAGCAATCGGGCACGGATTTCCGGAAACGGATCGGCGGGTCGCGCGGTGGTATGGCGGGTCGTGTCATTCTCTGCTCGCTGCATGTTTCTCCAACCCTCTCCAATGGTCTCCCTCTGCCCTCTTCACCCCCCTCACCCGGTTTGTGGGTGAGGGATGGGAAGACGGAAGGGGGGAGAGGGACACTTATCAACGGTGTGGGTGGGGTGGCGCACACTATTTCGGGTTGAGGATTGAGCAGCCATGCGCGGCAGGGCAGGGTGGCGCGACCTTGAATCATCACGCCGCGTGAAAGTGTCTCAAACGACTCCGATGTGGGTATGCGTTCCACTTGCGCCCAATACTCGCGTTCGTGCGCGTGGCGCGGATGCAGAAGGCGTTCGTTCAATGCCGCTTCATCACTTAACAGGAGCAAGCCCTCGGAATCAGCGTCAAGTCTTCCGATGGAATAGACGCCTCCAGGAAAACTGAACTCTGAGAGCGGACGATTCGGCGAACCGTCCGGCGTGAACTGACACAGCACGCCGTAGGGTTTGTGAAATGCCAAAAGCATGTGCGGAGGTTAGGCCGGTTTGCGGGAGTTTCCAGAAGATTGCGCGGTTCCGGCCAATGCCGTTTTTGGCTGCGTTATGATCAAAATATCAATGTGCCGGCCCTGTTTTGAGCAGACGCCAACTTGACACGCCACAGACATCGCGACAAAATGTTGTCATGCAATCTACCGAAAGATACAAGTCATATTTCGCAAAATGTGGAAAATGTTTCGGCGGATGCCTTACAAAGTTTGACCGCTCCACCAATCGCCCCGGGTTCACGTTGATTGAATTGTTGGTGGTCATTGCGATCATCGCGATTTTGGCAGCTATGCTTCTGCCGGCCCTAGGCAAGGCCAAGATCAAAGCTCAGGCGGTCTCTTGTATGAACAACGGCAGGCAGATGATGCTGGCGTGGCGGTTTTACACGGATGACAATGGTGACAAGGTTCCTTCAGCTTATGGTTATCCTGAGGACTGGATTCCAAAAGGAGACCTCAGTTGGTCCGGCAACCCTGTGGTAGATGGTGGCAACCGCAACAACTGGGATATTAACGTCGGGTTAGCGAAGAGCCTTTTATGGAATTATTGTGGGAAGAACCCGGCTATTTGGCGCTGCCCTGGCGATCCGGCCAAGGCTAGAAATACCACCGGGCCGACAGTTGGCGACATAACCCCATTTGTGCGTAGCATTTCAATGCTCAGTTGGTTCAATGGTTCTGATGCCGACGCTTTCGCAGGTTGTTTCGGATACACCAAATATAAGAAGTTGAGCCAAGTACTGAACCCTGGCCCCGCCATGACAATGGTGTTTTTGGACGAACGCTGCGATAGCATCAATGATGGCGAATGGTGTACGAGCATGAATGGCTGGCCCGACTCTCCAAACTCATGGATATTGATTGATTTTCCTGCCAGCTATCATAGTGGTGCGGGTGGGTTATCGTTCGCTGACGGACATTCCGAAATTCACAAATGGAAAGACGCTCGAACAATTCCACCCGTCGGAAAAATTCCAGGACTGAACATTTCTTCACCAAACAACCAAGACGTATATTGGATGATGGAGCACTCCACGAGAAAGCCCTGAGGCGATAAATTGCATGATCGTCGCACCGCTTGCTATGCGCCCTGAGTTGTGGTTTGATTGCCTTGCATTCCAACCAAGCGCATGTCAACAGGCAGAGCTAACCATCGAGCATTTACGCTCATCGAACTTCTTGTTGTCATCGCCATCATTGCCGTTCTCGCATCCTTGCTTCTACCGGCGTTGACCCGCGCGAAAGCACAGGCCAAACGTGTGCAGTGCATCAACAATCAAAAGCAATTGACGACAACATGGATGTTGTACGTCAGCGATTGCTCTGACCGTGTGCCGCTCAACGGCGGCAATATCGAGGCCAGCCCGAATGTGAAACGGTGGGTGCAGGGGACGTTTTACTTCACGAACGTTGCGAACACGACGGATCAGTACATCCTGAGTCCCAGCTATGCCCAGTTCGCCAATTACATCAGGAACATCAAGGTCTATGTCTGCCCGACGGATCGCGATGTGGTTCGCGTGAACGGTGTGAATTATCCGAAGCGGCGCAGCTATTCTCTCAACGCCTATGTCGGTTGGGCTGACCTGTGGGATGACCGTCTGACGCCTTTGGACAATCGTCGCGGGCCGCTTTACCGCGTCTTTTCGAAACATTCGCAGATGGTGGCAGCGATGCCGCTGGGAACATTTCTGTTCATGGACACACATCCGTTGAGCATCTGCGGACCTGCTTTTGGTGTGAAGATGGACACGGATTCCTTTTTCAACTTCCCAGGTAGTTCACACAATCGTGGTGCCGTGGTTTCCTTTGGCGACGGTCATGTTGAATATCATCGTTGGTTGGACTCGCGGACGGTCACGGCGTTTGCGAACGAATATCATGCGCACGGCCAGGCCTCCAGCGGGAATCGTGATCTGGCGTGGATGCGCGAGCGGACCACCGTGCGACGGTGATGGAAGTCAGGCTGGCGTGGCGCGTGTCTTGGTGCTGGCATGGTTTCCAAGCTTGCTTTGAGGCGTGTGGTTTCTGAATCTTGCGCAAGCAATATGGCAAAACGCGCATTGATTACAGGCATCACGGGTCAGGATGGATCGTATCTGGCGGAACTGCTTCTCGCGAAGGGTTACGAAGTTCATGGCATCATTCGTCGGGCAAGCACATTCAACACGGGGCGGCTTGATCCGATCTACGAGGACCCGCACTCGGGACGCAACCGCCTCTCGTTGCACTATGGTGATCTCAGTGATGCGAGCGCGCTGGCCCGCCTTGTGGCCAAGGTGCAGCCCGACGAAGTCTATAATCTCGCCGCTCAAAGCCATGTGCGCGTGAGTTTCGACGCACCTGAATACACCACGGACATCACCGCCACCGGTGCGGTCCGATTGTTGGAAGCAATTCGTGAGACGGGCATCAAGCCGCGATACTACCAGGCGTCTTCCTCAGAAATATACGGCAAGGTGATGGAAATTCCGCAGACGGAGACGACGCCATTTTATCCGCGGAGTCCTTATGGTTGCTCGAAAGTGTACGCGTATTTCATCACGGTGAATTACCGCGAGTCCTACGGTATGCACGCGAGCAATGGCATTCTGTTCAACCACGAGTCACCAAGGCGCGGCGAAACCTTTGTCACGCGCAAGATCACGCGTGCTGTGGCCCACATCAAAGCCGGATTGCAAAACAAACTCTATCTCGGCAATCTCGACGCCAAACGCGACTGGGGTTACGCCAAGGAATACGTCGAGGCCATGTGGCTCATGCTTCAGCAACCGGAGGCGGACGATTACGTCATCGCCACAAACGAGACACACTCGGTGCGGGAGTTTTTGGACGTGGCGTTCAATCACGTCGGGCTGGACTGGAAAAAATACGTGGAGATTGATGAGCGTTATCATCGTCCGGCGGAAGTGGACCTGCTTATTGGCGATTACAGCAAGGCGAAGAAAAAACTCGGTTGGGAGCCGAAGACCAGATTTGCAGACCTCACAAAGCTGATGGTGGATGCGGACATCGAGCTGTTGCGCCGTCATCGCCAGGGCGAAATCAAGGTCGCCGGCTGATGAGCACGCAACGCGCGCTTGTCATTGTCCTCATCACGGCGCTGGCTGGACTCGTCTGGTATTCATTTCATCTTGCGGCGAACCGCATCTACCAGGTGGATGAGTGCATGGAGATTTCCATCGCTCGTGCAATCGCCGAGAATGGCGCAAAGAATTACTCCGGTCTGATACCGCTCCTGCAACTTCCGCTGTCCTGGGTGATACGCGGAATCGAAAAGTCCGCCGACATTTTTGTATCCGCACGGTTTTTCATGGCGGAAATCTTCTGGCTGAATCTCGTTCTTCTGGCGGCGGCCACCGGGCAAAAGTTCGCTTCGTATCGAGGCATGCTGGCGTTGTTCTTTGCGGCGACGCTTGCACCGCTGTGGGATTACGGCTTTGAAATCCGCCATGACAATCCGATGCTCACCGGCCTGCTGCTGATGTGGTGTCTGGTTCGTGTGAAATCGTCGGGAGCCAAATCGTATTTCTTCATCGGTGTGCTGGCCGTGACATTGCAATTCGTGGCGCACAAGGCATTCGCCTACACGATCCCGCTTTCACTCGCCGTGCTCGTGTTTCCTCCACCTTCATTCAAACATCCGCGATGGAAGCTTGTTCTCGCATGGCTCGGTGGCGCGGTGCTGTCCTTCGTGACTCTAAAAGTGATATTTTCCACGCTCACCGGGACGAAGTTCGGTGAGCATCAGGGCGAAGGAATCAGTTTCGTATCATCGGTGGCCGCGAGTTCCGAACGCTTCTGGCCGTGGGTGACGACGCTCCCTCGATTGCTTACGCAGACACCGTTGCTGCTCGCGCTGGCGACGGCTGCTTGTGCGATGGTGTTCATGGACTGGCGAAAACGGGGCAGGGCGGCTCTGAATTGGGAGGGCACGTTGCCGGAGTTGTTGCTAAGTCTCGGCACGCTCGCGTTGCTGTTTGTGAATCCGACCCCGTTCCCCTACAACCTGCTGCACTTTGTTCCGTTCTTGTTTCTGCTGGCGTTTCGATTTGCGATCAGCATTGCGGACGAACCTGCGTTGCGCGCAAAGTTTTTTCCCGCAGCGGTGGCGGTGCTGTTGTTTACCCACCTTGTGCCGTTTGGCGTTGCGACGCGGCGACACATGGACTGGTCGAACTTGCGACAGGTGCAATTGATGTCTCAGGCGGAAAGTCTGACAGATCCGAAGAAAGACCCGGTGTTCGATGGCGCCGGTCTTGTGCCGACGCGGCGGACGGTTTCCGACGCGGCCTTCCTGCACAGTCTTTCTTTTGAGGCGCAGATGGCTGACACGAACAAGACCGTGCGGCAGATGCTGGCAAAAGTTCCAGCGCCGGTGCTGATGAAAAACTATCGCACGGACTGGTTGTCCAAGGAGGACCGCGCGTTCATTGACGAGCATTATGTTTCGCTGGCGGACGATTTTTGCGTGCTTGGCAAGGTGCTGCCTGCGGGAGGAGGACAGTTTGAGGTGTTACATCCCGGGCGTTACCGCGTGTTGCCCTTGGAAGGTTCCAATCTGATGGGAACGTTTGATGGGAATAGCTTCATGGAAGTAACGAGGCGGTCCACCAACACCAGCATTGTGGCAAGACTTGATGGAGTTCAATTGGGTGACGCAGCGATCGAACTCAAAGCCGGCATTCACATGATCGAAACGGCCACGAACGAACACGCTGCTATTTTCTGGGTTGGCCCCAAGCTGAACGAAATACCGCGACTGGCAAGTGGCAGCCATCGCGTGTTGTTTTTTAATTGGTACTGATCGCCAATCACTGATGTCAATTGGTCGGCATTCGTTTGCGATAATCGTCGTAGGCGAGGCGGATGCCGGATTCGAGATTTACTTCCGGTTTCCAGCCGAGGGCGAACAGTCTCGAAACGTTGAGGAGTTTGCGCGGGGTGCCGTCCGGCTTGGTGGAGTCCCAGACAATCCTGCCGGTATAGCCGATGACTTTCTGAACCAGTTCGGCCAGCTCGCGGATGGTGACGTCGTTGCCGTAGCCGATGTTGACGTGTTGCTCGTCGTTGTAATTCTCGAGAAGAAAAATGCACGCGCGGGCAAGGTCGTCTGCAAACAGGAATTCGCGTCGCGGGCTGCCCGTGCCCCAGCAGGTGACGGTGGGAGCGTTGGTGGTCTTGGCCTCGTGAAACTTGCGGATGAGTGCTGGCAGGACGTGAGAGTTTGTGAGGTCGTAGTGGTCGTTCACGCCGTAAATGTTTGCGGGCATGACGGTGATGAAGTTGCAGCCGTACTGACGGCGGTAGGCCTGGCACATCTTGAGGCCAGCGATCTTGGCGATGGCGTACCACTGGTTTGTGGGTTCGAGCGGACTGGTGAGGAGGCAATCTTCGCTCATCGGCTGGGGTGAGAGCCGTGGATAGATGCAGGAGCTGCCGAGAAACAAAAGTTTTTTGACACCGGCCTTGTAGGCTCCGTGGATGAGATTGTTTTGGATCTGAAGATTGTCGTAGATGAACTCGGCCGGGCGAGTGTCGTTGGCGACGATGCCACCGACACGGGCTGCGGCGCAAATGACGTGGCCGGGTTTCTCGGATGAGTAAAAGTGTTGCACGGCAGCGGGGTCACAGAGGTCGAGTTCGGCATGGGTGCGTCCGATGAGGTTTTTGAAGCCTCGTCGTTCGAGCTGCTGCCAGATGGCGCTGCCGACAAGGCCGCGATGTCCTGCGATGTAGATTCGGGAGTCTTGCTGCATAGCGATGTTGCGGAGCATAATCCGGCACAGCGTCTGCGACAAGCACGCAGCGAGTTTCCATATCCAATGAATGATACGTTCCAATCTGATGCACAGGCGACAGCTTCTGGTACAGGAGGCGAAGAAAAACCGTCTGGTGTCTGGGGATTGCCGACAGCGGCGTGGTGCCGGCTTTGGGCGCTTTTTTGTGGATTGGTGCTGATCAAGGTGGTGATGTTGTTTGGACTGCAAAAGCATCTTTTCGAGACGCACTGGCGTGTGATGGGGGTGAAGGATTCGTGGCTCGACTATGTTGCGTTTTATGGTTTTGGGTTCGTTGGAATGCTGACTGTGGTGGGGTTGGGGCAATGGTGTGGTGCGGTTGGAGTCAAGGCGGTGCGTTGTGCTAATGCGACGATTGTGCTTCTTGGGTTGTTGTTCATCTTCCTGACTTTTCATGAAGGGCCAAGGAATTATGTATCACGGATCATGGAGGGGAATCTGGAGTGGAAGGGGCTGATTCCGTATCTGAGCATGAATTTATTTTTTAAGAAGCCGTTTCTGGCGGTGTGGCTGGCGGTGTACGGAATTGTTTATTTTGTATTGGTGCGGGAGCGGAGGGAAAACTCGGCGTTGAATCTGACGGCTGTCATGGCAGGGCTGTATTGGCTGGTATGCTTCCAGGAGTTTGTACATCGGCGTCGGGAATTGCTTGTATGTGTCATGATCGGGCTGGCGTCGTTGTCCGTGCTCTGGAACAGGGAAAGGCTGATGCGGGCGCGTTGGTTGTTGTGGCCGCTGCTGTGGACAGGAATGATCTGGGTCTTGTTCGCGGGGGAGGTGGATATTTTGGTCAAGCTGACGCCTTACTTTGCGTTGTTGCTCGGGGAGGTTGCGGTGTTGTTCATTGCGCTGACGTTGCTGGCGAAGCGGTGCGGGTTTGTGCAACCGTGGTTGAGGGTCGTGATGTTCTACTTCGTGGGTTTTATCCTGCTGGCGTGCGGACACTTTCCGATGGCTGAAAATTACAAGTCGCTGCTCGGGTTTGCAATTTCGTGTCCGCACTATTTTATCGGAGAGCTTGGATTGACGTGTGTGGTCGGGCTGCTGGCCGCGATTGTTTGGAGATTTCGTCGGAGTGGGAACTGGTGGTGGCTTGATGTGGTGGTGATCGGGTTGATTTTGCTGGCGTTGGTGGATTTGCGCGTTACGCAGATCATGGGAGTGAGGGTGGGTTGCGATTTGATCGCTTTTGCAGACAGTCCGAAAATGATGTTGCGGATGGCAAAACCGTATCTGCCGTCGTTGTTCGTGGCGATGCTGGCTGTGTTGGCGATTTATTTCGCCGGGTTGAGAATGGCGAGGTGGTGGTTGGGCAGACAGAGGGTGGATTCTCCGGGAATGTGCGCGAGTGCGGGTGGGAGATTTGTGCTGACCGCTTTTGTGTTGCTTGGGTTGGTGGGGATTGGCATCGCCTTGCCGGATGTGGGAGAAGGCCAGGTGGTATTCAGGCTGGTGCAGACGAGTTCAATCTGGAAACGGGCTGTATCGCGGCCAATGAGCAGTGAGGAATTTGCAAGCAGGGCGAGGGCGTTGGGGATGGTTGAACTTGTTGATGTTGGTCCGTCCGCCAATAGTAGCACGCGGCGAGATCTTAATGTTGTGCTGGTGTTCATGGAGTCGTCCTACAACAAGCACCTGTCGCTGTTTGGCGGAACGAATGAAACCCAACCGTTGCTGTCGCAATACCGTGACCGCATGGAGTTGTTTCCAAATTTCTTTTCCAGTTTTGCGAGTTCGATCCATGCGCGCTTCGCGACCTTCACCGGACTATATCCGGTGTCGGACTTCAGCAGCTTTACGATTGAGCGGGTGGGAGTGAAGAGCATTTTTGAAGTGATGAACGAGAATGGCTATTCATGCTCGCTGTTCTATTCGTCATTTTTTGATTACACGGGGTTCAGGCAGTTTTTGAAACAGCGCGGCCTCACCGAAATGTGGGATGCTGACACAATGCCTGGCGTGCGAAAGACACCGCCAGTTGCGTGGGGATTGCGGGAGGAGGAGACGTTGGAAGCGATGCGATCGCGCATACGGACATATTCGACGAATGGGGAGAAGTTCTTCATGACCTACATTCCTGCCGCGCCGCATTATCCCTACGATTCCATCCCGGAGCGTTTCCAAAAATACAAAGCGACCGAGGTTGGCAATTATGAGCCGATGTATCTGAATGAACTGCTCTATATGGATTGGATAGTGAGTTCAATTTTGGACGAGCTAAAACAGACCGGTCTGCTGGAGAGAACGCTGGTGGTCATTACGGCTGATCACGGTGAAATGCTTGGCAGCAAGGATGGCGCTGTCGGACATGGCTGGAAGGTGACGCCGGAGCTTGCGAACGTACCGCTTATCGTGATGGATCCCGAGCGACCTGGATTTCGATTGAATGCAAGCATCGGCTCCCAGGTGGATTTGCTGCCGACAATTATTGATCGTCTGGGAATCCAGATGCCCAACGAATTCTACCAAGGAGCGACGTTGTATGGCGTGGGATCAGGTACGAACAAAACAATTTATCTCAATTCCTACCAGGATTATGCGATGATTCGTGAACGGCGATTTTATCGTGGGAATCGAAGGGCTGTTAACGATGGAGAGCAGTCTTTCGAGGTTTATGACATGAACATGGATGAGCAAGGATACGCCAGGTACATATCCGTGAGCGGAGATTCGGGGATGCTGCCCTCCATCCAGGACTTTGATGAGTTCCAAGTAGGTTTTCTCAAGAATTACGGCATCTACAAAGACAAAGCGAAGCATCCGTAAGTTGGTTGGAAAAGTGGATGCTTGACGCGGCAACCCGAGAGGTGTGAGTTGGGTTGGCAGGTGTCTAGAAATGGAATGAGACACGATTGCCTCAAGTTTGGAAATGAGTTACGGGTTACTACGGAGGGGTGGTAGGGAAAGAATCCAAGCGGGTGGCCGCTGTTGGCGATTGCTTTAACTTTCGTGGAGCCTAAAGTCGTGAGAGCGGCAATCCTCGGGCAATAAGTGAACCGGCTTGTCATTTTAACATATTAACCGTCCGATGATCAGGTTCACGCCGCACAAACAGAAAGAAAGTGCAGATATGAAAATCAGGAAAAAACTTAGAGCAGGCTTCACGCTGGTGGAAATCATGATCGTTGTGGCGATCATCGGATTGCTGGCTGCCATCGCGATTCCCAACTTCGTCAAAGCCCGCACAACGGCGCAAAAGAACGCCTGCATCAATAATTTGCGGCAGATTGATGGCGGAATCCAAACGTGGGCATTGGAAAAGAACAAATCGGGTTCTGCGGCTGTCACATCGACAGACATCAAACCCTACCTTGGACGTGGAGCTGGTGAATGGCCAAGCTGTCCAGCCGGTGGCAGCTACAGCGTTTCAACCGTTAATGCGAAGCCTACTTGCAACCAATTTGGGCATACACTTGATCCCGTCGCACCATAACGATCAAGGCTGACATTCGTTTACTCTCGCAGACGGGCCTAGATGCATTCCAGGCCCGTGCTGTTTTTATGATCCGGAGGAAACCTTGGCACTGGCGTTGCTATTCGTGACGTGCGGTTGTGGCAGGCAATTAGTGAGCACCAACCGTAATCGTAAAACACGCCTGCTGCAGTGTTCACGCCGCAAACAACAGAACAGAAAGGTAAATAGCAAATATGAAGATCAACACCTCCCGCAAAGCAGGTTTCACCCTCGTGGAAATCATGATCGTTGTGGCAATCATCGGATTGCTGGCCGCCATCGCGATTCCCAACTTCGTCAAAGCCCGCACAACGTCCCAGACCAACGCGTGCATCAACAACCTCCGCCAGATTGACGGTGGCATCCAGCAATGGGCATTGGAAAAGAGCAAGTCCAGTTCAGCTACTGTGACTTCATCCGACGTCATGCCCTACCTCGGACGCGGCACCGCTGGCGAATGGCCGACGTGTCCTGCAGGCGGTACATACTCAGTGTCGGATGTCAGCACAAAGCCAGCTTGCACTGTGACTGGTCATGCTCTTCCGTAACAGGAATAGTTAAAGTTTAATTCAAGACCCGAAGTGATACTTCGGGTCTTTTTTTTGTCGGAGATACTGGTTGTTGTGACATTATGAAGCTATCACCAATGCCTTATTCATCAGTTTTGTTTGATCGAAAAGGTGGCATTTTCATTGCTCTTTTTCGTATGTGGTCACAGCAGGCAAAATGCGTGAGCACTACCGTAATACTATAACCAGCCTGCTGTGGAGGCTCACTCCACCTACAAGACAGAAAGGCTAGAGCATGTATGAAGATCAACACGTCCCGTAAAGCAGGTTTCACTCTCGTGGAAATCATGATCGTTGTGGCAATCATTGGATTGCTGGCTGCCATGGCGATTCCCAACTTTGTGCGCGCCCGTACCACGACGCAGCAGAACGCGTGCATCAACAACCTCCGGCAGATTGACGGTGCCATCCAACAGTGGGCGCTTGAAAAAAACAAGGCGGGATCCGCCACGGTTACTTCAGCAGACGCGATGCAGTATCTGGGACGTGGCTCTGCGGGTGAATGGCCGACGTGCCCGTCTGGTGGCACATACTCGATGACTACTGTCAACGAGAGGCCAAGATGCGATCAACCTCTCCATGTGCTGCAGTTTCCATAAAACCTAAGAATTCCAAACAGGCCCGAAGTTTATGCTTCGGGCCTTTGCATTGTCCGGACCAGTCCGCTGACCGAAAGAGATTGAAAGAGATTGTGCAACTGCTTGGAAAAAGCTAATTCGTCATTGAATTGATATGTTGGAGTCAGTGGTTCAATTGGAAAACTTGCGTGTCGAATATCCGACTGCCTCCGGATCATCCGCACCAAAGCTTGCTGTCAATGGCCTCAGTCTTGATGTGCGTCAAGGCGAAGTCTTCGGGTTCCTTGGTCCGAACGGTGCCGGTAAAACGACGACAATGAATGTGCTGCTTGGCTTTGTAAACGCCACGGGCGGCGAAGCCAGGTTATTCGGAGTAAACGTTCGCGAGCCGATCGCCCGTCAGCGTATTGGCTATCTGCCGGAACTCACCTACTACTACAAGTTTCTTTCAGCCGAGGAGATTCTTCGGTTCTATGCAAAGGTTTTTGGTATCGAACGAACGGAAGCGGATCGTAGGATTGACCGCCTCATTAAACTTGTCGAACTCGAACACGCCTCCAAACGCCCCCTCAAGTCATACTCCAAGGGAATGCAACAGCGCGTTGGTCTGGCTCAGGCACTTATCAACAACCCTGATCTGTTGATCCTGGATGAGCCCACCAGCGGGCTCGATCCAATTGGACGGATGAAAGTTCGCGAGATCATTCAACGTCTGAAGAACGAGGGAAAGACCGTTTTCTTTTCGTCTCACGAGCTTGGCGAGGTGGAAACCGTCTGCGACCGGGTTGCGATCGTTCATCAAGGGCAGCTAAGGGAGGAAGGCCGCGTTGCCGATCTTCTTGCGAAATACAAAACCGGCCTCGAACAAATCTTCCTGGACCTCATTGGTTACAAGCCGCAAGCCATCGCATGAACACCGTCTGGGCCATTTCCACCGTCGTCATCAAGGAGCTTTATCGGCGCAAGGATTTCTACGTGCTTCTTGTGCTAACGACGCTGCTGACCCTTGCTGCTGGTTCAATGAGTTTCTTCAACGACAACACTATCGTCCGTGCATTAAAGGAAATCTGCCTTCTTCTCATCTGGATTTCATCGCTCATCATCGGGATTACCACGGCAGCCCGCCAGATACCTTCGGAAAAGGAAAACCGGACCATTTTCCCTTTGCTTGCCAAACCTGTCACGCGCTGGCAGGTGGTTCTTGGAAAATTTCTTGGCTGCTGGCTCGCTTGTGGGATCGCGCTCATTGCATTCTATGTTTGTTTTGGAATTCTTGTTGGCGCCCGCGAACATACATTGCCGGTTGCTTCCTTTGCCAAACTGATGTGGATGCAGTGGATGGCACTGGGTGTTGTAGTCGCGCTGGCGCTTCTGGGGTCGGTTGTTCTCTCAGCGCCCGGGCCGAATGCGACTCTTTGTTTTATTGTGGTGCTTGGGTTGACATTTGTCGGACCGCATCTCGGGAAAGTGTCGGTCGGACTTACCGAACCCGCGAGCACATTGCTTTACTCGATCTATTTTCTTATTCCGCATCTGGAGTGGTACGACCTGCGCGATATTGTCATCAACGATCAAGTCCTCCCCGGAAACATGGCGTGTTTCATGGCGACGTCCTACGCTGCGGTTTATGCCACCCTGTTGCTAGTGCTGACCTGGGCGCGGTTCCGTCGCCAGAATCTAAATACCTGATGCACGCTTCACCAAAGTGGATTGTGGCATTGCTGGCGACCATGAGTGTGTCGCTCGCAACCCTGCTTGCACCAACAGCCCAGCAGCGCAGTGAGAAACGGGGCACGGATGGATTTCTCAAAATGATGCTTGGCGATGGTCGTCGTCTTTTCGCAAAGCATTTTTTTACCAAGGCCGACATCTATTTTCACAGCGGCTATTACCCGTCCATCTTCGACCAGGTCAATCAGGCGAACCAGAAGGCGATTACTCACACGGATGAGCAGGATCATCACGATGGCGAAGGGGATCACGATGCTCACCATCATGAAGACCACGATGCCGACCACGAAGAGGGCATGGATTTCGTGAAAGAACCTCGCGACTGGATCGAACGATTCGGACGCAACTTCACCATCAACCAGCACACACATCTCGCAGAGGGCAAGCAACGTGAAATGCTTCCCTGGCTGCGTATCGCCGCCGAGATGGACCCACAGATGGTGACAACTTACACGACGGCTTCCTACTGGTTGCGCAAGGAAAAGAACCGGGTCGGTGAAGCGCGTCAATTTCTACTTGAGGGGCTTCGCAACAATCCGAAAAGCGACGAGCTTTTATTTGAACTGGGTTCGCTCTACTACAACGACATGGCGGACACGAATAGCGCCCGCAATGTCATGACGAGCGCGCTTTCTGCATGGTTCGCTCGACCGAGCCAGTCGAAAACAAACAATGAGGCCCTCAGCCTTCTCGGTAAGATCGCCGTTAATCTGGCACGGATAGAACGCGATGCCGGCAATTATTCAGAGGCGATTCGTTACTTTGATCTGGGCAAAACCGTATCGCCTGCGCCGGAAGCGATACAGGCGCAGATTGATCAACTGCGGCAGAGTACGTCCAGCAACGACCTTCAGAGCATCCGAAAGTGAACGGCTTGTCAAAGTCTGTTTGAGCAAAACCACACTGAGTTCACAATGCTTTCAGTAAGCGTTCACCCGATAAAAGCGCTGCGTCACGGACAGCGTATCAAGGAGGGTAACGGGGTAATTCGTCGGTGCTGCACCGAGGTGCGACAACAACACCCAGGAACCGGCGGCAAGCGAGTTTTGATATTCAATGTCGTAGGTGTGGCCAGCCCATGCGGTGAACTGGATGCAGATTTGAGCCGAATTGGTTTTCACAATAGTCAGATGGGGCGGGACGAGGTAGTGCAATTCGAGCAGGGGCAGATGATCCACATCTTCGCGTGTGCTAAAGCGTCGGGCAGAATAGTTCGCTCCTTCGCTATTGCAGAGCAACACCCAGCCGAAATTATTTTGGGGATGATCCAGCCATCCGGTGACATCGCCCATCATTTCCGGCGTGCTTGGAAAAGTGTAGGAACTGACGCCGATGATGTCCGTAAAGGTGCTTTCGACATCAGAAAAATCCGCTCCGACAGCGCCTCCGGGGCTGGTCCAAAGATTTGTGGGAAAGAAGGCATGAAGCCATGTGGCGTCGCCCTCTGTGGCAGGCAATCCTTTTCCAATCTGTATTATTGGTGAATTTGTGCCTTCGCCCCACGAACGCAACACGCGACGAAGACCGAAAGTGATGGGCGGAGGTGATTCATCAGCGCTGGGTTGACGTGTCACATCAATATGGAGTGCGGAGAACTGAACGATTGTTGATCTCGGAAGCGAGGTCAGATCAAATTGCATCAAGGCGCGGGTTCTATTGTATTCTCCGGTGGTGCCCGAGTTCATCCCTCCAAATCCGCCTATGTTGTTGGTAGCAGCCACTTCCAGAAGGGTGGTGTCTGCTACGGGAACAAAGAAATTGGTCGCGGAAAGCGCAACCTGAGCGGATAGCATTCCAACGAGGACGAAAACCACCGAAGTCGTCACAGGCGCGACACGGCGGTAAGACTTCATGAAAGTCAACGTCACAACAAGCCGAGTTCGCCTCGAATCTGCACACCGTCAATGCTGGAGGTACCGCCGGAGAGCAGTCCCTCGCCAACGTTGGCATAGCCCGGGATGATCCGGTTCAATTGGGCTTGTGTTGAGCCGAGGTGTTTGCGGATTACTTCACCCAGAACAGAGCGGTAATCAATTGAGCGACGCAGGTAGCCGACCTTTGCAGGGTTGGTACTGTTTGGAAAGCCGGCGGCAAACATGGTGCCGCAATTGTCGAGACTGTTCGTTAGCGGGCCGGTGTTCCACGGAATGCTATCTGTCCTGCTGCAACCAAAGACACCAGAAGAATTGCCAGGGACGTAGCCGTTGACGCCGCCGCCTGCCACATACATGACGCCCGCTTCGGCATGGTCCGTGCCCCTGGAGTCGTTCTCCTTGGATGTGCGACCAAATTCAGACAATGTCACAACAACAATGTTTTCCCATGTGGCTTTGTCCGCATAGAGAGTAAAATATTTCCGGAGCGCGTACATGGACCAGCCGACGGATTGAAGGAGATTTGCATGTGTGCCGGAAGCGGCACCTTGCGTGCCGTGGGTGTCAAAGCCTCCGAGTTCGGTGCCGGCGATTATGGCATCCGTTTTGTTCAGTATCATTGCGGCGGCCTTGAGGTTTGTAAAAAAACCTGCCTGCTGGTTCTGAGGAGCGATGCGTTTGTTGGCGTTGGTGCCGCTGTTGCCGGGACGTTGAAAGCCGCCATTTTTTTCGTTCGAGGTGGGAAACAGGTAGTAGCCACGATTTGGATCGCTCCCATTGGTGTTTGGCGTGCCGTCGTACCAGGTCTGATCCATATCCGTGACCGCGTTGTCGCGATAATAATTCCCCGGCCCTGCAGCGCTTGGATTTTCTCCGAAGTCGAGATTTCCAAAAATGCGCAATGTGTTCGTCATGTTCTCGTATTGGAGATCGAGAAGCTCGCGGTTGATTTTTGAGGAGTAGGGAAAATAGTTGGCATTTGCGACTGCATTGAACGCTTTGTAGTCGCCGGTGCCAGTCGGAACACCCAGCAGGTCGTAGCGGGTTGGCGAGGTGAGGTTGGTCATCGCTGCCTGGGAGCCTCGCATGATGAGCGGCAGCGCGGACTGGATCGTGACGCCTGTGAGCGGCGCTGTGTTGGCCAGGCCAGACTCCATGATGGTACGATAAAAAATTCCATCTTTGGAAAGATTGTTGTTCGGGTTGCCATTCTCCCAATAATTCTGGGAGTCGAAGTGCGAACGCGATTGTTTCGGATAAGCGACACGGTGGAGCAGTGCGAGGTCGCCTGCGTTATAGACCGGCGCAAGAAATTTGAGAGCGGGGTGAAGCGCGGCGAATCCATTTCCGGTGCGGATTGCGTTGGTGTAGCTAAAGGTGTTGTCTGCCGAGGTTCGCGGTGTGAATGCGCCGTTGGTGTAAAGCGTGGGGTCAAAGCAACCTGATGTGGCGGCGTTGTAGTCCACACCAGCTTCCTTTTGAATGCCGATGGTTGGGCGAATGCTGTTGTACTCCGGATCCTGAATCGGGATGATGTTGTTCAGGCCGTCGTTGCCGAAACGCAGCCAGATGAAGAGAACTTTTTTTCCGTTCAGTCCAATGCTGCCGTCGGCGAGCGCCCGCTTCATCACAAACGGAATGTCCACGAGACTGGCGAGTGCGGCAGCCATGCCCACTTTCGCCGAATTGCTCAAAAACTGCCGGCGAGAGTAGATGTTGAAGTTGTTCATGGTTTATTGTTCCTGAAAGCGCGGTGAGGTCATCAGCATGGAGACCAGTCCGCGCACGCGTGTGTCATAGTTCGTTGAAAGCTGGGCAAACGGCGAAGAGGTCACACCGTCGTCGTCGGTGTTGAGAAAATTGATTCCGGCCTGGCGGTACAAAGCCAGATTGGCCGCGCCTTCACCTGGAAGCAGAATTGACAGGAAGAAATCTGTTACAGCGCCGGCATCGTTGTAGCCGCCCGATGTACCTGACGAGAGACGTGATTTGAGCAGGCCAACGGGGTCGCATTGATTGTTTCCCGCGTCGTCACCCGTGCCCGCGTTGCAAAAAGCCTGGATATAACGGATGCGCTCGACAAGTGTGCCGGAACTGATCCAGTTCGGTGCGAATTCGGGATAACCGTCCGGGGCGTCGCGATCAAACAGGTTCATTCCACCCATGCGCGTCAGTGGCGTTGCAAAGGACGCCCCGTCCGTGGTGGCTGTGATGCCGGTACCGCCGTTGGTGCCGCTGCGGAGCGCGCGGACGCTGCTTGCCACGAATTCGAATGGTGTCTTGACCTTTTGTGCGGCAGCCGTGTGGCTGCGGAACAGATCGGAGTTGAAGATGACGCCTAGCACCGCGCGAATGTTTCCTTTTGGATTGCTGTTTTCCCAAGCCAGCATGCACTGGTGAACCAGTTCGGCCTCGGCGCTCCGGTCTGGATTCGTGTAATCATAGAACGAATACTCGGGAAGATCAGGGTTGGTTGTAGGATTCGGGAAGTTGTCGTGTACGAACAATCGGCAGAGTTTCACGCTAATGAATTCTTCCGTGAACGGCTGGTTGGCAAGGTGCGTCACGACATCATAACCGTCCTGGATGCCATTAGTGCCGGTACGGGGAGGCAGTGTGAGCTGGTAATTGGTTCCTGCCCAAGGCGGGCCAAAACGTGCCGGGACAATTTTTCCCGGGAAGATCGGGGCGCGATTGGTGCCATAGCTGCCGGATTTGAAATTCATGGCCCAGGTTCCGATGGTGTTCGCTTTCGTCGTGCCGTTTGTGCCGGGATAAAGAGTCAGTGAGGCGGCGGCGAATGGGTTGTTTGCATTTGCGGTGTCCACCAATTCCACCGACCAGCCGGTCCACGCACGGGACATTTGTACGATGTCGTTTTGATCGTAACCGTTGTCCACGCCGAAGGTGAATAATTCCAGCAGTTCGCGGGCATAGTTTTCATTGGCGACGTTGTTGCCATTGCCTTTGCTGGCCACGGTATCGAGATAGATGATCATTGCCGGACTCTCGGCGCTGATTTTGAGCAGGTCGTAAAAGGTGCAATTCGGATTCAGCATCGCATTACGCCAGCGGCTCATCTCAAGCCATTCCAACGAGGTCGCAATGCGGTCAGCCGTGGCTGCATCGTAACCGTTATTATCAATGTAATCGCGACTCTTGGTGTGTTGCGTGACGAAATGGTTTTCCCAGAACTGTGAGAGAACTTCAAACAACTGGCGTTTGGCCACGACGGCGTGCTGGCAGAACCACGCCCGGTAATCGCTCAGGCGTGCCGTGCCATAACTCAACTGCCTGTAGTAACCCGGCGCATCCACGTCTGGTGTGCTCAATAATCCACCGCCGTCCAGTTGCGCGGTCAGGTTCACTCCCACCGTCGTGGGCAGATACCAGTAGCTCACAGTGTAGGTCTGTCCACTGGTCAGCGAAACGCCTTGATACAGTGAAGCTGTGGTGGCCGCACTGCCGCCGGACGTGCCGACCAGTTTGAGAGAATAATTGCCCGTATGCGCCGTTGTTGAATCAACCATCGTGTTGGTGGCGTAACGAGCGGCAAGCAACCACGAATTTGTAGCACCGATTTCAAAGTCCCCATTCGAGAGCAGGTTTGCGCCTGTACCTGCATCTGCGCCCGCTACGAGTTTGATGTCGTCCAGGTAGCATGTTCCGGCGCCGGACATAAAAAAGTAAATGCGACCCGTGGCGCTGGCCGTGCCCGTGGCTTTCACATAAACCCATCCTGGCGTGGGCGGAATTCCGCCGGGCGTGCTGTTCAATCCGCTGCCAAGCTGGATGCGCAGCTTGGTTGAATCGTTACTGGGCAGATACCAGTAGCGCAACGTGCAGGGATTGGTAGTGGCAAATGGAGTGGTGATGATGGATTGACGGAGGTAGTCCGAACCCGTTGATGTGGCCCCCGTGGTGGATACAACCTGCAATCCCGAACTACCCAACCGCCCGCCACCCGGCACAATGGAAGAACCAGAAGCTCCGCCAGCCGAAATCCACGGAGCGAAGCCTGATTCAAAGTCCCCATTCTGCAACAGGTTTGTAGTGATAATATGCGAGAAGGCAGAGTTGGTAACGACATTGGTGATGTTGTTGACGATGTTTGTCGCCAGATAATTTGTGTAGAGGTGAGGCCAAAGCTCCATGTCATCCAGCATGATTGTGCCTGGCTGGGTGGTGAACAGGTAAAAGGCGTTGGCCGCGAGCGTTCCTGTTTGAGTAACAAACGTCCAGTTTGTTGTGGGATTGCTCGGTACACTATTTGTAACTTCGACAAAATAGTCATCTATTGTCTCTGCCACACCGTTCATGTTCAGTTGTTCGTCAATGAACGCCTGCGGATTGTTGCTGTAAGTCAGCAAGTCATCCGGTGTTGGCCCGTAAGCCAGCCTGTTGAGTGCATTGGCCAGCACGATTGCGTTGCTGGATGCGGGAGTTGCCGACATCTTGAAGTAGCCGGAGTTGCCGGAGAAATTCGTGCTACGCCACTCGTAAGCGTAGTTCGTGATCGTGACTGCGCCGTTTGTGGTGTAGTTGGTCGAATAACCTGTGATGTAGGGCGTGAGAATGAAATTGGTGTTTGCAGCGTAGGGTCCGGCAATGTTTGTTGCGCTGAAGAACTGATACGCACTGGCTCCTGGATAGGGCGTGAATCGGAGATTCTTCTGAGAGCCGTTTACAACCAGTTCCGAGATGGCGGGTGCTGCTGGTTCTATGGCCTGACTTTCTGCTTGCCCGATGTGGAGGAACACAACCGCCACACACAATACAGATGCACGTCTCATACGAAAGAAAGTCAAGTTTCGCGCCTACCATGCCTCACCAAGAAAATGTGTCAAGTTATGCTTTTCCTGCCTGATTGCGTGTTTTGACATCGGCAGACACAACCATTGCCCGCAGCCTCGACAAATGCCGGCGCGCCCGACTACATTCCACGCCGATGTCGTTGTCCATTCAACCGTTGATCATCGCAGGAAGAACCTTTCAATCGCGCCTCATCCTCGGCACGGGAAAATTCTCCTCGCCGGAAGCCATGCGCGATGCGCTTGCTGCCAGCGGGGCGGAGATGGTCACGGTTGCCTTGCGGCGCGCCGACCTTTCCGGCAAGAAGGACCCGTTTGCCAACATTCTTGAATTCATTGATCCTAAAAAATTTCTAATCCTGCCCAATACCAGCGGCGCGATGAACGCTGCCGAGGCTGTTCGTCTCTCTCGCCTTGCTGTTGCTGCCGGACTTCCGAAATGGGTGAAGCTCGAAATCCATCCCGATCCGCGCTACCTCCTGCCTGATCCGATTGAGACATTCAATGCGGCGGAGATGCTCGTGAAGGAAGGTTTCACCGTGCTGCCTTACATCAACGCCGATCCTGTGCTGGCGAAACGATTGCAGGAAATCGGGTGCGCCACGGTGATGCCGCTCGGCTCGCCCATCGGCTCGAACCGTGGCATTCAGACGCGCGAACAGATTCGCATCATCATCGAGCAGGCCACCGTGCCGGTTGTGGTGGATGCCGGACTCGGTGCACCGAGCCACGCAGCGGAGGCGATGGAATTCGGTGCCGATGCGGCTCTGGTGAACACGGCCGTTGCCATTGCAAGTGATCCAACCAGGATGGCTGTGGCATTCAAGATGGCCGTGGAGGCAGGTCGCGCGGCGTTTGAGAGTGGTTTGGTCGCACAGAGCAAAACTGCGAGTCCGACGAGCCCTTTGACGGCGTTTTTGGATTGAACACAAATACACGCCCCCACATGAAACGAAAAACAATTGCGGTGCAACGAGTCAAGCAACTGCTGCGTAAAGCAGCCGACACCCGCATTCTCGTCATTGGTGATGTGATGCTTGATCAATTCATTTGGGGCAGTGTCGCCCGTATCTCACCGGAGGCGCCTGTGCCCGTTGTGGATTTTCAGCGCGAAAGTTTCATGCCTGGTGGAGCGGCAAACGTGGCGCGCAATCTCGCGGCAATGCATGTTTCCACCGAGATATTTGGTGCAGTTGGTTGTGACGAAGCGGCGGGGCAGCTCGCTCGGATTCTGAAAGAGCAGGCGATCGGTTGTCGTGGTCTGGTTGCCTGCGCAGCGCGGCCGACGAGCATGAAGACACGCATTGTGGCTCATCAGCAGCAGGTCGTGCGCATTGATCGTGAATGCCGCGACAGCCTAGATGGCCCGCTCATGCGACGGTTGTTCACATTGCTAAAGAACGAGGTTCCCAAGGCCGATGCTGTCATTGTGGCTGATTACGGCAAGGGGGTCGTGACGCAGGCGTTGTTAAACGAAATTAAAACGCTTTGTCATGATTGCGGTGTTTGGCTGAGTTTCGATCCAAAACCGGTGCATCAATTGAATCTTGCCGGTTTGTCGCTCATCACACCGAATCGCAAGGAAACGTTTGAACTGGCGAATCTGCCGGATGACACGCGCAACCCGAATCCACTCGCCGACAAGAATCTCATGGCCGCCGCCGGGCGGGTGCGGAAGGAAATCCGCCCGGCGGGGGTGCTGATCACGCGCGGGGGCCTTGGCC
>CAYSDO010000030.1:0-21530 GCA_964429665.1 uncultured Bifidobacterium sp.
CTCTCACAATAGGGGGAATTCCACCTCCAGCAAAAGGAACCTATGGATACCGACCATAGCCACCCAGAAATCATACTAATGCAAGCCCAACTCGCCTCCCTAGACCAAAAAGTAGATCGCCATGAAGAGATACTGGTGACTGGGCATGGTGACGTTTTATCCCTCCCAGAGATAGTTAGAACCCTCTCATTGACAGTTGATACATACATCAAGCGCAAGGATAGGGAGGAAACGGAAAAGAAGGAGTTCTGGGACAAATTTAGATGGGTAATTATCGCCACTATCATCCCAGTATTGCTTGGATTTTTCTATCAGTTGTTTATATTTTATTTCCGTATTGTGCCGACCCTTGCAAACCTGTCACACTAGGAGAGTGAAGTTTGGATGACATATATGCAGAGATAAACGGAGAAAGAGCGTGAACCCAAAAAGGAAATCCATGCCATGGGCCGGTTATGGGAGACCGGCTCGTTTATCACGGCTATCAGGATCAAACCAAAGCCCACATACAAAAACGTCAATCCAAAGGTGTAGAGAAAGAAAGTCGTCTCCACTGGATAAATAAATGCGGGCAGAATCATTGGTATGCTTAACAAGAGGAGCAACAGTCGATATGGCCTTAACTTCTGCAGCCGGCCCGGATGATAATGATGGATGTAAGAAATCACGACACCGGAAAAGAGCGAGTCCACTCGCAAATGTGTTCGAGACTGATGCGTCCCGAAATTATATGGCTGATCCAGCGAAATCATCAATCGCAAGCCCAGGCAAAGCAAGGTAAGGCCAACAAAAATCCAAGGAACCAGTTTGAATTTGTTTGGTCGCTTTGTGTTGATCCATGCTAGAACGATCAACAATGACGGAAGAAGCACGTAAAAGTGTTCTTCCACAGCCAACGACCAAGCGTGACTCCACCAACCAATAAAGTAATTCTGTACAAATAGTGCCTCCACGATAAGGCCTCTTCGCTCCCAATGTCCGGTCCTATACCAGCTCACAAGCCAAGTCAAAAGCAGCAGAAGGTAGAAAGGTGGATAGATTTTCAAGCCACGCCTGATGAAAAATCGTTTGAAGGAAATGTGACCATGCTTTTGATGCTCGCGAAACAACAAGCCCGATATCAGGAATCCGCTCAACACAAAGAATAAATCAACTCCTGTCCATCCGCCGGTGTACCAGACGTCGAGCGCTTTGCGAACCAGACCGGTCTCTTTGCAACCCTCCAAATCCAGATGTCTCCCAAGGACCAGCAAGACTGCGGCAGCACGAAGAATGTCCAGGCTCTGCAAACGATTGCCGCTGCCTTGGAGCGTTTTGGCAGTGCGGCACTCAGAATAATTTTTCGAGCTCAAGTCGAGAAACCCAATTTCCATTTAACAACACAGCATTTGCATGGTGCCGGATTTACCTATGGCTTGACTGCAAATGCAACGGTAGTCCCGCTGATGAGTGCGGGCTGGAACGGGCTCTCGAGCAGATACCGGATGACGCCGACATCCTGAATCCGGCAATCGTGCCAGGTGATGATTCCGCCCGGACGCAACATGCGCCAGCCCTTTTCCGAATCGTTCTTCACGTAGTCGTAGTTATGTGCGCCGTCCACGAACACGAAATCCATCTGGCCCGAGTAAATGGATTCGTCAAACGTGGCCGAATCCTGCTTGATGAATGTGATGCGCGGTCGCAACTCGGCAGGGATCAGTGAGCCCTTGCCGCTTTCTTTTGCGATGGCAGCGTCCTCGGCGTCTGCAATGGATAATTTGGTTTGAAGCGTTTCATCGGGAAGATCCAGCGTGCAGATGCGGCTGTCTGCGGGAAGATTCAACGCGAGTTGGGTGATTGAAATACCCTTGAAGGTGCCGAACTCAAAGATGTTCCGCGCCTTCGCCCGCCGCATCAGCAGGATGAGACAGTTGAATTCGAGAATCGAAACAGATGCGTGACTTTGGGGAAAGATGGCGAGCTGCATCCGGCCGGTCTCCCCGTCCGCGGGCAATAATGACTCGGGCGATACGGAACGAAAACGTAGAAGATCGGTTGAGTGATCGGCCACCTGTTCGCAAGCGTTCAGCGCGTTGCCAAAGACGTGCGAAAGCCGGGACGGGTTGGTCGCTGCAATTTTGAGAGTGCGTGAAATCAACCGCAGGGATTTGGAAATGAGGCTCATGATATGGGCGGGCGTATCTCCGTCAGAACATTTTCTTTATCCTGGCGATGACCACCTGGTTGTTGAAAGCCTCGGTCTGTTCGCAGGTGATCTCAGCGGTTGCTCCCAGCTTCTCCCCGAGAGAGTGGGTCACCCGGCCGTCGCTGATGAGAAAGCGATTCCCATCCGAGTCAAAATTCCATTGATGCAATCCCTGATAACACTCTTTCTTGCCTTCGTTGGCAAAGTGCCAGAGATAGACACAATGGCCGGGCTTGACCACCTCCACCATCTGTTGGATGGAGAGGACGGGGTCGTAGCTGTGATCGAGGCAATTGCTCGCGTAGGCAAGGTCAAAGTGATTCCTGGGGAATGCATCGGTCAACTTTTCGGCATCCGCAATGATCACGGGTACGAGTGACGGCACCTTCAAACGCTTCAGCAGCTCATTGTACTTTTCAGCCAGCGGATCGGTGGCGATGATTTCAAGCTGGCGGCCCGGCCATTTTTTCCCGATGCGGGTCAGCGGCCCGGCACCTACATCGAGAATGCGTACCGTCGCGCCTTCAGGAGCCGGAATCAGTGCCCGCAGTTCAGGCTGCAACTCGAAATCAGGATTGGTTCGCTCACGATACTCGTTGATGTTCCAGTTGCGTTCGGGATCCGTCAAAGCGCGGGTCCAAAAATCGTTTTCCTCCAGCAACCCAGCCTTCCAGTCCAGCGCCTGGACCTCACCTCTCTGGCGTTTGCGATGCACGCTTTCCTGTTTGAGACGCCGACGAAGGCTTCCAAGTATTTTGCGTATCATGAGAATCAAATTGCCAGGCAACGAGGCTTCCGGCGACGCGCGACATTAGAAACTGCGCACCGAATCCACAAGCAGCTTTTCCCCGGGTTCATGGCGTTTCTTGCAGGGTGCGTCCGTATCCAAGGGCAAAAAAAACAGGTTTGAGACCCTGCGGAGCACGCTTCAGTATCTCGGCCTTCATGGTCGGTGTTAATCCAAAGCGCAACAGAACAAAGCCGGTCCACATACCCATGACACCACCGATCAAGCATAGTCGCGTGAAATCAGAAAGGTTGCGTGTGAACCACCACGTCACCAATGCGGCGGGCGCGAACCACGCAAGCAGTTGCGGGATCGTATGATGCCAGCCCGCCAGCTCAGATCGAGAGATGGAAAAATAGTTGCGCGTTCGGTAAAGCCCGTACGGCAACCGGAACATCAGACTGCACACGATGGACAAGGCAAGCATCAGCGTCATTCCTCCGAAACGCAGCAACACGACAGACAGGAGGATAAAAACAGCGCCTTCTATGAACGGCAGATACCGGAGAAACAAAAACTGTTTCGTCTGCCCCACCAACCCCGTGTGGATGTTGATGACCGTACAAACAATCAGCCAGATGCCGAGCAAAAGATCGTTCCAAAGCGACCAATGACTCTTCCGGCTGCTGGCGAATTCTTCGGGAAAACAATCTTCGACAAGGTAACGATTCAATCGAATTTCGTCTGTTGAAGATCGCGGGTCGGACATGAGCGAAAGCGTTTCCAGTGAAAGCTGGTTCTTGTCCAATTGATTCACCGCGTACAACGACTCGCTCTGAAACACCCGGTTGAATTCTTTTGCCAGAACCGTCTTCAACCTGTCTTTTTCCTCATCACTCAGTCCGGCCTGATTTCCACCGCCGGACGCGAGAGGTGTGATTTGCGCCCTGGCCTCCGTCGAAAGCGATTGCCACAAGGACAGTGAAAACGCATCCGAGCCGGTGCTGAGTTTTGACACAAGCTTTGCCGGCTCCTTGATGTCCTCGGGGAACACCTTTAGCGAGTTGATTCTACCGGAGGTCCACACGCTGACGAATGTGGAATTACACAGTGCGAGCATCGTGGCTGCCGCCACACTGAGGCTGGCGGAAAACACGACAATCTCCTGAAAACGTTTCTGAAGAAGCACTCGCTCGCCACGCACCATCATCTCCGCAAGAGCCGCGCTGGAATAATCAAAAATCCGGCTTACGACCTGGCTCAAGACGAGAAACGTCCGTGTACAGACGCTCCAGGCCGCAACCGTCTCCAGACCGCTCAATCGCTGGAGCAGGATGATCTGGCTGGCATTGATCAATTGCGCGCCTATTGCGAAAACGAAAAAGTCCCGGGCAAATGAGAACAGTTCCTTGAATGCGCTCCAGCTTGGGCGACCCCATTCGCCGTGCTGCGGAAAGAATTTCAGTCGCGCACACGCCCAGACGTTGACACCGATGGCAATGAACGTCCCGGACGCCAGCCCCCAGAGTGTGCTGTAAACTCCGAATCCACGTTCAAAACACCACCACATCACAACGAACGACATTCCAAACAACGCCGCCGCCGTGTAGTTGGAAATGTCGTAGCGCTGATGCGCCGTGAGCATGTGGTTGAGGATGCGGGTGTAAAAGCCGACGCCAATCATCGCGCACTGGCCGATCATCAACCATTTGAAATCGTGCTGCAAGACATTGTCCACTTCGAGCAACGGCCCGACAAAGAATGACACAAACACGCCCACCAACATTACAAGCGTACCTTGCGTCAAGCCCACCAGAGCGCCCGTCTGCACCATGCTTCCGTAATCGCCCGACGCACGCCGATCCTTGTGATCCACCAACACACGAGACGCCGACGCGCTCAGACCGAAATCCACCAGCGCAACATAGCTTGCCACCTGCGTTGCCAGCGCCCACAAGGCGAATTCCTTCCGTGAAAGATAACTGAGCGCCAGCGGCACCGACGCCAGCGTGTAAATCATGTTCGCCCCCAGCAGCGCGTAGCCGGAAATCAGCGAGTGGGCGAAACGTTTGAGACGGGACATCAGCGATCAGTCTTTCCTGAAAATGCCAATGACAGACATGCCCAGTGGCGGAGAGATGAGATTCTCCAACGGGCGCACCACAGGAAGCAGTGCGTTCATGATGGCGTAATTGTCGTTCGTGTGGCGGCGTTGTTTCAACACACGGCCTTTGACAAACCAGCCCGGCACTCCGATCAAATTGAAATAGTAAAGTTTCACGACCCGGCCCGGCAGACCGTCGAACAACGCGCCCATTGTTCTCCTGGTGTAACGACGGTAATGACCGTCCAGTTCATCCAGCGTGCCAAACAGGAACGGCAACGCCGGCATGAGCAGGCAGACGTGACCGCCACAGGGCATTGCATCCACCATGTTACGCACGGCGAACGCATCCTGCTCGATGTGTTCCACAACGTTCACGCACAACACGGTGTCCACCTTGTTTGCGGTCAACTTCTCCTTCAGTTCCGGCTTGGTGATGTCCAGTCGCGCGGTTTGCACGTTCGGGCGTTTGCCGTGGACGTTGCGCAATTCGGCGAGCAAATCCTCGTCGAGATCAATTCCCATGTAGAAATCGCGGTCGGCGAGCAATTCGGTGTAGTTGCCAAGACCGCAGCCCACGTCCGCGACGCGACGTCCGATGAACGGACGGAACTGTTCAAACTGCCAGCGGATGTAGGGCTTTGAGAGCCGGTGCCAGCGACGATAGAATTCAAGATGCGATTCAGCGGCCATGTTCAGACAAGGTTGGTGGTTTGCGTGATGCGGTTTTCAATCCCAGCACGCTCATGAAAAAACTCGAAAAGATCACCTGCACCCCAAGCACGACGAGCGTTACGGCAGGAATGAGCCGCCGCAGATTGTCGGCGTAATTCAACGCACCGTAACCGGCAGTTTTCCAAACCCAAAGCGCGTTCCCAAGCAATGCCACCCCGCCCAGCAACACGAGCAGGCCAAACACGATTCCTTTTTCCAAGGTGAATACTTTGAACACACCCGAGAACTTTGGATCCTCCGGCAGCAAGCCTTCCGCAATTGCGAAAACCTTTGTGAAGAATCCAAACGCCACGAGTTGCACGCCGATAATTGTGGTCATGCTGGCTACGGCAAGTGTTCCGACATCAAGCGTCAAGCCACCAACCGTGAGCTGACCTTTGAAGGAGAGAACCACGCCAAGGATTGTTCCCATCACTCCAAGCACCAACCCCGGCACCAGAAACAACCAGCGCGGCGAATAGATCAGCATGAAGCGCAGGTGACGCCAGCCATCGCGCCACGGCTTCAAATGCGGCGGGCGCGAACGACCATCCTTGTGGAGCGTGATCGGAACTTCGGTGATCCGTAGCGCCTTGAATGTGGACTTGATCACCATCTCGGAGGCGAACTCCATTCCCGTGGTCTTCAACTCCATTTTTTCATAGGCGGCCCTGGCAAAACCGCGCAGCCCACAGTGAAAGTCCTGCGCCGGGCACCTGAAAAAGATTCTCCCAATAGTTGAGAGCACCGGATTGCCCAGCCAACGATTCTTCCAAGGCATTGCGCCGGGCATGATCGTGCCACCGCCACGCGGCATGCGGCACCCCATCACCAGATCAAAGCCTTCCCGAAGTTTCTGCACGAAGCCGGTGATGTTGGAAAAATCATAGCTGTCGTCCGCGTCGCCCATGATGATCCATCGACCGGCAGCCGCCTCAATGCCGCCACGCAGTGCGCTGCCATAGCCTTTGGCCGAAACTGGAACAACCCGCGCGCCGAGTTTTTGAGCAATCTCCTGCGAGCCATCCGTGCTGCCATTGTCAGCGACGATTATCTCACCACGCACACCGGCGCGCTCGATGCCGGTACGCGCCTTCTCAATGCAACGCGCGAGCGTTTCTGCCTCGTTGAGGCACGGCATGACGATGCTCAGTTCGACAGTTGATTGCATGACCGGAAAAAATACGGGCCTGTGCTGCGGTAAAGCAAGGCAGGAAGGAGGCAGTTGCGAATCAAATTCATGGTTTTCGGTTGGGTTCGACTTCCAAACGGACGACATACCAGTCAAATGGACCTCGCGCTGCTCGATAACGCAACGCAACTTTTTGGACAACATCGCCCCGCACATGACCAAGCCACGACTCGAAGCTTCCCGCGCCCAAGCCTGCCACCACTTCGCTGTTCACCACGACGTAGTTAATGCCACGCGCAGTGATTTCCTCCGCCGTGTCCTGCGGCTTGACATGAAGAAACCGGCGCGAACCAAACGGTCGCCAGAGCGATGTCTCCAAGTCATCCACCGTGATGAGCCCAAGAACCTTCTCGCCCGCTGGTAAAACATCCCGAAGCTGCGACATCGCATCAGAGCGTTCGGCATAGACGGAGAAAACGGTTTGAACGCGCGCGAGTTTTTGATTCTCCGGGTGACGCGCAGCGAGCGGGCCTAGAATTGTGTTTGCCGGCCACAATGGTCGCGAAGGGGTGACGACGAGCAACAATCCCGCCAGCACATAAACGAGGCCCGCGGCGATGCGCCACCATTTCCGATTGCAAACCCGCACATGTCCTGGCCCGACAAGCAACAGCGGAATCATGAGCAGATAATACGGTGTGATGATCCGCGCAACTGCACCGACACCGGACTTGGCTGCATAGACAAGGAACGAAAAATACGGCGACCACCGAATTACATTCACAGCACCGCCCGTGTTGACTTTGGATGGCGCTCGCTTCTGCTTCCACGCAGCCACGACCGAAACTATCAGCAAAACACTGACTCCGAATCCCAAACCGCAATATTCCTCGTTCTGCAATTCTGCCAGCGAAAGATTCGCACCGGCAGCCTCAAAAGTGTCGCGCATTTTCTGGTGAAATGATTTCGGCAGGATATGCGGAACAAGGTCGTTCCACTTTGACGCGACCGGAAAAATCGGAGGCGCAAAATTCTGCACTGTGACTATCAAGATATTTCCCGGGACGGTCACTCGCGGGTCACCACTGGTCATGCGCGGCTCCTCAGCTTTCGCGCCGGTCCAGTCTCCGCTGTATTTTTGATTTGCCCAACAAATCGGCAGCAAGGAAGAAAACACGGTTGCCACCGCAAGAATCACCGTCAGAACAGGCCTCTTCAATAAAACCTTCAGCGCCGGCAATACGGCCAGCCCCCAGGGCAGCAGCAGCGGAAGATTGCTCGTCTTGGCACCGCTCAACAATGCCACGGCAAGAAATGAAAGCGCCACATTACGAAACCGTCCGCTCGTCCGCGCCCGGAGCGCAAAATCCACCGAGGCCAAAGCAAACACTGCACCGTAAATGTCATTACCTATACCGCCCGCTTGCAAAAGGAAGCTGTAACCGGTCGGCAGTACCCACATCCAGTGCCACGCGGTCACCCTCGACACACCAAGCCGCGTGAACGTGCTGAAAACCAAACCCGGCAGCAGCAATTGCGACGCGACGCCAATCAAAAACAACATTCGGTCCGAGCGCGAGAAAAGCATCATCGGCGCGGCCACCCATTCGTATCCGGCGGCGCGTGTGTTGAGTCGTTGAAAATTTGTGTAAACCCATTCCCACTGTTCGGCGGCAAGCCAGTGCAGAATCCGCGGCACACGGTAAGCCAGGGCGTCGTAGTTCGATGGCGGATGCAGGATTCCGCCGAGAATGGCGAGCCCAACCACGATGGCAAACCCGGCTGGAAGAAAGCGACCGAGACGCCTGCGCTGCTTTTGGAGATTGAAACGACAAAGTTCGGCGAAGCGGAGTTGTCTGCGGAATGTGAAGGCGAAAGCTATGCTGACGGCTAACGAACAGAGATAGCCCGTCCGGTTTAATGCATGGAGCGCAGACAGAATCCACCCAGCACAATTCAGAAAGGCGCAAAGGCAAACCCAGAACGCAGCCATGTTCAGAAAGTTTGCGCCGCCGGACCGCCGCGCGATTTTATCATGCACCTATTGGACACCTTCAAACACCCAAACTCAACGGGAATTCTCGGCTGAACGGCCACTCTTTTTACGGAGGCGCTATTCGGGAAGGAAACGGATACGCGCGTTTTAATCAGTTGCACCCTTTGCCCGTGCCTGAATGTCCCTTAGCAGAAAGTGCGCGAGCCGTCGCAGTCGGGTCTCGACATCAAGCGCTTCGAGAATTGACTGCCGGTCTGCGCCCCCCGAAAGCACGGCGCAGGAAACCAGGTCCGCCGCCTGTTCGGGATCGGTGATGGCATCGAGGTATTTCAAAATTTCCTTGGGCGAAATGGCCGGCAGTTTCTGGTTGGATAAACCTTCACCAGGATGCGTCACAAGTGGAAAGGGGAACGGCACGCCGTGTTTCAATCGCTCCCTCAACAGCTCGCGCACGCGCGCCAGCAACGCATCTGCCGCAACGCTGTCAGGCGTCTCCGAAGACAACGGCTTTATGCGCTGGATGCGATAAGGTTTGTATCGAACGGTCTTTTCGAGCCGCACTCGGGTGACACCCTGCACGATAAGATGGGAGGTTCCGTCCTTGTGCGAAACGGAGACGCGGATCAAACCCAGACCCGCCACGCCCATCGGTGTTTCGCGTGAGGTGCCGGGCTTCTGCATCGCCACGGAAAACATCCGGTGCGAGTGCAGCATGTCCACAAGCATCTGGCGGTAACGCGGCTCGAAAATGTACAGCGGCAGCAATGCCTGCGGAAACAGCGTGGCGTTGGGCAGCGTCATCACCGGAACTTCACTCGGTATCATCATGAAACCAATGTAGGAGACTTTGCCCTGCGCGCAAGGTTGTGATGATTGTGACGGAAATAACTGTTCGATCCTCCTCTTGGGCGCTTTTGTCCACGCCCTCGATTTTCTGTCGTGGTGCGATCAATGTTGGAATAATGATTCCCTGGGTTGTCAAACGCACGGATAGCACAACGATTGAATGCTTGAGCTGAAGATGGAGCTCTGCGGGGAACGCAATCTGCCGACTCAGCCTGATGAACAGCCCGCCGGGCGCTGTCAGCGATCAGACGGAGGCCTCTATTTTCTGCGCCACGCCCCAATCAAAACGGCAAACCCATCGTCCTGCTTCATTGTCTCGTGTTCTGATCCATTCCAACTTTGGCGCCAACCCTTTTCCAATTTTGAAAGCTACACGACACTCCGGTCAAAATGTATTGCCCCGAGATGTGCTTCTGCGCCAATTTTGCGCCATGCGCATCCTCGCCTTGGACCACGGAACACGACGCGTCGGTGTCGCAATCAGCGACGAGATGAAGATGATTGCCTCGCCGCTTGAATACATTCCAGCAGAGCCGCTTTCTAATTTTTTGTTCCGCCTCAAGGAAATCCTCCGCGAGAAGGAGGTGGAGTTGATCCTCATCGGCATGCCGCGTAACATGGACGGCAGTTACGGCCCTGCAACACTCAAGGTGCAGGAGTTCGTGGCAGCTTTGAAGGAGACCATCGCCATTCCAATCAAGACGCTCGATGAGCGACTGACCACGGTACAGGCGCAGAAGTTTCTGATCCAAGGAAACGTCCGCCGTGACAAGCGGAAGGAGAAGGTGGACAAGACTGCAGCGGCGATTCTGTTGCAGAGTTATCTGGATTCGGCAGGTGCATCTTGAACAATTTGCGGTAAAGCCTCTTCATTGGAACTTGGTTTTTGAAATCTCCGCGACTAGTCTGCCGCCCATGTCGAAACTGCCGTTTGAACTTCTGCTGGCGCTGCGTTATTTGCGGCCCAAACGGACGTTTGTTTCGATCATCACCGTAATCTCCGTGCTGGGCGTCGCGCTTGGAGTCGCTGTTCTCATCATCGTCATCAGCGTGATGACGGGCTTCGGCGAGGAACTGCGCGAGAAAGTTCTCGGCTTCAACGCGCACCTCCGCATCTTCCGTCCTGACCAACACCCGCTCACCAACCACGTCGAACTCGCAAAACAAATCGCCGCGCACCCGCGCGTCACCGGCGTCACGCCGTTTGTCGTCACCCAAGTCATGCTCATCACGCAGCCGCGCGACGGCGAGGCGCAGATTGCCGCGCCTTTCATCCGTGGAGTCGAGCCGGAGTCGGAGGCGAAGGTCACTCAACTGGCACGCAACATCCCCGAAGGGAAATTCAACGTTGAGGAACGCGGCCTCGTGGTGGGCAGCGAACTGTCATTCCGGCTGGGCCTGCGCGTTGGAGATTCCGTCTCCATCAACTCGGCAGCCGACCTGCAAAAGATGGAGGCAAGCCGCCGGGAGGGGAAAGAGGTCGTCGTATCGCCAAGGAACTACGAGGTGCGCGGCATCTTCGAGGCAGGCCACTACGAGTTCAACAACAACTACGTCTTCACGTCGCTTGCGGACGCGCAGGAACTTTGCAATTACTATGAGACGGACGCTGTTCACGGGCTTTACGCGCGCACGGACAATCCGTTCCAAGCCGCAACGGTCGCGCGCGAACTCGAGCAACAACTGGGCAGCGAATTCCGGGTCCGCACCTGGCTTGAGGACAGCGAACTGATGATGGCGGTGGTTGTGGAAAAAAACGTGATGCTCTACATCCTGTTCTTCATCGTGCTGGTCGCCGCGTTCGGCATCACCTGCACTCTCATCACGTTTGTGATGATGAAGACCCGCGACATCGGCGTGATGAAGGCGCTCGGAGCCACGCGCGGCCAGATCATGAAAATCTTCCTCGGCCAGAGCCTCATTGTCAGCGTGCTCGGCATCCTCACAGGCCTGACAGCCGGACTTCTTCTCATCGAATACCGGAATCCGTTTCTCGAACTGCTGCGCAAGGCCACCGGCTTTGAGTTGTTCCCACGCACGATCTACGGTTTCAACCAGCTTCCCGCGCTCGTCGTTCCGTCCGACGTGCTCATCATCTGCGGCGGGTCGCTTCTGATCTGCCTTCTCGCCGCCGCGCTCCCCGCGTGGCACGCGAGCAAACTGCATCCAGTGGAGGCGTTGCGACATGAATGATCCAAAGTTTCGAGCGAACGCCCGTGTCGCGCCGGGCAACGCTGCGAGCGGGGGACTGGAATCGTTGAACCCCGAAACTGCAGAGGTGGTGCATGAGTGAATCGCTGCTTTCCGCCCGAAACGTCACCAAATCCTACTCGCTCGGGAAGCGGACGCTCGAAGTCCTGCGTGGCGTTTCGATCGAGGTGAATCGCGGCGACTTCGTGGCGTTGCGCGGCGCATCCGGCGCGGGTAAAAGCACGCTGCTCCATCTCTTCGGAGGCATTGACGCCCCTAATTCCGGTCAGATTCTGCTCGCCGGAAAAAATCTCGGATCGCTGGGCGATGATGAAGTTGCACGGCTGCGAAATCAGAAGGTCGGCTTCATCTTCCAGGCCTATCACCTGTTGCCCGAACTTGACGCACTCGAAAATGTCTGCCTTCCCGCGCGAATGGCCCGCATGGATTCTGCCAGGGCCGCAGCGCGGGGACGCGAACTGCTCAAGCGTGTCGGACTTGCTGAGCGCATGGATCACAAACCGTCCGAGCTGTCTGGTGGCGAACAACAGCGGGTCGCCATTGCCCGCTCGCTGATCAACGAGCCGGAGTTGATTCTCGCGGACGAACCGACAGGCAATCTGGATTCGCATACGGGGGCCGAAATCATGGAACTTCTGTGCAGTCTGCGGGATGAACGCCAGGTAACTCTCGTCGTTGCAACGCATGATGCGAGCGTTGCGGTACGCGCGCCAAAAGTAATTCAACTGGTGGACGGAGTGATTGCGACATGAGCTGCGAGTTTTGGGAGAATCGTTACCAGACGCGGGATATGCCGTGGGAAAAGGGAGAACCTGCTCCCGGCCTCGTGGATTTTCTGGCGTCGCATTGCACGCTGGCGGGCGAGACGGTCTGTGTGCCCGGATGCGGAACAGGCCACGATGCTCGCGCCTGGTCACGAGCTGGATTCAGGGTTTACGGCTACGACATCGCACCGAGTGGCGTTAAACTGGCGGCGGAATGGACAACTGCTGCAGGTTTGAGCGCACGATTCCGGCTTTCAGATTTCCTCAGGGACGAGCCGCCATTTCAGTTCGACTGGCTTTTCGAGCACACACTGTTCTGCGCAATTCAGCCGGAAGAGCGGAAGCGTTACGTCAGTGCAGTCGAACGGTGGCTCAAGCCGGGAGGACATTATCTGGCGGTAAACTACCTGATCCCTGACACGGACGGACCACCTTTCGGGACTACCCGCGAAGAAATCGTGAGGCGTTTCACGCCGCGATTTGATTTGTTGGAGGATTGGTTGCCGCGTTCGTATCCGAATCGGACCGGACTTGAGCGGATGTTTTTGTGGCGGAGGCGATGATCAGCGAGCGCGATTTCTCTCACGGATTTTGAAGTGGCGGGCGTGGACCTGGACCAGGCGGCTGATCCCGGAACTGTTGCTGCATTCGCGGGCGGCGATCTTGTGAAGGTTGTTCGTCATTCCGGCGCTGGAGACGTTGCTTCATTAGCTGCTCAAACCGCTGGCGCTGTTCCGGAGTCAATACCTCGCGCATCCGATCGCGCGATTCCATCATCTCCCTCCGAATCTCCGGCTCGATCTGCTGGCGGGTTTTCTGAATCCGCTCCTGACCTTCGGCCATGATGCGTTCAATCTGTTCGCGCTGTTCCTGGGTGAGGCGAAGTTCACCTTGCAGGAGGATCGAAAATTCTCGGCGCATGAATTGGGATGGCGCATTGCTTTGCGCTGGAGGCCGCACTTCGCGCGGCTCGCGCGGCATCTGGGAAGCGGACATGTGCTCGGCAGGCTGCTGCATGAATGCGCGTTGGTGGATTTGTTTCATCCGCATGGATGAACGCACAAGCATCGTGCCTGTAAGAATGCCTGCGACAAAAATCACCAGCGTTGCGAGTACGACTTTCCAGGTGTTCACCAGAGTTCCTCCTGTTGATCCGCCGAGGCCAGCATGGCGCTTTCATAACTGGCGGAAAGGTCCTGTGTTTGGTCCGCATCCACTGTGGATGGCAGAAACGAAAAGACCCCAAGCAACAAAGTGATCACCACGCAGGGCACCGCGGCCTGCCATAGCGCCCGCCCCCAAAGCAACACGACATCGGCCACAGGCTGCGCCGCAATGTGAGCCATGATGCGTTTCTCAAATGAGTATGGAACGCGCTCATCCAGCGGCGTGGCGCGGGCGGCGGCAATCAGTTTTTCCCTCAGTTTGTCCGTGTTCATAAAATACAACGAGATTTCAGACGGTGGCTGGCAGGGTCGGGTTACAAATACTTGTCTTTGGCGAGGCGTGTCAGAATTTTCTTCATTTCGGCGCGGGCGCGGAAGGCCCGGACTTTTACGAGCGGCAATGACCAGCCTGTGATTTCAGCAATCTCCTTGATGGTGCGATCTTCGATTTCAAGAAGCGTGATGATGAGTCTGGCGGGCGGTGAAAGTTCGTCGAGGATGCGGGCGACGAGCTGACGGGCGGCCTCGGCGTTTTCACTGGTGGATTCTGGTGCGGCGACGAAACGCTCAAGCCAGTCGCTCTCAGGCTCGCTCAGTTCGGAAAAGTTGGATTCGCGGTTGCGTTGATGGGCGCGTAGAAAATCGTAGCACGTTCTGACGGTCAACCGCATGAGCCAGTGCTCGAACGGGGCATCACCTCTAAAACTGGAAAGTTTGTTGTAAGCTTTGAGCCAGACTTCCTGCGCAATGTCTTCGATCTCACTGTCGCGCCGGGCATAGCGGCGGATCGAGGCGAAGACGCGGGGCGAGTATTTCTGGATCAGCGGCTCGAAACTCGATGCATCGCCTTTTAGTACTGCAGCAATCCACTCGGCGTCGCTTCGTTCCATCTCGTTTACTATGCCAGACGAGGATGTGTGGACAATGGGAAAAGCCTCCCGCGTGCCCGGCGCATGCTCTGCGTTGTTTGTTCGCACGACTATCTCATCGAATTCAAAGTGTACTACGGTGCTCATCTGGCGGAGGCGGGATTACGCGACCATCTTCCACCGAAAGCAGTCGATGCGACCGATCGCTTTTTGAACGACCGCACAGCGGCATGGAAACGCATGGTTTAATGGACGGTGACTTGCGCGGCCAGGTTACAGTCCATCATTCTGAAAAAGTCTGGGATGTCAGACCCAAAGCAAGCTCTCAGGCTTTCACAATTCCAAGAGCGCTTTCAAAACTGGCTGAAAACTTCTGCATGGCGTCGGTGACCTTGCGAGGCTGATCGGTAAGCGTGCCAGTCATCCGTTCAACGGCTTCAGGCTTTCGCCGGATGACTTCAGCAGCGGCAAGAACGAGCGAGAGGGAATTATTGATGTCATGCCGCATCGTGGAGAGCTGTTTGTTTAGGTCCTGAATCTGTTCGGCGGTCAGACTCACGGATGGACTTGACGTCATAGTAGTGTACGTTCGGCTGAAATTTGATTTTTTCCAGATTGGCTATCAAGCAGTGACCGCCGAGTGCGCAAGCAACTGGCGGATGGTTTCAAAAAACTGGTCGTGATCAATCGGCTTGTGAAAGAACGCAGCGGCTCCCAACTGGATTGATCGAGCCTCATACTTAGCTGGATCGCCGCCCGTGACGATGATGATGGGCGTCTTGGTGACTTCGTCGAGCCGCCTCAACCACTCCATGACTCGAAAGCCATCCCAGTCAACATTGCCGAAATCGGGCGGAAAGGAGATGTCCAGTACGATCAGATCAGGCTTCATCGTCCGTACCGTGGTTACTGCAGTAGAGCCGTCTGAGGCCGTCAGCACATCGTATCCTTGAGTCTTAAGCTTGATGGAAAGAGCTTTGAGAATTACTGGGTCATCGTCGACCAGAAGAATTCTCTTTTTGCTCGTTGAGGGTGCTGCTTCACTCATGTGCAGCATCCAAGCCAGCAGCAATCAAACCAGTCACGGTTATTTCACCAATCCTGTGGCAGCGCTGGTTTCCCGCACGACACATTGTAACGAATTTGGTCGCTTCACCCACTCGGGCTGCTCACAATTTGGACGCAGAAACCATGGCAGAAGGCAATGACTACTACACCCCGGGCGATCACCGCGCTGCAAGCGTCAACGCGCTCTTCGCAGCCATAGCCACGCGCTATGACCACATCAATGACATCCAAAGCCTTGGGTTGCATCGCAGATGGAAACTCCGCATGGTTGAACTTGCGAACGTCAAGCCCGGCAACCTTGCGCTTGATGTCTGTTGCGGCACTGGTGACATCGCACGCGCCTTGGCCGGACGCGGAGCGCGAGTAACAGGTCTGGACTTCAGCCAGGAAATGCTCTCTGTCGCAAAGTCCCGCGAAGCCGTCGGCCAGCCATCCTCCGTGAATTATCAGCATGGCGACGCAATGAAACTTCCCTTCCCAGACGCCTCGTATGATGTCGTGACGGTGGGCTATGGACTGCGCAATCTCGCGGATTGGGAGGTTGGTCTCAGCGAGATGGTTCGCGTGGCAAAACCGGGCGCGCGGTTGTTGGTGCTCGATTTTGGCAAGCCGGATAACTCTCTCTGGCGCGCGGCATATTTCAGCTACTTGCGTGTGTGTGTCCCGCTGTTTGGACTTCTTTTCTGCCGCAACGCTGCGGCCTACGCCTACATACTCGAATCCTTGAAGCACTTTCCGGCACAACGCGGCGTGGAGACTAAGATGCAAACACTCGGGCTTACCGAAGTTAGTATCCACAACCTTCTAGGTGGAGCCATGAGCATCAACGTGGGCCTGAAGCCCGGCTGAAGAAATCAAAAGCGTTGCCAAGCTGAAATCGCTTCCGCCACTATTGCTCCGTGAATTTCCGGGAAAAAATCATCCCATGGGAGAAACTGCAGGCATGGCGTACCGCTTTCCGCGCAACTGGCAAAAAGCTTGTCGTCACCAACGGCTGCTTTGATTTGCTTCACCTCGGCCACGTCGCTTATCTGGAATCTGCGCGCAATCAAGGCGATGCTTTGCTGGTCGGTGTCAACAGCGACGCCAGTGTGGTCGAACTAAAAGGCCCTCTGCGCCCGGTAAACATTGAAACCGACCGCGCTGGTGTGCTGACCGCTCTCGCCAGCGTGGATGCCGCATGTATTTTCGCGGAAAAGACGGCCACCCGTTTTCTCGAAGTCGCACAGCCTGACATCTACGTCAAAGGTGGAGACTACACACCTGCGACCTTGAACCAGGATGAACGCCGGGCCGTTGAGTCGGCTGGCGGAAAGATTGTAATCATGCCTTTCATTCCAGGAAAATCTACAACCGCACTGCTGGAAAAAATCGCTCGCCTGTAGTCCGGGATTGAATTTCAGCTGCCTTGCCTTCATAACACCCGGCCATGCGTTTCCTCATGCTTAACTGGCGCGACCCGATGAATCCGCTCGCAGGCGGAGCGGAACGGGTAACGCTGGCTTATCTCGCCGCACTTGTTGAGCGAGGGCACGAAGTGTTTTGGTACACCAACGAGTTCCCGGGAGCATTGGCTGAAGAAACCATCAGCGGCATCAAAATCATTCGCGGTGGTGGCAAGGGAAGCTCTATTTTCAAAGCAATCAAATGGTACCGTCGCCAGAAATCGTTCGATCTGGTGATGGACCAACATCACGGACTGGCTTGGTTTGCACCGTGGTGGTGTCGCACGAATTGCGTCGCTTACCTGCATGAAGTTCTCGGGCCAATCTGGGACACGTTCTACAAATGGCCCATCTCTACTGTAGGCCGGACGCAGGATCGCTGGACTCACTGGCTTTACAGGAATGTTCCATTTTGGACCGCATGTGAGTCCACTCGCGACGACCTGCAACGTCACAGCGTCCGCAATATTTCCATCATTCGCTACGGAGTAGCCACCCAGGCAATGCCTGTGCTGGACTCAAAGCCGATTGCCCAACCATTACGCCTTGCTGTCGCTTCACGCCTGGCGCCAAACAAACGAGTAAACCACTGCATCTCCACGCTGGCCGTCTTGCGAGACCGTGGCATTAACACGCAGTTGACGGTTGTTGGTGGAGGCGAAACACTGGCAGCGCTTAAGCAGCAGACTGTGGTATTGCGATTGGGAGACAGCGTTCGTTTCACCGGATTGTTGCCAGAGGAGGACAAGGATACAATTCTGCGCGACGCCCACCTGCTCCTGCATACATCGGTGCGCGAAGGCTGGGGGCTGAACGTGGTTGAGGCCAATTGCAACGGCACACCCGCGGCAGTTTACCCGGTGGCTGGCCTACGCGAATCCACTTTGCATGACAAGACTGGCGTCGTTGCGGAGCAAGAAACACCCGAAGCGCTGGCTGATCAAATAATTGGTTTAATTGGAGACGATGCGCGCTATCAACGCTACCGCATCGCCGCCTGGGAACGCGCCAAAACCATGCATTGGAGTTTCATCCTGCCCAAAGCTTGTGATTGGTTCGAGGCACGGGCACGGGGCGAGAAAGCCGCACCTGAGATGATTCCCTGAACCGTTGGGCCGGGCCGGGTCAACCTTCTGCTTTTACCTTCTCGCGCCAGTAGTTCAGTACGTCCAACAAGGTTTGTTCGAAAGGTATCGTCGGCACCCAGCCGGTGGCGGCGCGGATTCTCTCAGCGCATCCAAAAAGATTCGGCAGATCGGATGGACGCAACCTGGTTGGGTCCTCCCGGACTTCAATCTTTTTCACCTTCGATTGCGTCAGGAAGAAATCGAGAATCTCCCGGATCGCGTGTGACCGACCGGAGCAAAGATTGTAAACCTCGCCCGGGACGCCTTTCTTCAGAAGCAGCCAGTAACCACGCACGATGTCGCGCACATCTGTGTAATCGCGACGAGCGTTCAAGTTGCCGACCAAAATCACCGGCTCGCGCATGCCCAGTTCAATCTCAGCGATCTGTCTTGCAAACGCAGAAGTCACGAACACCTCGCCACGCCTCGGTCCGTCATGATTGAACGCACGCGCGCGGATGCAAGGGATTCCGTAACTGCGAAAATACTGATAAGCGAGCAGGTCTTGTGAAACCTTGCTGACGGCATAAGGCGAGAGCGGCTGCAATTGATGATCCTCCGTCACTGGCAGGTCGCGTTCTTCCACCAGGCCGTATTCCTCGCTCGAACCGACCACGAGCACCCTGGGAAATTTGCCGCCCCGCTGGCGGATGGCTTCCAGCAAATGCACCTGGCCGATCACGTTCGTCTGCAACGTCTCCGCCGGCGCGTGCCAGGACGTCATCACCTGGCTCTGTCCGGCAAGGTGGAAAATCAAATCGGGCTGGGTGGTCGCCAACATTTCCTGAACAGAGGACTGATCACGCAAATCTGCTTCGATGATTCGCAGCTTGGAACGAAGTGCAGCGATGTTCTCCGTGTTGCTGCGCCAGCGACACGCCCCAAACACCTCGACTCCCTTCGCAAGCGCGTATTCGGCCATGTGGCTACCCACGAAGCCGGTTATTCCAGTGATCAAAACTCGCATCGCGCGAGTATCCGATTGTGCGGATTGTTGTCAAAGCGGATTCACAATCCCCGGGCAGCTTCGCGGGTTGAATTTCCACTGCCGCCCGGCCATTCTCAACCGCACGTGTCCAAAACCAACAAACCGGAGCAATCACAATCGTCCTCACCGAGCCGCATCCGCTGGTTGCCCGGCATTCTCATGATTTTGCTTGCCGTCGTAGTGATCATTTGGGTGCGGTTTCAAGACGACTGGCCGTTTCAGAAACGCAATCTCACTTCCTATGTGATCATGATTGTCGCCAGCATCGGGCTGTTGGTGTGGTGGACATTCTTGTCGCGCGCCAATGGCCGTCTGCGGTTAAGCGTCACGTTCGGACTCGTCGCACTTGGGATCATTTGCGTCACCTTGTTCCGTCTCAAAGGAATGACGGGCGATTTGTTTCCCATCATCGAATTCCGATGGGCAGGCCACAGCACACCCTCAACTTTGCCTTCGCAGGTTGTGACCACCTCAATTCCTACGCGCCAATTCTCCAACGCTCCACCTTTTCCCCAGTTCCTGGGTCCAAACCGCAATGGTGTCATCCATGGCCAGCGACTTGACACGAATTGGGTTGCCAATCCTCCAGAGATTCTATGGAGGCGAAAAGTCGGCGCGGCGTGGTCAGGCTTTTCCATCGTTGGCAATCTTGCTCTCACTCAGGAACAGCGCGGCGCGGAGGAATGCGTGGTGGCTTATGAACTCGCGACAGGCAGACAGCTTTGGCTGCACTCGGATCAAGCGCATTACAACACAACCATCGCCGGTGAAGGCCCGCGCGCCACGCCAACAGTTGTGAGCAATCGTGTTTACACCTTCGGCGCCACGGGCATTCTCAACTGCCTTGACCTCGCCACGGGCAATGTGCTGTGGTCTCGCGATCTCCTCAAACATTCAGGCGGTGAGTTGCCACAATGGGGCTGCGCCAGCTCACCTCTCGTCGCGAACGATCTTGTCATCGTCCACGGCGGCGAAAGAACGAGCTGTTCACTCTACGCGTTTCGCGTTGCAGACGGCACTCCTGCGTGGTCAGCAGGGCAGGCAAGCCCCAGTTACGCGTCGCCATCTCTCCTGACACTGGCCGACAAACCGCAACTGCTCGCCTTTAACCACAGGCTCATCACAGCACACGACCCCGTCAGCGGCACACTGCTCTGGCAGCAGCAGTGGGGAAATGGCAATGTGGTTTGTGCATCGCCAGTGGTAGTAAGCAGCAACCGTGTGCTTTTTTCCAGCGGCTACGGAGTCGGTGCTGAGTTGTTGGAAATCACACGCGCAACAAACGGCGGCTTCTCCGCGCAGCGCATTTGGAAATCGCTTCGCATGAAATCGAAGTTTTCACACATGTTCGAACGGGATGGATTTCTCTATGGCCTCGACGACGGCATTTTTGCGTGCGTGGATTTGAGGGATGGTTCTCAGAAATGGAAGGAAGGCCGTTACGGCCACGGTCAGGGGTTGGTCGTCGCAGAAAGCTATCTGCTCATGACAGAGTCTGGCGAACTTGTGTTGCTGCAACCCACATCCGCGTCACCCAATGAAACCGCGCGCTTCAGCGTCTTCTCCGCAAAGACATGGAATCCCATTGCTCTTTCCGGAGAACTGCTTCTTGTTCGAAACGACACCGAAGCCGCCTGTTTACGGCTGAAATTGTCGCCGTGAAATCTCTCGTAAAGCGACGGCCAATGTAAGAAGGCTCTGACTGGTCGCTGGAATTACGTTGTGCCAACGCTCATGCCGATGCTTCCATCCACGCACCGCACTCCTGCTGAGAATTTCATGGATTGCACGTTTGATTTTCCTCATAGTGATGGCTCGTGAAGTCCATGACAGGCCACGGGCGTGGGGAATGCGCCCGCGACGGTTTCAAGATCACCGTCGAACTCAGTTCCGTAAACCGAAAGCAAACCGAGATTTCCACCAATCTCCCTCGTGAGATGGAAATGCTCGAAGCACCCATCCGTGAAACGGTTCACCAACATGTTGCGCGCGGTCGCGTTACTGTGCGCGTGGCGCTTCACTCCGCCGCAGGCCGGGCCTCGGCGCGGATGCACCTGAATGCCGATCTGGCCAAGGCGTATGCGCGCGAACTTTCCAAGCTCGCAAAAGAACTCAAGCTCACAGGTCCTGTCACTCTTGATCACCTCGTGCGAGCACCGGGAGTCTTCCAGACTGACGAAGACCT
>CAYSDO010000031.1:0-15674 GCA_964429665.1 uncultured Bifidobacterium sp.
ACGTGAAGGCGGTGGCGTTCAAGGCGTTCAAGGTCGCGTATGATCGCGAGAGCGGTTACGTGGGCTACAAGGTGAGCGGCGAGGAATTCAAACTGGAGTGCACGAAGTTCGACAAGATTCTGCTCGTGTTTAAGGACGGCACGTACAAGGTCACCGAGTTGCCGGAGAAGTTATTCGTCGGGCCGGAGCTGTTCTATTGCGGCCTGCCAGAGCGCGAGAAGGTGTTCACCTGCGCCTACACGGATCGTAAGGCGAGCTATCTGAAACGCTTCACGTTCGGGGGCACGATCATGAACAAGGCGTATCTATGCATCCCGGATAAATCGCGCATCCTGTTCTTCGCGCCGGAAACGCCGAAGGTGCTCTACGTCCGTTACAAACCCGCGCCGCACCAGAAGATCAATCAGCAGACGTGCGACCCGTCCAAGATCGAAATCAAATCGCCGAAGACCCGTGGCCGGCAGATTTCCATCAAGGACATCAGCAGCGTCACCGCCGAACCCACGCGCGGCTGGGATGAAAAGGCAGCGACCACGGAGATTGTTTTTGTGTGAAACGACTGGACAGTAGGATTTAGGACAGCCAGAGTCGCCGAACTAGCAGGGGCACAAACCAAACCCCGGCTGCACGGGAATAGAAACCACTCGTTATGTTTGGACTTTTTAAGAAACGACAACCTGCACTGCCTGCCGAAGAGCCGAATCTGCTACACCGCACGTTCGCGCGAAATTTTGTTCCTGACAGCATCAAGCACAGTCAAGGCACGCTGTTAAACATGCTGCTCGACAAGCAAGCGAGCCAAATCCTGCAAAAGATATGGAAAAATCTCGGATCGAAATTATTACCTCCCGAACTATTGATCCCGCCAACGGACTTGAGCGTGTCTGTTTTCAGGCACGAAAAGCATCTTGGATATTTGATTCAATTCCCCGCACCCAAAGCAGCGGGTGAGGCTTATTTTGGGCTTCTCGTCGCAGGACCATCGAACGACTGGTCGCAGGACGATCGCGCCAAAGTGCAAGCGCGTTATTTTATCCTTGAGCGTTCCAAGGGCGAAGCACCGGAAATGTTTGAATGGAAGTCTATCACTCCTCAACACGAAACGGTGTATGAATCCCTTGGTTCAGGCACAGGCCATCCGGTGGATTTTTCTAACGCCATCTTGTCCCGGTTTTACGGACTCAAGTCAGACGGCACGTTTTACGTTCGATCTGAAGACGCAGAAATGTCGGAGGCCATCGCAACTGCGCGTCGCACTCTCCCAGACTACTGGGATGTGTTTGAAAAACGCAGTCTCGGAGAGGCTGATTTTTCTTTGAAGGTCAAAATTTCGGATTCACATGGCAGCGAGCACTTCTGGCTCGTAGATGTGACACGGGAAAATGGAGTGGTTTACGGCACGCTCGACAACGACCCAACAGTGGTGACCACTGTAAAGGCTGGAGATCGCTTCAGTGTAAGCATGGAGGACGTCAGCGATTGGGGATACTTTCGGAATGGGAAAATGCACGGCAAGCACACACTGAGAGTCCTTTTGAAACACATGCCTCCTCAAGAAGCAGAAATGTACAGAAGAATAATGGCAGAGTAAGGAAGCCACTTTCAAAATTTGATTTTCCGGAAAAGATTCCCGCCAGAGCTTTGAGCAGGACTTCGGCTGATTCTACGAGATGGTTCACTTCCCGCCGATGCGGGCTTTAACTGTGGCCATCAATCCGGTAACAGCGGCGAGTTGCACCCGCAGTTTCGGCCAGTCCGGGTCTTCGAGATCGAAGCCAGGATAACGCCCGACAAAATAAACTTCCGCCAGGTCTATGCACAATGGCTCGATGCTGTCGGCTAACTCCTTGTCGCGAGTGCGAAGTTCCTTGCGGAGGCGCTCCAAGTCGTGGGTCTTTTCAAGAATCCAGCCAGCACGAATGAGTTCGGCCTTCAACAATTTCTCCACGATCTCCGCCAGCTTGCTGTGACACATATCGAAGGCAAGTTCATCGGCTGACAGATTGCAGATTCCCTCAAGCTCCTGTTCGGCTATTGCCAGCCAGTCCGCCGGATTTTTTGCATCAGTTCTGCGTGGCAAGCAGCACTCCTTCCTTTAGGACGGTGGCAAAGAAATGATCCTGGTTGGCGCGCTTTTCAGCGAGACGTTGCGTTGAAATCGGCAGCAAAGTAAATGCGGGGCACGGCCAGATGCCGGTCATTGCGCGGCGAAACTTCCGCGCTGCTTCCAATTGCCGATCCGCGCCGTCGGCCACGATGCACAAATCCACGTCGCTGTCCGCCCGCGCTTCGCCACGCGCGTGCGAGCCGAACAAATACACTGCCTGCAACGGCATGACGCGATTCATCGCCTCCAGACAATCCGCAAGCGTTTGACGCTGGTCTTGCAGCGCGGGCGGCAGATTTTCGAGGCGCAGTTTCATCGCGGCCAAGCTACAACGCCCCCGGCGGGGCGGCAAGTCGTCTCATCGTTCAGACTTCTTCCGAAACACGATGATGTGTTGCTGCGGCAGCGTGCCGATGGTTTCCACCCAGTCGAGCGGGTGAAGGCTCATCTCCTTGCGCACCTGCGCTTCGGTCATTTTGTGAACCTGCTTGATTGGCACGTTCGGGTCTTCGCCGCGAAACTCCACGAACACGACGCGACCGCCCGGCTTCAAGGATTGGCACATCGCCTCGACCATCTCGAACGGGTGATCAAACTCGTGATACACGTCCACCATCAGGATCAAATCCACCGCCGCGCGCGGTAGTTTCGGATCGGTGATCGTGCCAAGCACGGGCTTGACGTTGAAAATCTTTTCCGTTGCGAGCTTGTTGGTGAGGAGGTCAAGCATCTCCTGCTGAATCTCCACGGCAAAGACCACGCCATTCGTGCCGATGGTTTTCGCCAGTCGTCGCGTATAATAACCGCTACCGCAACCGATGTCCGCCACTGCATCGCCGGGTTTGAGTTTGAGGGCCGGCAGCAATAAATCCGTGCGTTCTTCCTTTTCACGTTCCGGGCGTTCCAACCAATCTGCTCCTTCGTGTCCCATCACATGCGCAATCTCGCGTCCCATGTAAAACGTGCCGATGCCATTCGGGTCATGCTCGGATCGTTTCTCGTATTTCGGGGCGGAGGCTGTTTGATTTGTAACCGCCGCGCAAACTCTGGATACGCCAAGGTTCAGTGCCACGATCAGAACAGTTGCCAAGGCCCAACAAACCTTCTTTGGGGGTTTCATTGGATCAGGTTATTGATTCGCGTTCACCAACGCAACCACGCCGCCGACGGCGATGATGACACCGATCACGGAACGCCGGGTGATTCGCTCCCCTTCGAACACCGTCGCCAGTGGCATGACCGTCATCGGCATCAACGCTATGATGGTGAACACAATTCCTGCGGGCGTGGTGTGCAATGCCCATTGCTGGCAGGTGCCGCCAAGCGCCGCACCGGCTAAAGCAGTGCCGAGGACACAAGGCAGGAGCTTGCGCCACTTTGCTGCCCCGGCATTCACGAATTGTGAATCCTGAGGCCGCGTCGCTGGCTCATGTTGTTTCCAGCGTACTATCAGTAGCGCCACACCTGCCACGACCAGTCCGCCAACGACTCGTTGGAACGCGGCGTTAGTACCGGAGATGAATTCGCCGGCGGCATCGGCGACCGAGTAGGCTTTGCGGCTAACAACCCCTCCAAGTGCTCCACCTATGGCTGCAAGCATGCCAAACGTGCCGCCGATCCATAAATCAGAGCGCGAGCGCCTTGAATCCTTCTCTGGCGCAACGGCGACTGCCACACCGCACAGAATCACAGCCATTGCACCAAGTTGTCCTGGTGTTAGTCGTGTGTCCAGCCAGACCCATTCGATCATTACGGCAATTGGCGCGGTCAGGCATTGCATGTAGATCGTCGTCAAGCGCGAACCGAGTCGGGGCAGTGCCTGATAGAGCGCGACGTCGCCGAAGCCGAAGCCTACGATGCCGCTGAGGAAGAACAGCGGCATGGCGGGCCCGCCGAGCCCGATGCCAAAGCTGTAAGACCAGATGCCCAGAAAGACGGTGCCGAAAGTTAGCCGCCAGAAATTGGCTTCCGAGCCACCCACGAGTTTGGAGGCGCGATGACCGAAAATAATCGAGAAGGAAAAAAGGATCGTGGCCAGCGCGGCGGCAAGCATGGAATGCAGAGTAAGGGATCACCTGGCATGAGTCGAGGGTCGGGCGGATGTCGCGCAACTTTGCCAGGTTGTCATATGTCCTGGAAGATCTTTGAAGAAGCGATGAATGCTACTGCATTTCGGTTGTGTTGCGAATAAAACCCTTGAAACGGAACCAAACTGAACTATAACCGTCATAGTCCCCGGGATTCAGAATTCCCTTAGACCAATTCAGCAAGACGTTAGTCTATGACAACTCAGAATTCATTATCTTTACTCCGACGTAATTTTTTCCACCTCACGCTTGTGGCGGCGATCATTGGACCGATTTGCGTGTCGCCGGTTCGCGCCGGACTGACCGTGGACATTCATACCTTCCGCTACCCCGGTGTCTATGTTTCCTTTGGGTACTTGAACACCAACTCCATCGCTCCCGCCGCACCACTTGGAGATTATCTGATCAGTTCGCCGAACGGCAGTGAACTGCAGTTCCGGTATGACACCAACGGCTTTAATTACGTAACCGGCGGCGGGGTGGGCACAAGTGATTTCAACTCATTCATGAACGCATTGACCAACGGACAATGGTCCATTCAGGTGACGAATGCATCCTCAACCAACACCTACTATTTCGATGTTAGTGCCACCGGATTGAACGCAAACCTTTTCAATACCGCCACCATCACCTCGCCGGCCAACAATGCCACGAACGTGAGTGACGATCCTACTTTCACCTGGACTGGCGGCCCAATTGGATGGTTGGGAACTGCCGATGTGAATGTGCAAGACGAGCCTTACAATAGTTACTATGAGAATGCATCGCTTCCGCCGTCAGCGACGAGTTGGTTCACACCCAATCCCCCATTGCCGCCAGGTACGAATAAATTTCAACTCGTGTACCGCAGCAACGTCACAGCCACCGTCATCGCATCCATTCCTCAGACCACCAATTCCAACGCCATCTCCGGCTGGGAATCAACGGCACATATCGATATCAATACCGACGATGTCCTGTTTACCGTCGTCAGCTCAACCAACACTTTCGACGCCTATCTCGTGGCGCGCTACGATTTTGAAAATACAAATGCCCCTGGACAAGATAGTTCCGGAAATGACAACAGCGCAGACTGCGGAAGCAGTGGAGGACCGTTGGATGATATATCTAGCACCAACGCTATAATTCATCACTATGCCAGAGAGTATTTTGGGGATACCTCAATTTGTTTTACCCCCGGCGGCTCCGCCTTTCCCAATCTCTCCAATGCACTGTCTGGCAGCTTTTCTGTGACTGCCTGGATCAAAACCACGAACACTGTCAATCAAGATACTGATAATGCCTACTTTGGTTCACCAATTCTTTTCGCGTACAGTTCAGACACCAACAGCACGATTCCGCTCACCATCACCGGCAGCAAAGCCGCTTTTACCATCTACGATCAAGATGGAAATACAACCACGTTGCACTCCACTACAACCGTCAACGATGGCAGCTATCATTTCCTCGCCGTGACCCGCAACAAAACCAATGGCCTTATGAGTCTTTATGTGGATGGCAATCGCGAAGCGACTGGAACGAGCACCACCCAGGCAATTCGCACAACGGCGGATATTCACCTCTTCGGCGGCAGTACCGACTACGAAGGACTCGTGGATGACGTGCGAATTTACTCAACCGATCTCACTTCAAACGACGTGGCGGTTCTGGCAGGTGCGCAACCTCCTGTCACCGGCGGCGGGCACACCAATATCGCGCACTACCGGTTTGATGATGGCGGCGATCTGGGCCATGACGATTCAGGCAATGACAACAACTTTACCAGTGGTAGTTCATGGGGATTACCGCTCCACGAGTATGATCAGGTGGGAGCAGCGGGTTCGGGCGGAATTAGATTTTACGGCGTGAGCAGTATTGTCCATGCACCACCGAACGAATCCTTCACCAACATCACGGATGCCACGGCAAACAGTTTTTCGCTCTCGCTTTGGGTCAAGACCCAGGAGGTGGTTGGCAACGACACCGACGATGCCTTGAACGGGGCCGTGGTGATTTGGCAGTATGAATCGGGCACCGACGATATCATCCCCGTGTCCATCACTGGCAACAAAGTGGCGTTCCACACGGGCGATGAATCCGGCAACAGTCAGACGCTTCATTCCACCAGCAGCGTGACGGATGGAAACTATCATCACATTGTGGTCACCCGCGATCGCAATACTGGCGTGAAGAAAATTTATGTGGACGGAGTTCTTGAAGCCACGGCGACCGGCACCACCCGCGTTCTAAATGCGAATGGTCATTACTTCTCCATCGGCGGCGTTGCCGGCCACAGTTTCGACGGAACGGTTGACGATGCGCAGTTTTACTCCGGCGTCTTGTCCAGCAGTGAAGTCACGGATCTTTTCAACAATCCTGGCAGCGTGATTCCCAACACGACGGACGATGGTGGTTCGACCAACATCACAGTTGCATTGACGCTCTCCGTTTTCCGAATTCAACCACCCGGCGATCCTGAATTCTTCCTCTGTTTGCCGTTTAGCACCGTCACTCCGGCTCCTATAACCACGCACGAAGTTCATTCGCCAAACGGGCTGTTCGAATACTCAAACAACCAACCTTCTTCGAGTGGCGTGATTACTTTGGACCAGTTATTGAATGAAATCACCAATGGCGTGTGGACCATCTATTTCAACAAGAACCACGCAAGCGAACGGCAGTTCACCTTCAACGTCTCTGCTGCCGGAGTTACCTCAAATCTCTTTCAAAAAGTAACCATCCTGTCGCCCCTCGACGGCAGCACGAACGTCCCTAGCATTCCGACTTATTTCTGGAACGGCGCGAGCGGGTTGCAATATCTTTCGGTGTCCCTTCAGCAAACGAATTATCTGGTTGGCGCTACAAACCCGCCCACCACTGCCACCACTTGGATCAACCCTCCACCATTGTCTCCGGGCACGAACCAACTGGACGTTACCTATTTCTCAATCGGCGTGACAAATTTCTCCTTCACCATGCCGGTGGACAGCAATTCCGTTCCTATATTCAGTTGGAATCCCCAGGCTGATCTCCAAAGTCAGGCCACCTCCGTCTTTGTGGTGGGTTCCGGAATTACTCCCGTCCAACTTGTAAACCCGAACCGTACCGGTGAAAACTTCCAATTCCAGTTCCTCTCGCAATCCGGCAAGACAAACACCGTGCAGTCCCGCACGAACCTCACGTTGGGCGTCTGGATCAATCGTACGAACATCCTTGGAGACGGCTCGACAAAAACCGTCATACTGCCCGTCAGCAACAAGCCGGAGGAATTCTTCCGCGTTTTGACACAGTGATCTCGCGCTGTATTGCTGTGCAACACCTCAAGCTGTCTTGCAGATTGCCGATGAAAAAGATGTGATCAGGACATCAATCATTATTCTCGCCCTTGCGCTGCTCGTGGGTTGCAACCGGCAGAATGTCCGCATGGCGCACCCCGAAGACCCGCAAGGGCGTTACCGGGAGCAAATCGCAGCGGCGCAGCGTTTGTTGGAACAAAAGGAAAAGTGGACTGATCGCGTCGAATGGGAGGTTTTGAAAACCACGGACGGCTGGGATGTGATTGCGTGGAGGGTGGAGCATCCCGACCGCAAAGGTCCCGAACGTTATCTGCCCTGGGGCTATTCGGTCATCAAGCTTGATAGTCGCATGACGACCATCGGTTATCACCGAAAGGGATGAAGCGACTCCCTGAGTTTGCAATCTTTCACTGCGGTTTGTCCTCGATAATGTTTCTTCAATCCACACTGGAAACCGGCTCGCTTGCTTTGGGGCGATAAAGCACGACAACGTTTCCGACTCGCATGACAAGATGGCTGCCGGTCTTCTCGGCGAGTTGCGGGGCGAGTTCCTTCTTTTGGTCTTTAAGATCGGCAAACTTCACCTTGAGCAATTCGTTGTGCTTCAGGGCGTCATCGAGCGCGGTCAGGAATGCTGCGGTGAGTCCCTCCTTTCCCACCTTGAGCGTGGGTTTGAGGAGCTGTCCCCGGGATTTGAGTTCGCGGATTTGGGCGTTGGTCAACGGCAACATGGGACGAGTATGATGAAATGTTGCGGCGAGAACATGAAAAACCACTGTAAAAACGAGAACGGACAAGCTCGCGCTTGCCCGTTGTTGAATCTGCGATTTTGAAACACCTGCCGAGGCTTACATGTGGGCGATGATGTTATCGCCGAACGCAGAGCACTTGATCTCGGTTGCACCTTCCATCTGACGAGCGAAGTCGTATGTGACGCGCTTGCTGCCGATGGCGCCGTTGAGACCTTTGAGAATCAGATCAGCCGCTTCCATCCAACCCATGTAACGGAACATCATCTCACCGGACAATACGACTGAGCCGGGGTTCACCACATCCTTGTCCGCATACTTCGGAGCGGTGCCGTGAGTGGCTTCGAAGATGGCGTGGCCACTGATGTAATTGATATTTCCGCCGGGTGCAATGCCGATGCCTCCCACCTGTGCCGCAAGCGCGTCGCTCAGGTAATCGCCGTTCAAGTTCAACGTCGCAATGACGTCGAAGTCAGTCGGGCGAGTGAGCACCTGTTGCAACGTGATGTCAGCGATGGCGTCCTTGATGATGATCCCTGCGCCAGGCTTGCCTTCCGGAATTTTGCACCACGGACCACCATCAATCTCCACCGCGCCGAATTCGCTTTTGGCGAGCTCGTACCCCCAATCCCGGAATGCACCTTCGGTGAACTTCATGATGTTGCCCTTGTGAACAATTGTGACGCTCTTGCGCTTGTTCGTAATGGCGTATTCGATGGCGGAGCGGACAAGTCGTTCCGTGCCGGGCTTGCTCACGGGTTTGATGCCGATGCCGATGCTGTCCATGGCCTCGACGCCAAAACGGATCTTTTTGAAAGCCGAGGGCAGTTCCTTCTTCAGCAGTTCCAGTATCTTTTTGGCTTCGACAGATCCGGCCTGGTAATCAATTCCTGCGTAAATGTCCTCTGTGTTTTCCCGGAAGATGGTCATGTTCACCTTCTCTGGATGCTTCACGGGTGAGGGCACGCCGGTAAACCATTGCACGGGACGGAGGCAGACGTAGAGATCAAGCATCTGCCGCAGCGCAACGTTGAGCGATCGGATGCCGCCGCCGACGGGCGTGGTGAGCGGGCCTTTGATGCCCACAAGATATTCGCGGAACGCTTCGACCGTGTCATCGGGAAGCCAGTTGTCAAATTTGTTCTTCGATGCTTCACCTGCAAATACCTCAAACCACGAAATCTTTCGCTTGCCACCGTATGCTTTCTGCACTGCGGCATCAAACACGCGCACGCTGGACGCCCAGATGTCCGGCCCGGTGCCGTCGCCACGAATGAATGGAACGATTGGGTTCTCCGGCACCTTGAGTTTGCCGGCTTGTATGGAGATTTTTCCGCCTGTAGGTGGTGTGACGTCTTTGTAGGCCATGGTATGAATTCCTGTTTGATTCCAGCAGGAGCAAGGGAACTGGCGAACGCGGGGGAAATCAAGGAAAGAAAATGACACGATGATTCGTTTTCCGTATGTACGTATGCAGTTTTACTTGGGTACTATCAGCACTGGCATTCTGGACTTCAACACGATTAACCTTCGGTCATGATCAGACATTTCCTATTTGTCTTTTGCGCGCTGTTAACTCTAGCTCCTGGCGCGAATGCTGCGGAATCGACTGCACTTGCCAATGCCACCAACGCAGGCCTGCGTCTTGCCGTGTTTGATGTGGATGCCACGCCTCCCATCGGTGACATGATGGCTTACGACCATGTCACGAATCGCTGGGATCTTGGACTGCGTGCCCGTGGGATCGTTTTGTTGGGTGCCGGTGAACCGATCGTCCTGTGCGCAGTTGACTGGATCGGCATCGCCAATGAAGGCCACGATGCCTTCCGGGAGGCACTGGCACGCGCCGCTGGAACCTCGGCACAACGTGTCACGGTTCATTCCTTGCATCAGCATGACGCGCCAGACTGCGACTTCTCCGCCGAGAAAATACTTAAACAGGCGGGCTTCGATGCCGGGCCTTATGAAGGACGGTTTCAACGGCAGGTGATTTCCAGCTTGGAGACTTCCATTCGCCAAGCCCTGCCGCGCGCACAACTCATCACCCATCTGGGTCTGGGTGAGGCCAGGGTTGAAAAGGTGGCCTCGAACCGCCGCATACTGGGGCCGGACGGAAAGGTCCGTGACACGCGATGGACGGCCACCACGGATCCCAAGGTCCGGGCCGAGCCCGAGGGTGTGATTGATCCAGCCGTATCGCTCGTGAGTTTTTGGAACGGAGAGAAGCCCATCGCGGTGCTGAGTTATTACGCAACGCATCCTCAGAGTTATTACCGCACTGGAATTCCAAATCCTGATTTCCCCGGCGTGGCTCGTTTCTTCAGGCAAATGACCTCGCCACTTGCGTTGCACATTCATTTCAACGGCGCGGGTGGGAATATCGGTGCCGGCAAATACAATGACGGCTCGCCAGAAAACCGTGTGGTGCTTGCAGAGCGACTCGCGGACGGCATGCGCCGCGCCTGGGAAGCCACGCGGCGTCAACCCATCGCCGCAAGCAATGTGACCTGGAGCGTGGAATCGGTTTCGTTGCCTCCCGCCAAACATCTGTCGCTGGAGAAACTGGAAGCGCAGCTTGCCGCACGGGACAAGGAATTCATTGTACAAGGCAATGCTCCCCGTCTGGCATGGCTGAGACGTTGCCGCGATGGACACAAGATTGATATCGCATGTCTTGGCCTGGGTTCGGCGCGGATTCTCCATCTGCCGGGTGAACCCTTCGTGGAGTATCAACTCGCGGCCAAGGCTGCCCGCAAGGACTTGTTTGTGGCAGTGGCGGGTTACGGCGATTACGCGCCGGCGTACGTCGGGACAACCATCGCGTATGACCAGGGCGGTTACGAGACCGGCCCGTCCTCCTCAAACGTGGCCCCTGAGGTCGAGGAAGTGTTGATGGACGCCATGCGAAAGCTGCTGCAAGCGCCGCGATGATTGTGTGATTCAAAAGTGTCGCGGCGAGAACAACTCGACATTCAACCGCGCCTCATCCGTTCAAGAATGTTCCGCGTGATCTGCTGTGCCCGGGCATCTGGGCCTTTGGGTGAAGTATAGACCGAAGGCCGGACATATCCTGGCGGTTCGGAGATGCCATCGCCCCACCAGCAGGTTGAGGCATTAAAGACGAAATTTCCTTTCGGCCCGGGATAAATGGTCGCTGTATAAATGCCGCCGTTGAGTTTTCCTGGTGCGTCTTGTGTCGGGCCGGTGGCGAGGATTTGAAGCCCGGGAATATTTGCCGGATCGCCGTGCCACTCCCAGCCAACGAGGCCGGGAATGCCTTCGCCTTGTTTCATTCCTGTGCCGGCAAACACCCAATGATCCGGTTGTGTGCAAATCCAGTCCGCGCCGCCGGTCACCACTCCTGTGCTATGCGCGCCGACCAGTTCGTTCGCGTAAGGCCGGTCGTGCGGGAGTGTTTTCATCGCCACAAAATCGCGCATTCCTCCTGGCGGTCCATACACACCCACCCGGCCGAAAATGCGGTTCGCCAGCCCGCGACTGTCGGGACGCGGGTTGATGCGACCGCAGCACGTGTCACCGGAAAGAAAGGCAACGCTACGGCCAGCGGCAATGATTGCCTTGAGGTTGTTAAACATTTCGATCGAGTAATACTCGTCGTGGCCAACGGACAAAAAGCCTTTGGCCCGAAGCAGTCCCTTCGGATCGGTGTGCGTGTCGAGGTTTGAAATGTAGGTGACATCGTAGCCTTGGGACTCCATCCAGTAGGAGAGGGGAAATTCCCAAAGAAACCATTCGCCTGACCCCGTGGAAAGCGGTGCGTCGAAGATTTGACAATATTTTCCGTAGGGTCGGTTGAAGCTGACGTCCACTCCACCTCCCCAATACCACTGGTCTTTGCCATCGTCGTAGAGCGCGAACTGATCCGGCCAGCGGTTGTAGGCCTGCCAGGTCGTGTCGGAGCATTGAAAAATGAAATCAGCACGGCGGTCGTCGCGAACGATGAAGATGACGTAGCTTTGCAACTGCTCGCGCTCCGCCGTCAGTTTGCCGATATAGACACCACTCATCCAATCGTGCGGAATAGTGAGGGAGGCACAAGCGGGCCACTGGCAATCGCGCACACGGTTTGGTCCGATGATCGGATCTGGCTGCGCCTTCCCGGGAAACGGCCCAAGTCTCTTGACGTGTCGCCCGCCTGTTCCGCCGTAATAACCCATCCGGTAAATCTCCAGCGTGAACGAGGAGGCTGGATTGGTGCTCACGTGAAAACTGATCGTCTCACCGGCGCGAACACTCGTGCGCGAACAATACCCCTCGATCCACGGACAACGATACTTGGTGGCTGGATCAATGCGCGTGTTCTGCAACATCCAGTCGCGTGTGCCGGGCCTTTCGTTTTCGCGCTGGATCGGATTGCCTCGGCCTTTTGCCGTCCTTCCTTCGCCAAGATGGGAGCAGCCTGACAGGGCGACCATGGCGCCGAGTCCTGCCACGTTCTTGAGAGCTTTGCGCCGGCTTACTCCTTCAGCAGGTGTAATTGATGTTGGCCGATTTGTTTTTGAAGGTTTCATACCGGTCGAATGGTGTGTTGGTATTTTTGTCCGGGATTGCCTGCCGCACTTTGCCAGAATACGTGCGCCCTAATCCATCGGATATTTCAATCCCCATTGCGCACGGACGAGATCCATGGTTTTCATGACGGCCAGCGTTTCATCCAGCGGCATCACATCGCTTTCAAGTTTTCCTGCGCGCAGACAGTTCATTGCCTCGACTGCTTCATATTCATATCCGTTTCCCGCCGGTGGAAATTTCATGACCTCATCCGCAACCCCTTCGCGCGTCAAGGTCATTGCGGTCGGCCGCCACCAGGGGCCGTGAATCTTAATGCGGCCCTTCGTGCCGAGGATGATTGCCTCGTGCGGCGTCTCCAACCGGATTGCCATGGAGAGCACGGCCATCTGGCCTTGCGCGTGTGAAAGAATCATAGCCCCTTCTTCGTCCACGCCCGTGCGGCCCAGGTGTGCAAGGCCGGCGATCCGCGTAGGCGATCCAAAAATCATTGAAGCCAGTGAGATCGGATAAACGCCGACATCCAGCAGTGCGCCGCCACCAAACTCCCGATTGAACAACCGCTCTTCCTCGTGATATTCCGCCCAAAATCCAAAGTCTGCCGTCAACATGCGCGTCTCGCCGATTACTTTCGCCGCCAGCAATGCCCGCAGTTTTGCCATCAACGGGAAGCACCGCGTCCACATGGCCTCCATGAGAAAGACCTTTTTCTCGCGCGCAAAGGTGATGACCTGCTCCGCCTCGCGCGCGTTGATTGTGAACGGCTTTTCGCACAAAACCGGCTTGCCTGCGGCCAGCGCCAGGAGTGTGTTCTCCTTGTGACAGGAATGCGGTGTGGCCACGTAGATCACGTCCACCTCCAGATCAGCAACGAGCGCTTCGTAGCTGGCGTGACAGTGCGGGACGCAGAACTCCGCGCCAAACCTCTCTGCGGCTGCGGCAGTGCGCGAGCCGACCGCCATCAGCTTTGCATCCGGTAGAACTTTCAAGCCATCCGCGAATTTGCGCGCGATCTTGCCCGTGCCCAGAATTCCCCAACGGATCGTGTCGCTCACTTGGAATCTCCTTTGCACCCATCCGACTGATCCGTCTCCGGAAAGAAAAGATCGTCCTCTGCGATGTCAGGAATGCCGACCACCAGCACGCGCACGCGGCCTTTGGCGCTGTGCACCACGCCCGGCGGGATGTGGACGACTGAACCTTTGCGTACGACATGCTCCGAGCCATCCAACGTCACCGTGCCTTCGCCTTCGAGGACGTAATAAAGCTCCGTGCTGCGTTTGTGAAAATGCGCGCGGGCACCGTCTATGTCCACTGCGTGCGCCCATGCTGCCACGTCTTTGTCCTGATCCTGGCGGCTGATCAGGAGATGCCGCCAGCCGCACGTGCTGCGTTCGCTAGGCGAATCTCCTTCGTGACGAACCAGCGCGCAGGCGTTCGAGGTTTTTGCTTTCATCATCAGGAAATCGGTTATCGCACGCCTGCGTGCTTCGGTTCGTAAATTTCGCAAGAACTATTAAAGCCCGACTGGAAACTGCAAAGTTGGGCTTGCAAAAAACTCTATGCTACCGGCTCTGCTGGCAATCCGATCGCGCCGCGGCGGTGTTTCAGGATGTGCAACACGGATTTTACAGCCAGTTCGATGGGGAAGACCGGTTTGGCGATCAGATCATTTCCGCCCGCGAGAATGCTCTTGGCGCGTGATTCGAAGTGGCTGTGAGAAGTGACGTAGATGACGGGAATGGTTTCATAACCGGGAATTCCGCGCAGTTTGCGGCACAGGTCGAAGCCGGTCATTTGGGGCATTTCCACATCGAGCAGGATGAGATCGTACTGGGCGGTTGACATCATATCGAGCGCTTCCAGCGGTCGCTCTGTGGAGCGCGAGTTGAGTTTGGCGCGCCCCATGGCCACTTGCGCGATGCGCAATGCCAGCGGGTCATCATCTACAATCAACACCTGTGCGTTGAGCGGTTCAGGGTTTTGTGTCTGACGAGCATCTTCCAGCAGTACCGCAAGCATATCCACTGCGGACGCAATCGTGCGGATGGTGGATGGATTGATGAACTGGGGCTTGTCGAGCAATTCATAGGTCATTGCCTCGAATGCGCCACCCAACAGCGAGACCTGATGGCAATGCGCCAGCGCCGCGTTGGACGTGAGATGATGCACCTGCTTGTAGAGCTGGTGAAGATGATGCGCACGGCCTGCGGGTGTGTCGTCGCGAAAAAATTCCTGATGTGCCGCACGCAATGCTGAAAGCGTGGCCCGGGTGGATTCGAGGATATCTTCCGGAGACATGGGGAGGGCAGCCTCTGGAACAGTTGCTTCGTCCGCGCTGGCTGGAGCTTCTGCTTTGGATTCAACGGCCCCCGGTGGAGAAGATTCCACGCCGAGTATCTGACAAATGATCTCCAGCATCAGTGCAGGAGTGCAGTCACCTTTGACGATGGCCCGCGCAACGCCGAGGGTATTGACCGCACGCGCTTGATCACTCATGAAAGCGTTCGTCATTACGATCACCGGCACTTTTGCGATCTTTGGATGCGAACGGATGAACTTTAGCACGTCCACACCGGAAAGTTTGGGCATCATCAGGTCAAGTATGACCAGATCGGGATTTCCTGTGCTGAGTGCTCTGACCGCTTCAAGTCCGTCGGCGGCCGTAAGCACATCGAAGCCTCCCGACGCCAACTTCTGTTTATAGACCCGCAGCAAGATGGGGTCGTCATCCACGAGGAAAATTTTCTTCATAGCCGGATGATTATCTGATTGTCAAGGACTGCAATGAATCTAGCAGCCGGCCCGGGCCAGTGAAAGAAAAGAATGCCGGTTCGCGCAAAGATTTGTTTCGTGCGCCAACCTCTGCCAGTCTCCCCGCGTCAGTGTGACGAAGTGAACCAAATGATTTCAATCGTTGAACATC
>CAYSDO010000031.1:15684-21246 GCA_964429665.1 uncultured Bifidobacterium sp.
CTGGTGGCGCAGGTGGAGAACATTTTTTCGCCGTCGGGGATTCTTTCCAAGGCGAGCAATTTCGAGTTCCGCCCGCAGCAGCAGGAAATGGCCATGGCGGTGGCACGGGCGTTGCAGAACAGCAGCCATCTTGCGGTGGAGGCGGGTACGGGTGTCGGAAAATCACTTGCGTATCTCATTCCGGCAATCCTGTTCGCGGTTTCGCAAAGGAAAAAGGCGGTGGTCTCGACGCACACGATCAACTTGCAGGAGCAACTGACGGAAAAAGACCTGCCGTTGCTCTCGGGAGTGCTTGGTTCACTGCCTGAACCGGTGAAGTTCGCTTTCACGATGCTCAAGGGCCGCGCGAATTATCTCTGCACGCGCCGGCTGCAAAAGGCAATGCAGCAAAGCGGCAACCTGTTCACGTCGTCCGAGGCGGAGGAATTACAGCGCATCTACGAATGGTCCAAGGAAACCAAGGACGGCAGCCTTTCGGACTTTGAGATCGAACCCGACCTGAAAGTCTGGTCGCAGGTCTGCTCCGAGCGCGGATTGTGTTCGCCGAAAGTGTGTGGTTACCAGTCGGATTTCAGCAAGGACCACGGCATCTGTTTTTTTCAGCGTGCGCGCAATCGAATCCTGTCGTCGGATGTGCTTGTGTTGAACCACACGTTGTTCTTCACGTTGCTCGGCGGCGTGGACGAAGAGCAGGAGGGTGGCATCCTGTTCAAGAACGACTTCGTGATCTTCGACGAGGCGCACACGATGGAAAGCGTGGCGTCGAGGCACATCGGATTGAGCGTGTCGAGCGGTCAGGTGCGTTATGCACTGAACCGCCTGTGGAATCCACGCACAGAAAAGGGCCTGCTCGCCACGTTGCGCAGCGGAAACTCCGTGAAGCTGGTGGCGGACATCTTGAGCGAGTCGGACAAATTCTTCGAGAGCGTAGAAGCCGCGTGTGAGGAAATGAACCAGCAACAAAGCCAGCCGGAAAGCTACGGTGCTCGAGGTCGCACCGCTTCGCAAAAAAGGCGCGAGTGGAAGGAACTGCGCATCCGCCGTGCAGAACTGGTCAAAGACAACGTTACCCTGCCGATCCAGCGGTTGCGTGAAGCGGTAAGTGAACTGGTCAAATTGAGCGACGACAAAGACATCGGGCAGGAGCTGGTGGAATGCAATCGGAGACTGGGTGAACTTAAAATCGAGGTGGCTGAGTTTCTGAGTCAGAGCGCGCCTGAGCATGTCTATTGGGTGGAGCGCACGGGAAAAACCCAGCGTAACCTTTCGCTTAATGCCGCGCCTGTGGATGTGGCGGATTATCTTCGGCGGCGGTTGTTTGGGAGTGACACAAGTATCGTGATGACGAGTGCGACGCTTTCAGTATCGGTGCCGGGTGGGAAGACCATGATTCAAAGTTCAGCCGAGAACGAGGAGGTTGCCAAACGCACAACGCGCAAGCCTCGAAAACCCAACGACCAGTCTGGCCTGAACTATTTCACCCAACGTGTAGGTGCCGAATCGGCCACGATGTTGCAGGTCGGCACACCGTTCGAATACGAGAAGCAGATGAAACTGTTCACGGTAAAGAAGATGCCGGACCCGCGTGATGCCGGTTACGCCGACGCTTTGGAAAAGTGGATCGAGCATTTCATCCGGCAAACCCACGGCAAGGCTTTCGTCCTCTTTACCAGTTACAAGCTCATGCAGGAACTGGCTGGAAGAATGCAACGCTTCTTTGACGATCTCGGCCTCGCACTTTTCGTGCAAGGCACGGGCACGCCGCGTTCAACCATGCTGGAAAAGTTCAAAGACGACGTGAACTCGGTACTCTTCGGTACGGACAGCTTCTGGCAGGGCGTGGATGTGCCTGGCGAGGCTTTGAGCAACGTCATTATCACGAGACTTCCGTTCGCCGTGCCTGACCATCCGCTTATTGAAGCGCGCATCGAGGCGATTGAAGCGCGTGGCGGAAATTCCTTCGGAGAATTCTCGTTGCCCGAGGCAATCTTGAAATTTCGCCAGGGTGTGGGGCGGTTGATCCGGACCAAGACGGACAAGGGCATCGTGGTGATTCTGGACAACCGCATTCTCGCGAAACAATACGGACAGGCATTTCTGGACGCTTTGCCAAAATGTCCAGTTGAAGTGTTATGAAACAATCGTCCGCATGAGCATGTGAGCAAAAACGTTTTGCCTTACGCCATTCGCCGGGTACATTGTCCACGTCAGCCAAAAAAATTGCAGCGCTTAACGCGATGTGAGAATTCAGGCTGGCATTACCTTCCGTGCGGAAGGGGCGGGCATGGAGTTGAAAACGTGTGTCACTCCATGCCCGCTCGTTTTTTCAACAGTGAACTGTTTACGTCGTTTAGCTCAAGGCGAAGTGCGACACTGGCGAGAGTTGCTCTGGTGAACTGACGGCGAACAACAAAACCGGCCGGACAAATAACTTGCAGAAACCAGCCGTGAGCCTTAAATCGAACCATGAACCAACGCACTAGGCCAAACCACCCCGTGCTGGGCCAAACTTGGGTTTGGCGGACTTCTTGTTAGGTGTGCTGCGCCATGAGTCCACAACTTTCACTGCGAGGAAGAAACGCGCTAGCTGCCGGAGGAGCAGCTTTCATCGGGCTAGCTGCGGTTTCTTGTTGGCTCGGCGCACCGCTCGCGTTTCTTGCTTTTCCGCTCTGGATTCTAGCCGCCTGTTTGGTTGGCCTTCTTGTTGGAAGTTTTTTACTCGCATCGCGAGTTCGATGGAGCATTTTGGTTGGCGGAGTCATTGGGATTATCACTGGCGCGGCACTGGCGTTGCGAGTGATGTCACAGATTTAGATGGTATGAGGAAATGCACACCATGCGCTGCAGCGCCTATGAGGGTTGTCAACAGGGTTGAGGGGTTGAAACAAGGTTGTTTTGCGTGGCGACGTTCAACGCACGGAGCGCAACGGAGTGAAGCGGAGTGGCGCGCGGCAGCGGTGAGCGCAAGGGAAGTTTTTCTTCCCGACGGTCCGTGACGGCAGCGTCCGGTCACTTTCTCTTAAATGCTTTTTCCTTTTGGTTCCATCCTGGCGTCCGTGGCGTGAGGCGTTGTCGACCGGGTGTCGCCGCGTGGTGAGTGTGGACCTTGTTGGGTCCTGCACCAGCTCCTATCCGAGCAGTTCCGTTTGGGAACGCCCAACGTGTCGTGCTTGCCTGCGCGCGACGTTGCCGGGGACGGGGACGGCCACACTCCGGGCCTCACCCGGCTTTGATCACACCCGACCGGTGAAGCTTGAATGCTTTTTGCTATGCCCAGAGAAACGGCACTCGTACAGTCCGGCGAGCTACATTCACAATTTGATTATGAAACAATGGATACTCGCGGCGCTCTTGTTGGGAAATGCCTGCACCTGCGCTCAGGCCGGGTCAAAGGCCGTTGACACGCACTGGAACCAAAAACAATTCATCATCACCTTCTGGTGTCCGCCACCGGCCACGGACGAAAATCTCGCACACGTCGCCGCAGAGGGATTCAACATGACGTGGACACCCCCCGAGGGCCTGGATGTGGCGGCAAAGCACGGATTGCGCGCCATGTTGTCGAGTCCGTTATTGAATCCGGACACGCTCAATGATGCCGCCAAGCGCGCCGAACTAGACGCGCTTGTTGAGCGCGTGAAAAATCATCCGGCATTGGAGGCGTATTTTCTCACCGACGAGCCGGGCGCGGGGGCTTTTCCAGGCCTGGGCAGACTGGTGGCCTACCTGCGCGAACGTGACCCCGCGCACCTTGCCTACATCAATCTGTTTCCCACCTACGCCAACGAGCAGCAGCTCGGCGTGAGCGCTGATGCGGCGGAGCGGGCCAGGGTCGGTTATCCCCTTGATTTCGCCGGAGTGGACACGAGCGACAAGACCGTGCTCCGTTATCGCGAACACCTGAAACAGTTCGTCGAGATCGTGAAACCCGATTTGATCAGCTACGACCACTACCATTTCCTCAAGCCCAAGGCGGACGGCTCGCGAAACGATGGCAAACAATACTTTCTGAATCTCGCGCTGATCCGTCTGGCGGCGTTGGAGGCGAAGAAGCCGTTCCTGAACATCATCCAGGCGGACACCATCGAGAAATCCTGGCGGCTTCCCAACGCCGAGGAACTTCGCTGGCTTGTTTTCACCACCATGGCTTACGGAGGGCGCGGCATCAGCTATTTCACCTACTGGGGGCCGGAGGCTTACAACGGACTTTACGTGGACGGAAAGCCAATGCCGCTGTTGTCGCCCGTTGTCACGCTCAACAAGGAGATGGCCGGTTTCGCTCCGACGTTGATGAAGCTGGATTCGCTGGGCGCTTACCACACATCGCCGTTGCCGTACGGTGCGGAGGCGATCCCTGCCAAATGCCCCGTGCAAATCTCCGGCGGAGGCGAATTTGTTCTCGGCCTGTTCGGTAATGGCTCAAAGCCATCCGCATTCATGATCGTCAACCGGAACTACACGCAACCTGCTTCCACCACGCTGACCTTCTCCATTCCCGGGCGCAAGATTCAGGAGCTTGATCGCACCACGGGAAAATGGTCGCGCGGAACATCTCTCGGCAAAAAGCGGACAGCGGAGATCACACTCGCCCCAGGCGACGGTCGTCTGTTCCAGATTGTGAGATGAACCAGCAAGCAGCAAATTGACCATGCCCACAAAACTAAATCGTCGCCACTTCATCGCACTGGGTGCCGCTGCTTCGGCGATGGTTTGCCTTCCTGGATGCCAGGGTGCTGGCAAAAGCCGCGCCACCTCGAAACATCCAGCCCGTCTCTTCTTCACATCGCAAGGACGCACTGCTTTGATCAATGCTGACGGCACGAGTCTCCGTTACTTCGATTTCAAAGTGCCAGGCCAGGTCACATGGCAACCAGGCCCATTCCTTTCTGACGGCAATCGGGTGATTTTTCTCAGCATGGAGGCGCGACGTGATGGACCTGGCCGTCCGTTCGGGGAATATTACCACAAAACACCGACGCATCTCTGGATCTACGATCTCGAACGCGACACGTTGACGGAGATCGCAAAACGCGACCGGCTGGCGGTCTTTTACACACCGGCGTTGCTGGTGAGTGACGACAGATTATTGGTTCAGGTGGTGCGCGATCAGGGCGGCCAGATTTTCAACATGAACCTGGATGGGAGCGACGCCAAGGAGTTCACCAAGATTGGCGAAGGGCTGCCTTACGGCTTGAGCCTGAGCCCGGATGGCCGTCGCGTAGCTTACCATCTCGCCAGCCCTCAAGGTTACCAGGTTTGGACGAGCGACAGCCTCGGCACGAACCGTGTGCGTGTTGCGGCTCATCCTGACCATCTCTACTTCGGAACGAACTGGTCGCCGGACGGTCAATGGGTGCTCTATCAGGATTGCCAGTCCAAAACCGATCCGGGCCACGATTGGTCGGACGTTTGCATTGGTCGCCCAGACGGATCCGAGCATCGCGTGCTCACTGAAAATAACGCCATGTGGTTCGCCGCGACTTACGGTGATGCTCAAAACCCCGGCGGCGGATCAAACGTGCCAGCATGGACCCGTGACGGACAAATTCTCTTTCCTCGAAG